>JASGEE010000135.1:0-6105 GCA_047606715.1 Microbacterium sp.
ACGCCGGCGACCGGGTGCTCGCTGCGCCGTGCCTCATCCCGCCCGAGCTGTCGAACGTGCGGTTCACGCGGGGGTGCCCCGAGAGATCGACGGCGAGGACACCTCGACGTTCCAGGACTTCTTCGTCGTGCCGCTGCATATCGCCGCCGAGGACCTGCCCGCCGAGCATTGCGTGTACGGCATGGATGCCGCCGGCAACGCCACCTCCGCCTGCCCCATCCCCACCTCCGCCTGCCCCATCCCGCGAGACGGCATTCGTGCTCCGAGACCGCAGACGGCACCCGCTGTTTCGGTGCACAGATGCCCTCTCGCGGGGAGCGGGACGGGGTCAGGCGAACAGGCGCTGCAGACGCTGGATGCCCTCGAGGAGCTGGTCGTCGCCGAGCGCGTATGACAGGCGAAGGTAGCCGGAGGGCCCGAACGCCTCGCCGGGGACGACGGCGATCTCGGCCTCGTCGAGGATGAGGTCGGCGAGCTCGAGCGAGGTGGTCACGGTCTTGCCGGCCCACTCGCGGCCGAGCAGGCCCGTGACGTCGGGGTAGGCGTAGAACGCGCCGAGCGGGTTCGGCACTGTGACTCCGGGGATCTTCGACAGCTCCGCCACGATGAGCCCCCGGCGCCGGTCGAAGGCCTGTCGCATCCGCTCGGCCTCGTCCTGCGGGCCGGTCAGGGCGGCGAGGGCCGCGCGCTGCGCGACGTTGTTGACGTTGGAGCTCAGATGCGACTGGAGATTTCCGGCGACCTTGATGGCATCCGCGGGACCGACCATCCAGCCGACCCGCCAGCCGGTCATCGCGTAGGTCTTCGCGACGCCGTTGACCAGGATCGTCTGTCCGACAATCTCCGGCACCACCTCGACGATCGACACGGCGCGGATGCCTTCGTAGACGAGGTTCTGGTAGATCTCGTCGCTGATGACCCAGATGCCGTGCTCCAGCGCCCACTCGCCGATCGCCCGCGTCTCCTCGGGCGTGTACACCGACCCGGTCGGGTTCGAGGGCGAGACGAACACGAGCACCGTCGTGCGGTCGGTGCGCGCGGCCTCGAGCTGTGCGACGGTGACCTTGTACTCCTGGTCGGCGCCCGCGAACACCTCGACGGGCACACCGTCGGCCAGCGCGATCGCCTCGGGATACGTGGTCCAGTACGGCGCCGGCAGCAGCACCTCGTCGCCGGGGTTCACGACCGCCTGGAAGGCCTGATACACCGCCTGCTTGCCGCCGTTGGTGACGATGATCTGGGATGCCGACACCTCAAGTCCCGAGTCGCGCAGGGTCTTCTGCGCAATCGCCTCGCGCAGCACGGGCAAGCCCGCCGCGGGGGTGTAGCGGTAGTTCGCCGGGTCGCGCAGGGCCTCGGCGGCGGCATCCACGATGAACTGCGGCGTCGCGAAATCGGGCTCGCCGGCCGCGTAGGAGATGACCGGCTTGCCCTCGGCCTTGAGGGCCTTCGCCTTCGCGTCGACCTTGAGGGTCGCGGACTCGGCGATGGCGGACAATTTGCGGGACAGGGGAGCGCGTTCGATCACGCATTTCAGCGTAGTAGCCGCGGTGGTTGCGCGGGCTCTCTGCGGCGTGCGCGAAGTCGCGGTCCACAGTGAGCAGGATCAGGTCAAGGGCGATCGCGACCTGCGTGATCAGCGCATCGAGCGTTCCCAGTTGGATGCCGTGTCGACGACATTCGTTCGCCAGGTCGGCGGCCGCTGTCTCGGGAACGCTCTCCCTTGTAGTCGTAGTCGTCATCCCACTCCGACGTTCCGAAGCGATCGACGATTGAGGTTCGCCGACGCCGTGCGACGTGCTCCTCAAGGGCCACGGTCACCGTCGCCTTCTTGGTGCGCTCGCCGCCGACGCGCTGCGCCCGCTCGAGCAGCTCGGGATCGATCGCCAGATTCGTCGCCACCGATACCACCTCCCTACACATGGTTTTGCACATCGGGGAACCGCGCGATGGGATCGGCAGTGCGCCGGCATCCACCGAATGGGGGATGCCGCGTCCAGCGGATGACCGCTGTCGTCCGAGCGATGTGGACGCGAGGCTGGAGCCATGACGTCCCCCGCGGTACAGGTGCGCGACCTGCGCAAGACCTACGGCGACCGCACGGTCGTCGATGGCGTGAGCTTCGACATCGCTCGGGGGGAGACCTTCGCCCTTCTCGGCCCGAACGGGGCGGGCAAGTCCACGACGGTCGAGATCCTCGAGAGCTACCGGCGACGCACCAGCGGCGATGTGCGGGTGCTCGGCGCCGATCCCGGCGCGGGCGGGCTGGACTGGAAGACGCGGCTCGGCATCGTGTTGCAGACCTCCGGTCAGGCCGGAGTCGTGACGGTGCGCGAGCAACTGCGGCAGTTCGCGGGATTCTCCCCGCACCCGCGTGACGTCGACGAGGTGATCGCCGCCGTCGGGCTCGAAGACAAGGCGTCCACCCGCATTTCGAAGCTCTCCGGTGGGCAGCAGCGTCGCGTCGACGTCGCGCTCGGGGTCATCGGGAACCCCGAGCTCCTGTTCCTCGACGAGCCGAACCCGGGCTTCGACCCGCACGCGCGGCGCGAGCTCTGGGGCCTCATCCGCAGGCTCAAGAACGAGGGGACGACGATCCTGCTGACGACCCACTATCTCGACGAGGCGGCACAGCTCGCCGATCGCGTCGCCGTCCTCGCAAATGGCAAGCTGAGGGCGATCGGGCCGGTTGGGGAGATCGGATCGCTCTTGTCTCGCACTCCGATCGTGCGCTGGATCGAGAACGGCCAGACGCGCGAAGAGCGCACGAACGCGCCGCTCGGCTTCGCGCACGAGGGGGACCCCGCGGGCGTTGCGATCGCCCTCGGCGCGTGGTTCGTCGTCGGGCTCGTGCTGGCTCGGCTGACGTTCCGCTGGAATCGGCGCGACGCCTAGGCCGGCGAACATGGCGAGAAATCGCGCGGGGCTTCAGAGCTGGTGGTGGGACCTCACCGTCGCCCTCTCGCTCGTGGTCGGCGGACTGTGGGCGACCTTCGATTCCCAGCCGCTGACGGCACTTCCTTCGGCGTGGTGGGTGTGCGCTCTGCTGCTGTACGCCGTCGCCTACGTCCTCCTCGCGCGCCCCGCGCTGCTCCACCCGGAGGGTTCGCGCCGCGGCGTGGTCTTCGTCCTCGTCGCGGCGATCGCTCTCGGCGTCGGAACGGCGTCGGCCCCGATGCTCGCGACGACGCAGGCCATCACCCATCCGCTCGTGTGGATGCTCAGCGCGGGGCTGTGGCAGGCGATCACCGCGTCCGCCGGGATCGCGCTCGCCGTGGGTCTCGGGACGGCCGCCAGCTCCGGTGGCGCACCGCAGGGGTGGGCCACCGGAGGCATCACTGCCGGGCTCTCACTCGGCTTCGCGATCGGGATGGGTCTGTGGATCACCCGCATCTGGGAGCACGGAGACGAGAACGCGCGTCTGGTCACACAGCTCACCGAGGCGCAGGACCAGGTCGCGGCGCTAGGCCGCGACCGCGGCGCCGTTGAGGAACGGGAGCGGCTTGCGCGCGACATCCACGACACGCTCGCGCAGACCCTCGCCGGGCTCGTGCTGGTGGCCGAGCGTGCCGGGCGTCAGTCGCACGCGGGCCAGGCCGATGCTGCGGCCGCGTCGATCGCGACGGTCGAGTCGGACGCGCGCGAAGCGCTGAGGGAGGCGCGGGCGCTGGTCGCGCAGACGGCCGCCGTGCCGTCCGAGCCGGCGTTCGGTCAGGCGGTGGACAAGCTGGTCGCGCGATTCCGCGAGGAGGTGGGGCTCTCCATCGACCTCGACGCCGACGGCGGTGCCGAGTCGCTCGATCGCGAGAGTCAGGTCGTGCTGCTGCGCTGCCTACAGGAGGCGCTGTCGAATGTGCGCAAGCACGCGGGCGCGCGGCGCGTCGCGGTGACGGTGCGTACGGATGCCGAGGGGGTCGCACTGGAAGTCAGCGACGATGGCGTGGGGTGGGACCCCGCCGAGTCTCGCTCGGGGTTCGGGCTGGACGGCATGACCGAGCGCGCGGCGCTCGCGGGCGGTGCGGTGCAGGTGGTATCCGGTCGGGGGGAGGGTGCGACGGTCACGGTGACGCTGCCCGTCGGTGGCCGGGTCGCGGTGCACCCGGGTGCTTCCGCGGGCAGGGGCGACGCGTCGTGATCCGCCTGCTGTTGGCCGACGATCACCCGCTCGTGCGCTCGGGGCTTGCGGGGTTGCTGTCGGATGAACCAGGGCTCGAGGTCGTCGCCGAAGCGTCTGACGGTGACGAGGCGGTGCGCCTGGCGTCCCAGACGCGGCCCGACATCGTCCTCATGGATCTGCGCATGCCGCGCGTCGACGGCGTGGCCGCAACCGCGCGCATCGCGGCGGGCGAGGCTGACGATCCGCCGCCGAGCGTGCTGATTCTCACCACCTACGAGAGCGACGACGAGATTCTGAGCGCCATCACCGCGGGTGCCGCGGGGTATCTGCTCAAGGCGGCTCCGGTTGACGAGATCATTGCGGGTATTCGTGCCGTGGCGGTGGGGCAGACGGCGCTGTCGCCGCACATCGCGATGCGACTTGTCGAGCAGATGCGCCAGCCCGCGCCCGTTGCCGTGCTGACCGGCCGCGAGACCGAGGTGCTGCGACTGGTGGCGACAGGGCGCAGCAACAAGCAGGTCGCGATGGCGCTCGGCATTCGCGAGTCGACTGTCAAGACACACCTGCTGAAGGTGTTCGAGAAGCTCGGTGTCGCCGATCGCACGCGTGCCGTGACTCTCGCGATGGAGCGCGGGCTGCTGGGCTGAGTGGCGATGCCGCTCGCCGTGGTCGGTCACTGCCGCCGCGCGTGCGAAAAGCAGGCTGAACTGGCACATGCCGCCCCTCACCGGGGCGGAACGGACGATTTACCCTGCTTCTGGCACACGCGGGTGGCGTCGAGGCGCCGAGCAGTGCGCGGGGTCGGAAGGGTAGGATCCCGACATGAGCCTGATCGAAACCACCGTCGGCGGCGGACCCGCCCTGGCGCAGGAACGCCGCCTCGTCACCGCGATCCCCGGCCCACGCTCGCAGGAGCTTCTCGCCCGCAAGGCGTCCGCCGTCGCCGCCGGTGTCTCCCACACCGTGCCGATCCAGGCCGTCGCCGCCGGCGGAGGGGTCGTCGTCGACGCCGACGGCAACTCGCTCATCGACCTCGGCAGCGGCATCGCCGTCACCACCGTCGGCAACGCCAACCCGCGCGTCGTCGCGGCCGTACAGGATGCCGTCGCGCAGATGACGCACACGTGCTTCATGATCTCGCCCTACGAGTCGTACGTCTTTGTCGCAGAAGCCCTCAATCGCCTCACCCCCGGGTCGCACGCCAAGAAGTCGGCGCTGTTCAACTCGGGCGCCGAGGCCGTCGAGAACGCCGTCAAGATCGCCCGCAAGCACACCGGCCGTGCGGCTGTGGTCGCCTTCGACCACGCCTACCACGGCCGTACCAACCTGACGATGGCCCTCACCGCCAAGTCGATGCCCTACAAGAGCGGTTTCGGGCCGTTCGCCGCCGAGGTGTACCGCGTTCCCGCCTCCTACCCGTTCCGCGACGGGCTGAGCGGCACCGAGGCCGCAGCCCACGCGATCTCGCTCATCGAGAAGCAGATCGGTGCCGACAATCTCGCCGCGGTCATCATCGAGCCCATCCAGGGCGAGGGCGGGTTCATCGTCCCCGCCGACGGCTTCCTGCCGGCCGTCGTGGAGTGGTGCCGTGCCAACGGCGTCGTCTTCATCGCCGACGAGGTGCAGACCGGTTTCGCCCGCACCGGGGCGATGTTCGCGAGCGAGGTGTTCGGGATCGTCCCCGACCTCATCACGACCGCCAAGGGCATCGCCGGGGGGATGCCCTTGGCCGCGGTGACCGGCCGGGCCGAGATCATGGACTCCACGCACGGCGGGGGACTGGGCGGCACCTACGGCGGCAACCCGGTCGCCTGCGCCGCGGCGCTGGCCGCGATCGAGGCATTCGAGCACGACGGGCTGGTCGAGCGGGCGCGCGAGATCGGAGGGATCCTGCGCGGCCGGCTGGAGGAGCTGCAGGCGGCCGACCCGCGCATCGGAGACGTGCGCGGAGCCGGCGCGATGATCGCCGCCGAGTTCGTCGACCCGGC
>JASGEE010000136.1:0-10715 GCA_047606715.1 Microbacterium sp.
GGCGGCATGGCCTTGGTGAGCTTCTCCCCCATGCTGAACGGGAACCCGAGCACCCGCCCGGCATCCTTCAACGCCTGCTTCGCCTTGATCGTGCCGTAGGTGACGATCTGGGCGACCCGGTCGTCGCCGTACTTCTCGGTGACGTACTGGATGACCTCGCCGCGTCGGCGGTCGTCGAAGTCGACGTCGAAGTCGGGCATGGACACCCGGTCGGGGTTGAGGAAGCGCTCGAAGATGAGACCGTGCTGCAGCGGGTCGAGGTCGGTGATCTTCATGGCATATGCCGCCATGGATCCGGCGCCGGAGCCGCGACCGGGGCCGACCCGGATGCCGTTGTCTTTGGCCCAGTTGATGAAGTCGGCGACCACCAGGAAATAGCCCGGGAACCCCATCTGCACGATGACGCCGGTCTCGTACTCGGCCTGCTTGCGCACCTCGGCGGGAATGCCGTGCGGGTACCGGTCGTGCAGCCCGCGCTCGACCTCCTTGACGAACCAGCTCTCCTCCGTCTCACCGTCCGGCACGGGGTAGCGCGGCATGTAGTTGGCGCTCGTGTCGAACTCCACCTCACACCGCTCGGCGATCAGCAGCGTGTTGTCGCACGCCTCGGGGTGATCGCGGAAGACCTGACGCATCTCGGCGGCGCTTTTGACGTAGTACCCGTCGCCGTCGAACTTGAACCGGTTCGGGTCGTCGAGGGTGGAGCCGGACTGCACGCACAACAGCGCCGCGTGGCTGGAGGCGTCGTGCTGGTGCGTGTAGTGCAGGTCGTTGGTCGCCACCAGCGGGATGTCGAGATCCTTCGCGATTCTCAGCAGATCGGTCATGACGCGGCGCTCGATGTCGAGGCCGTGGTCCATGATCTCGGCGAAGTAGTTCTCCTTGCCGAAGATGTCCTGGAACTCGGCGGCCGCTGCCCGCGCCGCGTCGTAATGACCCAGACGCAGGCGGGTCTGGATCTCGCCGCTCGGGCATCCGGTCGTCGCGATGAGCCCGTTGCTGTAGCGCTGCAGGAGCTCCCGGTCCATGCGGGGTTTGAAGTAGTAGCCCTCGATCGATGAGAGACTCGACAGCCGGAACAGGTTGTGCATGCCCGCGGTCGTGCGGCTCAGGAGCGTCATATGCGTGTAGGCGCCCGACCCCGACACGTCGTCGCCGTTCTGCTCGGGGGCACCCCACCGCACGCGTGACTTGTCGGAGCGGTGCGTTCCGGGGGTGACGTAGGCCTCGATGCCGATGATCGGCTTGATGCCGTTCGCGGTGGCGGCTTTGTAGAACTCGAAGGCCGCGAACGTGTTGCCGTGGTCGGTGACGGCGAGCGCCGGCATCCCGAGTCGCACCGCCTCCTGCACCATCGGGGTGATGCGCGCCGCACCGTCCAGCATCGAGTATTCGCTGTGCACGTGCAGGTGAACGAAGGAGTCGGATGCCACGCGTCGAGTCTACGGCGGGGCTCCGACGCCACCCAGGTAACGTTCAGGTTACGAGAGTGGGAGCGGGGGTTGCGGAAATCTCTCACACGGCACCAGGCTGAGCCCCACGACATGGGGGATACGTCAATTCCGAGGAGAATCAGATGGCCGGATCACCCGAACTGCACAAGGGACTCAATCAACGCCAACTATCGATGATCGCTATCGGAGGCGTCATCGGGGCCGGTCTGTTCGTCGGCTCCAGCAACGTCTTTCTGAGCACCGGTCCGGGAGCCTTCATCACCTACGGGATCACCGGTGTGCTGATCATCCTCATCATGCGCATGCTCGGCGAGATGGCGACGGCCAACCCGTCGACCGGCTCGTTCGCCGACTATTCGCGCAAAGCGATGGGCGGCTGGGCCGGATTCTCGGTCGCGTGGCTGTACTGGTACTTCTGGGTCATCGTGGTCGGCTTCGAGGCGGTGGCCGGTGGCGAGATCCTGCGGCACTGGTTCCCCGATGTTCCGCTGTGGGTGTTCTCGCTCATCCTCATGGCGCTCATGACGGCGACGAACCTCTTCTCGGTCGCCTCCTTCGGCGAGTTCGAGTTCTGGTTCGCCGGGATCAAAGTCGCCACGATCGTGATCTTCCTGGTTGTCGGCACTCTCTTCGTCATCGGCCTGTGGCCGGGCGCCCAGCTGGACTTCTCGAATCTCACCGAACACGGCGGCCTCTTCCCCAACGGCGGCGGCGCCATTTTCAGCGGTGTCGTGGTGGTGGTCTTCTCCATGGTCGGCGCCGAGATCGCGACGATCGCCGCGGCGGAGTCTCCCGACCCCGAGAAGGCGATCAGCAAGGCGACCAACTCCGTCATCACGCGTATCGCGATCTTCTACGTCGGATCCGCCCTGCTGCTGGCCCTCATCGTCCCGTGGGACGAGAACCAACCCGGCTTCTCGCCCTTCGTGGCGGCGATGGAGCGCATGAACATCCCGTTCGCTGCCGACATCATGAACCTCGTCGTGCTCACCGCAGTGCTCTCCTGCCTCAACTCGGGCCTGTACACGGCGTCCCGGATGCTGTTCGTCCTCGCCGCACGACGCGAGGCACCGGTGAGCCTCATCCGGGTGAGCAAGGGCGGCGTGCCCCGGGCCGCGATCCTGGTCTCCTCGGTCGTCGGCTTCCTGTGCGTCGTCGCTGCAGCCATCTCCCCCGACACGGTCTTCAGCTTCCTGCTGAACTCGTCCGGCGCGATCATCCTGTTCGTGTATCTGCTCATCGGGATCTCGCAGATCGTGCTGCGTCGCCGGACCGATCCGTCGAAGCTCAAGATCAAGATGTGGGGCTTCCCGTTCCTGTCGGTCATCGCCACGGTGGGCATCCTCGGGGTCCTCGTGCAGATGGCGTTCAACCCCGACACGCTCATCCAGCTGCTGCTGAGCCTCGCGTCGTGGGCGATCGTGATCGTGGCGTTCTTCGTGACCAAGGCGCGCGGCGGCTCGGTCGATCCCGAAGCGCTGCAACCCGAAGTCAACGAGAAGGCGAGCCGGGTCCTGGTCCTCGCCAACGAGACCGTCGCGGCGGACGAGCTGCTCGAAGAGCTCCGCCGGATCGACAAGGCCGGCAAGGCGGAATATTTCATCTGCGTCCCCGCCAACCCGGTCGACACCGGTCAGGCCGAGGTGAAGGGCGCCGTGTTCATCTGGGAGGCGACCGTCGCGGCCGCCCAGGAACGACTGGACACGATGATGGGCACACTCCGTGCCGAGAGCCTGAGCGTCGAGGGCGCGTTGGGCGACTACCGACCGCTACGGGCACTCGCCGAAGCCGTGGAGACATTCAAGCCGGACCAGCTCGTCATCTCGACGAAACCCGAGACGGAGTCGGACTGGTTGCGCTATGACGTCGTGCAACGTGCGAAGTCGACCTACGACATCCCGCTCACCCACGTCATCGCCGGCGCGCAGGCTGTGGCGAGCTGAGCCGAGGGGACCGTAGATGACGATTCTCGTGGGGTACAGATCGGATGAGACCGGGATCGCGGCGCTGAGCCTCGCCGCGCTGCTGGCGCGATCCGCCGACACCGATCTCGTGGTCTGCGCGATCGTGGCGAACGCCTGGCCGGTGGATCCCACGAACCTCGACGCCGAGTATCTCGCCTACCTCGACCGGATCGCCGAGCATCAGCTGGTGGACGCGCGGGCGCGTCTTGCCACCGACGTGCCGGCATCCTTCGTGACTCATCACGCGGGGTCGGTGCCCAAGGGACTCATGGAGGCGGCCGAGGAGCACGATGCCGACATGATCGTGGTCGGGTCATCCAGCACCGCTGCGCACGGCCGACTGTCGCTCGGCGCGACCGCAGAGCGCATCGCACACAGCTCGTCGCTCCCGGTGGCCATGGCTCCGCGCGGCTTCCGTGCCGGCCCCGCCGCGACCGTGCGTCGGGTCACCGTCGCCTACGGCGGTTCGACCGGCGGCGGCGAACTCGTCCACGCGGCGGCGCGGGTGGCCGCCGACGTCGGCGCATCGCTGCGTCTGGCGGCATTCGCGGTGCGCCCGACGACACCGTTCGCCGGTTCGGTCGTGGGAGGCAAAGACGACCTCGTCGTCGAGCAGTGGGCCAAGCGCGCCACGGATGCCATCCAGGCGGAGCTCGACGAAGTGCGTCGGCTGCCCAACGCGCCCGACGAACTGGACACGACCCTCGGCCAAGGACTCTCGTGGGCAGAAGCGATCGATGACGCCGGATGGGTCGCGGGCGATGTGCTGGTGATCGGCTCCAGCCGCGGCGGCCCCGTCGCGCGGGTCTTCCTCGGGTCGAGATCGTCGAAGATCCTGCGCAACGCCCCTGTCCCGGTCGTCGTGGTGCCGGGTGCTGCGGCGGAGGCGCTCGCCGACGAAGCATGAGGATCTCCACGCTCACCGAGACGTAGGCTGAGCCCCATGGCCACACCAGATTTCGTCCTGGCCCTGCGCGAGCGTATCGGGCACGACCCGATGCCCCTGGTCGGCGTCACGGCCGTCGTGTTCAAAGACGAGAAGGTGCTCCTCGGCCGCCGTGCGGACAACAGGGCGTGGCAATGCGTCAGCGGAATCGTCGATCCCGGCGAAGAACCCGCCGATGCCGCGGTGCGCGAGTGCCTCGAAGAGGCGGGGGTGGTCGTCCGCGCAACGCGGCTCGCGCTCGTGCACCAGCTCCCCCGCATCACCTACGCCAATGGCGACCAGGTCGACTACCTCGACCTCGTGTTCCGCTGCGACTGGGTCTCCGGCGACCCCTACCCCTCCGACGGAGAGCTCACCGAGGTCGGCTGGTACGGACTCGGTGAACTCATCGAGGTCGAACAGTTCCACGTGCGCAAGATCGCACTGGCGATCGCGGAGGACGACCCGGCGAACTTCCGCGGGGGCGTGCCCTCGGCGTAGCGCCGATCCTCCCGCGAGCCGCCAAGACCCGCACGAGGGGTGGTGGCTCAGCGAGGTGACGAGTCAGGGGCGCAGGACCTCAAGCGCGTGCGCGAGATCCGCCGGGTAGGCGCTCGAGAAGCTCACCCACTCCCCCGTGACGGGGTGCGCGAACGAGAGCTCGTGCGCGTGCAGCCACTGCCGCGTCAGCCCCAGCCGTGCCGACAGGGTCGGATCGGCACCGTAGAGCGGATCGCCGACGCACGGATGACGGTGCGCGGCCATGTGCACGCGGATCTGGTGAGTGCGCCCGGTCTCCAGGTGGATCTCCAACAGCGATGCCGACGGGAACGCCTCGAGCGTCTCGTAGTGGGTGATCGAGTCCTTGCCGGATGGGGTGACGGCGAACTTCCACGAGTGCGACGGATGCCGACCGATCGGTGCGTCGATCGTTCCGGCGAGCGGATCCGGGTGCCCCTGCACGACGGCGTGATAGATCTTGTCGACCTCGCGTTGCTTGAACGCGCCCTTGAGCGCCGTGTAGGCCCGCTCGCTCTTCGCGACGACCATGAGCCCGCTCGTGCCGACATCGAGGCGATGCACGACGCCCTGGCGTTCCGCGGCACCGGTCGTCGCGATGCGAAATCCCGCCGCCGCCAGCGCCCCGAGCACCGTCGGACCGTCCCAGCCCAGTGACGGATGCGCGGCGACACCGGTGGGTTTGTCGACGACCACGATGTCGTCGTCGTCATGCACGATCCCCAGGTCGGGCACCGTCACCGGCACGATCTCCGGCTCACGGCGATCCTCCCACACGACCTCGAGCAGGCCGCCCGCCCGCAACCGATCCGACTTGCCCAGCTCGCGGCCATCTAAGCGCACGCGCCCTGCCGCGGCGACCTCCGCGGCGAACGTGCGGGAGAAACCGAGCATCTTCGCGAGCGCCGCATCGACACGGGCACCGTCGAGCCCGTCGGGGACCGGAAGAGTGCGAACCGGCACGTCAGTCGTCCACGGACGTTGCGGCATCCGCCGCGACGTCGGCTCCATCGGCATCGACGGCCTCGTCCGGCACGTCGGACACGACGTCGCGCTGCCGGGTGCCGTCGATCCGCAGCCCGGACAGGATCAGCACGGCGACACCGATCATCATCGTCACAATGAACATGTCGGCGACGTTGTAGATCGCCGGGCTCATCCCCAGCCACAGCCACGGCGTGTTGATGAAGTCGACGACATGGCCGACGAGAAATCCGGGGTCGCGCAGCACTCGATCGGTGAGATTGCCCAGGATGCCGCCGAGCAGCAGTCCCAACACAACCGCCCAGGTGCGCGAACGGACGCGGAAGACGACGAGCACGACGATGGTGGCCGCAGCGGATGCGAGCACGAGAGTGAACACCCACGTGACGCTCTCCCCCAACGAGAACGCCGCACCGGGGTTGCGGGTCAGGTAGAACTGCAAGAACTCACCCCACGCCACCACCTGCTGTTGATACGGCAGATGGGTCAGCGCGAGGTGCTTGGTGAACTGATCGGCGGCCAGCACCAGCGCCGCGAGAGTCGCGACGAGGGTGCCGGCCGCCGAGGAACGCAGTCGTGCGGGGTCGGTCACCGAGCTCAGGAGCCCGACAGCGGTGTCGCGCCGGTGACGTCGAGATCGCTCAGCTTCGACTCGATGAAGCCGCGCAGCTGCGAACGGTAGTCGCTCTCGAACTGCCGCAGGTCGCTGATGCGGGTCTCCAGCGACGCACGCTCGCTCTCCAGCCGCGCAATCTCGTCACGCCCCTTGGCCTCGGCCTCGGCGAGGATCGACGCGGCCTGCGCCTGGGCCTCGGCGATGAGCGTGTCACGCTGGGCGATGCCTTCGGCGACGTGCTCGTCGTGCAGACGCTGCGCCAGCGCGATGATGCCGGCAGACGTCGCGGCGGGTTCGGCCACGACGGGCGCCGCCTCTGGCGCCTGCTCGATGATCTCGGGCTCGGGTGCGGCCTCTTCTTCGATGACCGCCTCTTCGACGACCTCGGCCGGCGCGGGAGTCTCGCCGGACTCGTACGCCGCGAGCTTGGCCTTGAGCTCCTCGTTCTCGGCAATGGTCTTACGCCACTCAACGACGATCTCGTCGAGGAAGTCGTCGACCTCATCGGGGTCGAAGCCTTCCTTGAACCGGACGTGCTGGAACTGCTTGGTGACGACGTCTTCGGGGGTCAAAGCCATGGTTTTTCCTCTTTCGGAGCTTACGACCCACCGAATTCGGGGTGGCCCGCTATCGGTGAGTCGTCCTTACCCAGCATAGTGTTCACGTCGCGCGTGCGCGAGAACACGACGACAGGCCGCCGACGCGGCACTCCATCATAGGCGTTCGAAGACGCGCACCACGGTCAGCAGGACGAACACGGAGAGCATCGTCGCGGGAAAACCCAGATCCAGCGCGATCGGACCGATCCGTACCGAGGGCAGCACCCGGCGGAAGAACTTCAGCGGCGGGTCGGTGACGGTGTACGCCGCCTCGGCGAGCACGAGGCCCACTCCGCGCGGCCGCCAGTCACGATTGAACATGGGGATGTAGTCGAGGATCAACCGCGCGACCATCACGAAGAGATAGATCAGGAGAAGGACGTCGACGACGTATGCCGCCAGGCGCACGATCTCCACGGCTACTGCGAGAAGGGCGCGGTCTCACCGTCGGCCTGCGCGAGGGTGCCGTCCCCGGAGAGTGCGACGTTCTCGGGCGAGAGCAGGAAGACCTTGCTCGTCACGCGCTCGATGCGCCCGTACAGACCCAGCGAGAGACCACTCGCGAAGTCGACGAGACGACGCGCATCGGCATCGCTCATCTGCGAGAGGTTGATGATGACCGGGATGCCCTCGCGGAAGTTCTCGGCGATCAGCTGCGCGTCGCGATACTGCTTGGGGTGCACCGTCAGGATCTCGCTGACCGTGCCGACGGTCGGCTGGCGCACGACGGCGGGACGGTGCAGCGGCGTGATCGGCGCGGCCTTCTCGACGGTGCGCTCACGACGCGCGGGCGTCTCAGCGACGGGCTCCTCGTAGACCTCTTCCTCGTCGGCAAGGCCCAAGTACACCATGGTCTTCTTCAGGGGGTTCGACATCGCATCCTCCGTTTGCTGGTCTGGTTGAAGGCTAATCGCGGTCGGGCCGCGGGCCGGTTATTGCCGTGCCGATTCGCAGGTGTGTCGCGCCCGCGGCGATCGCCTCGGCGAAGTCGCCCGACATCCCGGCCGACATCCATACGGCATCCGGGACGATGCGGCGCACCGCTTCGGCTGCCGATGAGAGGGAGGCGAACGCTTCCCCGGGCTCGGCGCCGAACGGAGCGACACCCATCACGCCGCGCACGCGCAACGACGGACAGTGCGCCGCGACGTGCGCGGCGAGCCCCTCGACACCGTCCGGATCGATGCCACCGCGCGCCGGGTCATCGGTGAGGTTGACCTGCAGGAACACGTCCAGCGGCGTCGAGGCCTCGGGGTCGGCGGCATGCAGGGCGTCGGCGAGGCGATCGCGGTCGACCGAGTGCACGCAGCCAGATGCCGCGCGCACCGCGCGGGCCTTCTTGGTCTGCAGTTGCCCGATGAAGTGCCACGTGAGATCGGGGAACGCATCGGCACCCTCAAGCTCAGTGCGCTTCGCGGTGAGCTCCTGCTGGCGGCTCTCGCCGACGTCGCGCACGCCGAGGGCATGCAGCTGAGCCACGAGCCGGGCGGGGTGAAACTTCGTGACGACGATGCGGGTCAGCGTCGTCGGGTCACGGTTCGCCGCCCTCGCCGCATCCGCGATGCGGGCGTCGAGGGCGGCAAGCCGAGCGTCGAGATCGGTCACTTCAGGAAATCGGGGATGTCCAGATCGCCGTCTTCGAAAACCGACTCGTACGGCTCGCTGATGACCGCGACGGCAACGGGCTCTTTCGCCTCGCCGTCGGCCAGCTCGCGCGCCGCCGTGTCGGCGGGGAACGACGGCGGCACCGGTGCCGAGGCGGGGCGCTGCGCCGTGATCGGCTCGATGCGCGCCACCGGCTCGCCGCCGTCGAAACCGGCGGCAATGACCGTGACACGCACTTCGTCGCCGAGGGTGTCGTCGATGACGGTACCGAAGATGATGTTGGCCTCGGGGTGCGCGGCCTCCTTGACGAGCTGAGCTGCGTCGTTGATCTCGAAGATGCCGAGGTTGGAGCCACCCTGGATCGACAGCAGCACGCCGTGCGCGCCCTCGATGGATGCCTCCAGCAGCGGCGACTCGACGGCTAGCTCGGCGGCCTTGATCGCGCGGTCGGCACCGCGCGCCGAACCGATGCCCATGAGAGCCGAGCCCGCGCCCTGCATGACCGACTTGACGTCGGCGAAGTCGAGGTTGATCAGGCCCGGCGTCGTGATGAGGTCGGTGATGCCCTGGACGCCGGCGAGGAGCACCTGATCGGCCGTCGCGAAGGCCTCGATCATCGAGATGCCGCGGTCGCTGATCTCCAGCAGCCGGTCGTTGGGGACGACGATGAGGGTGTCGACCTCTTCTTTGAGCTTTGCGACACCCGCCTCGGCCTGGCTCTGCCTGCGGCGTCCCTCGAACGAGAAGGGCTTGGTGACGACACCGATCGTCAGCGCCCCGATCGACTTGGCGATGCGCGCCACGACGGGGGCACCGCCAGTGCCCGTGCCACCGCCCTCACCCGCCGTGACGAAGACCATGTCGGCACCGGCGAGCGCCTCTTCGATCTCTTCGGCGTGGTCTTCGGCCGCGCGGCGTCCGACCTCGGGGTCGGCGCCGGCACCGAGCCCGCGCGTGAGCTCGCGGCCGACGTCGAGCTTGACGTCGGCGTCGCTCATCAGCAGCGCCTGCGCATCCGTGTTGATCGCGATGAACTCGACACCTCGCAGCCCGAGCTCGATCATCCGATTGACGGCATTGACGCCGCCGCCTCCCACACCCACGACCTTGATCACCGCGAGGTAGTTCTGGTTCTGGCTCATGCCGGCCTCCATCTTGTCCCGAACCACAGCAAAACCTTGAACCTCAACTTGAGGTTTAAAGAATTTCCTGGTATGCAATTCCTGGATTGAAAGTAAGCGGCGCCCCGACACTCCCGGGTGAGGCGGCGGGCGTGTCGCGGAAACAGTCGAGTCAGCGGATGACGACAGCGTCGGGAGACGACACGTCGTAGCTGTAGACATCCTCCGGAGGGCGCGCCTCCATCGCCGCGGCGAGCACGACGGCCTTGTACTGGGACCGATCGGCGTTGCCCCACACCACCTCGGTGTCGGTGCCGCCGAGAGTCAGGGTGACATCGTTCGCCCCGGTCGCCGACATCGCCGTCACCTGCTCGCGGATGTCGTCGGGCAACGCACGGAACACCGTGCCGATCGCCTCGAACGCGTCCGACCCGATGCCGCCCTCCGCCTCGATGACGGGGTAGCCCTCGGCCGCCTCCGCGGTCGTCGACAGGGCGACGCCCGCGGCATCGACGAGCGTGTAGCCGGCAGAGGAGGCCACCGAACCGATCGGGGTCCGCTCCACGACGCGCACGATCAACTCGTGCGGCGGGCGCGCCTCGAGCGTGTACGACTCGACGAGCGGGAACTGCAACAGCGCAGCCTTCACTTCGGATGCGTCCACGAGCGGCAGCGGTGTGCCCAGCTGGGCCGACAGCGCTGCCTCGACCTCGCTCGCGTCGAGCGAGGTCGTTCCGATCACGCTGATCTGCCGGACGGCGAACAGCGGGCTGTAGGCCGCCCCCAGCGTGCCCAGAACGAGCAGGACGATCGCCGCAGCGGCACCGATCCACAGCATCCGTCGACGGCGCTGGCGCACCGTGAACCGCCGCACTTCGGCGCGCAGCGCGCGGCGTCGCGCGCGAGCCGCCGCCCACACCTCCCGCAC
>JASGEE010000137.1:0-2691 GCA_047606715.1 Microbacterium sp.
GATCGCCGAGAAGGTTCTGCCAGCGGGCCTGTCGGGCATCGTCCTGGCCGCGGCGGTCGCCGCGATGATGTCGACCGCATCCGGTGCCTTGATCGCCTGCGCGACCGTGACCCGCGCCGACGTCGTCCCGTTCTTGGGCCGACTGTTCAAGCGAGACGAGACGGCCGCGGCCGAGGGTGGCAACCCCGAGCACGAGATGCGCTCCAACCGCGTCTACGTCGTGGTCATCGGCGTTCTCGCCACGGTCATCGCGATGTTGCTCAGCGACGTCGTCACGGCGCTGACGATCGCCTACGACATCCTCGTCGGCGGACTGCTCGTGCCGATCCTGGGCGGGTTCCTCTGGAAGCGGGCGACGGGTGCCGGCGCGCTGGCGGCGATGGGCGCGGGGACGTTGGCGACACTCGTCACGATGGCCTTCACCGATGTGCTCGCGAACGAGCCGATATATGTCGGACTCGGTGCCAGCCTCATCGTCTACATCGTCGTGAGCCTTCTGACGCCGCGCACGCCCGCGGATGTCTTGGAGATCTGGGACGGGCGTCTCGCGGGAACGGCGGTCGCCGAGTCCGACGACCCGCTCCGCGCCGTCCACTCGCAGTCCATCGATGTCGTCGCGGAGCGTTCTGACGCATAGTCGTACGAGGGCGGTTGCGCGTTTCGCCGCGACCGGCGGCCGGGGGCTCGTCCCCCGGCCGCTTTTGCGCGGCGGGCGCGTCGTCAGCAGGCAGCGGCATCCTCACGCGGGATGCGCGTCACAGGATGCGCTTGGTGATCGCCGCGATGTCGGCGTCGAGCACGTCGATGCGCGTGTTCATCGCATCGAAGCGGGCGTTCATCTCCCCACGCAGCCCGTCGAATCGCGCATCGACGGCCTCGAACCTGCTGTTCATCTCGACGCGCAGCCCGTCGACTTTCGCGTTGAGGGATGCATCGAGGGCGTCGACTTTCGCGTTGAGGGATGCATCGAGGGCGTCGATCTTGGCGTTGACGGCGACATCGAGCGCGGTGATCCTCGCGTTGAGGGAGGCGTCGAGCGCTCCGACCCGACTGTTGACCGACGAGTCCAATCCGCCCACCGCCGTCGTGATCGTGCGCATGAGCAGGTTGGTCGACAGGGTGAGCCCGCCGAGCATGATCGTCGCGAAGATGCCGATGAGCACCCAGCTCTGCGGTTCGGTCACGATGTCCACCTCTCCATGATGCGCCTGGATCCCCGATGATGCCACCGTGCGGGAGCTCGTGGCGGCGAGATCGCCCGATCTGTGGAGAGATTCCGAAAGTCGGTGTCTGTGCAGGAGGTGTCGAAACGTGGGAGGACGGGATGAGGGTCCGATAAACTTGATACGAGTCATATCAAGTTCGTTTGACACTGCGCCCCCGATCGGGTTAGGGTGGGGACAAGGAGAAAGTTGAGTCGTTCCGGCTCAATGTCCGCAGACTTCAGACCACCCGTTTCGGAAGGGAACACACATGTCACGTGCAGTGGGTATCGATCTGGGCACGACGAACTCCGTCGTCGCCGTCCTCGAAGGCGGCGAGCCCAAGGTCATCGCCAACGCCGAAGGCTTCCGCACGACCCCCTCGGTCGTCGCGTTCACGAAGGATGGCGAGGTGCTCGTCGGCGAGACCGCCAAGCGCCAGGCCGTCACGAACGTCGACCGAACCCTGACCTCGATCAAGCGCCACATGGGCACCGACTGGAAGACGCAGTCGATCGACGGCAAGCAGTGGACGCCGCAAGAGGTCTCCTCGCGCATCCTGCAGAAGCTCAAGCGCGACGCCGAGCAGTACCTGGGCGAGACGGTGACGGATGCCGTCATCACGGTGCCCGCGTACTTCAACGACGCCGAGCGTCAGGCTACCAAGGAGGCCGGCGAGATCTCGGGACTGAACGTCCTGCGCATCATCAACGAGCCGACCGCCGCCGCCCTCGCCTACGGCCTCGACAAGGGCAAGGAGGACGAGCTCATCCTCGTCTTCGACCTCGGTGGTGGCACGTTCGACGTCTCCCTGCTCGAGGTCGGGAAGGACGACGACTTCTCCACCATCCAGGTGCGCTCCACCGCGGGCGACAACCGTCTCGGCGGCGACGATTGGGACCAGCGCCTGGTCGACTACCTCATCAAGCAGTTCAAGGACACGACGGGCGTCGACGTCTCGGGCGACAAGATCGCGCTGCAGCGTCTCAAGGAGGCCGCCGAGCAGGCCAAGAAGGAACTGTCGAGCTCGACGAGCACTTCGATCAACCTGCCGTACCTCTCGCTGACCGAGAGCGGTCCGGTGTCGCTGTCCGAGACCATCACCCGCGCGAAGTTCGAGGACCTCACCAAGGACCTCCTCGACCGCACCAAGAAGCCCTTCGAGGACGTCATCCGCGAAGCGGGCATCAAGGTCGGCGACATCGATCACGTCGTGCTGGTGGGCGGTTCGACGCGCATGCCCGCCGTCAGCGAGCTCGTGCAGCGCGAGGCCGGCAAGGAGCCCAACAAGGGTGTCAACCCCGACGAGGTCGTCGCCGTGGGCGCGGCCCTGCAGGCCGGCGTCCTCAAGGGCGAGCGCAAGGACGTGCTGCTGATCGATGTCACCCCGCTGAGTCTCGGCATCGAGACCAAGGGCGGCATCATGACCAAGCTCATCGAGCGCAACACGGCCATCCCGACCAAGCGCAGCGAGACCTTCACGACCGCC
>JASGEE010000138.1:0-18580 GCA_047606715.1 Microbacterium sp.
CACGCTCGAGGTCGAGGAGGACATCTACCAGATCGAGGTCCCGATGGAGGACGTCGTCGAGATCAAGAACGGCCAGCGCAAGATGGTCACGCGCGTGCGCATCCCGGGCTACGTGCTCGTGCGCATGGAGCTCAACGAAGACACCTGGTCCGTCGTGCGCCACACGCCGGGCGTGACCGGCTTCGTCGGCAACGCCCACAACCCGACCCCGCTGCGCTTCGAAGAGGCGTTCACGATGCTGCGCTCCCTCGTTCAGGTCGCCGAGGTCGCTCCCGCCAAGGGCGCCGCCAAGGGTTCGGCGACGCAGGCGCGCAGCGTCATCACCGAGGTCGACTTCGAGGTCGGCGAGACCATCACCATCAAGGAGGGCTCGTTCGCGGGCCTGCCCGGTTCGATCAGCGAGATCAAGCCCGAGAGCGGCAAGCTCACCGTGCTCGTCTCGCTCTTCGAGCGCGAGACTCCCGTCGAGCTGAGCTTCGACCAGGTCACCAAGCAATAGCGCACACCCCACAGACACCGCATCCAGGAACGGCCTGGGTGGCGGGAGAGCGGATGCCGCACGGCATCCATTCGCGAAAGGAAGAACAATGGCACCGAAGAAGAAGGTGACCGGCCTGATCAAGCTTCAGATCAACGCCGGTGCCGCCAACCCGGCGCCGCCGATCGGCCCCGCGCTCGGTCAGCATGGCGTCAACATCATGGAGTTCTGCAAGGCGTACAACGCCGCGACCGAGTCGCAGCGCGGCAACGTCATCCCCGTCGAGATCACCGTCTACGAGGACCGCAGCTTCACATTCATCCTGAAGACCCCGCCGGCGGCGGAGCTCATCAAGAAGGCCGCGGGCGTGCAGAAGGGGTCAAAGACCCCGCACACGGTGAAGGTCGCCAAGCTCACCAAGGAGCAGGTGCGCCAGATCGCCGAGACCAAGCAGCCCGACCTGAACGCGAACGACCTCGAGGCCGCGTCGAAGATCATCGCCGGCACCGCTCGTTCCATGGGCATCACGGTCGAGGACTGAGGGGATAACGACAATGGCTAAGAAGTCCAAGGCCTATCAGGCCGCCGCGGCGAAGATCGACCGCTCCACGTTCTACAGCTCCACCGAGGCGGTCGCGCTCGCGAAGGAGACCGGCTCGGGCACGTTCGACTCCACCGTCGAGGTCGCCCTCAAGCTCGCGGTCGACCCGCGCAAGGCCGACCAGATGGTCCGCGGCACCGTCATGCTGCCGCACGGCACCGGTAAGACCGCCCGCGTCATCGTGTTCGCGACCGGGCCGGCCGCAGAAGCTGCGATCGCCGCGGGCGCGGATGAGGTCGGCGGCGCCGAGCTCATCGAGAAGGTCGCCGGCGGCTGGACCGCGTTCGACGCGGCCGTCTCCACGCCCGAGCTGATGGGTCAGGTCGGACGCCTCGGCAAGGTGCTCGGTCCCCGTGGCCTCATGCCGAACCCGAAGACCGGCACCGTGACCCCCAACCCCGCCAAGGCGGTCGAGGAGATCAAGGGCGGCAAGATCGAGTTCCGCGTCGACAAGCACGCCAACGTGCACTTCGTCGTCGGCAAGGCGTCGTTCACGGCCGAACAGCTGGACGAGAACTTCAAGGCTGCGCTCGATGATATCGTGCGCCTGAAGCCGTCGAGCTCGAAGGGCCGGTACATCCAGAAGGGCGCCGTGTCGACCACGTTCGGCCCCGGCATCCCGCTGGACGTCAACGCGCTCGTCTGAGGCCTCGTCACACGACGGTCCGCTCCGAGTTCGGGGCGGACCGTCGTCGTTTCGGCGGGAGCTTCATCCGTCGTGACGGATGTGGAAGCCGGAACCGCCGGCGGCGGGGATGTCGCTGACGGCAAGACCGGTGACGCCGGCACCGCGCGGTCCCTCGGCCATCCAAGCCAGGACGGCATCGACCGCGGCATCCGGCCCCTCGAGTTCAGCCTCGACCCGCCCGTCCCGTAGGTTGCGCACCCAACCGGTCACACCCTCACGCTGCGCGACGTGCCGCAGCGTGTAGCGGTAGCCGACGCCCTGTACGAATCCGCTGACCGTCACGTGCACACCTCTCATGCGTCTCATTCTTGCGCTGTGACGTCATGTGCGTCGGAAAAATTCATCGTTCACGATCAGAGCCAGGCGGCGGCCGTCGTATCAAGGCTTCAGCACGATCCGTCCGACGAGGTCGGTCGCCGACTCGTACAGGTCGTGCGCCCTGGCGGCCTCGGCCAGCGGGAAGCGAGCGGCGATCCGCGGCCGGATGAGCCCACGGCCCAGGAGGTCGAGCGCGGCAAGCGCATCCTGGTGGCGGGCGCCGCGCACACCGATCATCGTCATCTCCTTGTGTGTGAAGTCGTTCACTCGGATGGGGGAGGCGGCGTCGGTGGGCACCTGAGTCCCTGAGGCAGGGGAGAACACCCCGCCCAGGGCCAACGAGTCGATCGCGAGGCGGATGAGCGAGCCGTTGCCCGTGTAGTCCACGGCGTGGCTGACTCCTCGCGTACCGGACCAGTCCCGGACCTCGGCCACGGCGAGAGCGAGGTCAGGGAGCAGGACGACCTTCTCCGCCCCGAGCTCGAGCAGGGCGTTCGCCTTGCTCGCAGAGCGCGTGGTGGCCACCACGCGTGCTCCGGCGAGCCGGGCCAGCCTGATCGTCGCCTCGCCCATCCCGCCGGTGGCGCCGCAGACCAAAAGCGTGTCGCCCAACCCCAGGCGCAGGCGGTCGCGTATCAGGCGGTGCGATGTGCCATAGGGCCACAGCGTCACGGCGGCCAGTTCCAGCTCGACCCCCTCGGGAACGGGGAGCCAGAGATGCTGGTCCCGCACCACATACTTTGCGTAAGAGCCGAGAGCGGCGTGTCCTGGAATGTCAACGCCGGCGGAGAGGTTTCCGAATCCGCGGTATGTCTCCGGGTCGTGAGGGTTCTCGGGATGCACGACGCCGACGACCCGATCGCCGGGGGAGAGCGCAGTGACCGCGTCGCCGACTGCGACCACCGTCCCCGCGCCTTCTCGACCCAGCTGCTGAGGAAGGGGAAGCGGGCGGCGTCCCGGCAGGTTGTTTCCGGAGAGCCGGCCAGCGCGGTACTTCACATCCCAGCCGGAGACCGACGCGGTGTCGATCTGCACGAGGACATCGGTCGCACCCAACGGAGCGAGCGAGTGGTCGCCGAAGACCAGCTTCTCGGGGCCGCCCTGCTCGTACACCCATACGGCCGGGGTGGACGAGGGGAGGCTGCGGATGTCGGTCACGGCATCGTCCTCGGTCATGCGGAGTGCCGGGCGTAGACGCGTTCGGCCGCAGGATGCAGGGGCAGTGGCATGCGTGCCGCGCTGGCGGCGATGATGGGGTACGTCAGAGGGGAGCCATCGACGGGGATGTGCCGATAGTGACGCTCAAGCGCCGCGGCGTGGACGCAGACGGCCTCCGCGATCAGCTCGGCGACCTCGTCGTCGAGTCGATCGGTGGTGAGCACCGCCCAGCCGGCATAGTCCACGGCGCGGATCGAGTGGTCCAGGCCGGCGAAGCGGCCCGCGGGGATGCCGATGGCGCCCAGCCCGCTTCTTTCGGAGGCGGCTCGTTCCTCGGCGTCGCTGAGGCCGAGGAAGGTGAATCCGCCGTCGGCGCCGAGCTGCTGCCATTTCGGCGTCATGATCGCCTCGGAGATGGCGATGTCTGCACGGCCCTCCAGCAGGTCGTCGATCACAGCGAAGGGCGACTCGTGCCGCAGGATGTCCCCGCCGGCCGCGAGGACGTCGTCCAGATGAATGCCGGATGCGTCCAGTACGGCTTCGGCGGCGAAGCCCATGAAACCGTTCGGATCTCCGAGGCCCATTGAGATGCGCAACGGTTGTGCGGAGGATGCCGCGTCCGAGAGGTGCCGCAATCCCAGATCGCGTCTGGCAACGGCGAGCATCGCATCGCGATGGGGGAGGGTGGCGAGGCCGCGCAGCATGGGTACCGGTGGATCGTCGCGGAAGGGGCCGGACCCGTCGAGAGCCATGGCGGCGACATTCACTGGTGTCACGATCGCGATGTCGATCAGTCCGCGACCGAGGGCGCGGACGTTGTCGCCCATGCCGCGTCCGTTGTGGATCACGCTACGCAGACCTCCGTCGGTGCTCTCCCAGAGCCACTGGGCCAGCCAGCCGGCGACGCGGGTCAGGTTGGCGCCGCCCCAGTCGCTTTGGAAACGGATCGTGCGCTGGGGGGAGAACGGTTCGCTCATCGACACTCCTTCGTGGATGTTGTCCCTACGCTGCAGTCGAGAGGATACGATCGCGGGAGGGCGGTGGTGACGGGATGTGCCTCGAACTCGCGCGGTCGCTGTTCTCCACTAGTCCTGTATGGTAGGACGTATGTCTCATCATAGTGGATATCGAGAGCGCAACAGCACGGCCGATCGCGCGATCGACATTCTGTTGAGCTTCTCCGACAGCAAGCTCAGCTGGACCGCGGCGGAGATCGCGGAGGAGCTCGGCGTCGCCCGCTCGACGTCCTATCGCTACCTCCAGAGTCTCGTCTCCGCCGGGCTCCTCGAGGAGGCGGATCGGGGATTCCAGCTGGGTCCGCGCGTCCTCGACCTCGCCCGGCTCGCACGGATCGGTATCGGACTCACCGACCTGGCGCGACCGGCCATGCGGGAGCTCGTTGCCGAAGCCGGCGCTAGCGCGTTGCTGACCCGTCGCTCCGGGAGCAGCGTCGTCTGCCTCGACGTGATCGTTCCGTCGCATCCGATCCGGCTGTCATACGAACCGGGGCACGTCCTCCCCCTCAACGCCGGCGCTGCGGCGCACGTGCTGCTGGCCTGGGAGAGCCCGAAGATCGTGCGGGCACTCATCGAAGAGGCGCCGTTGGAGCGGTTCACGCCCAACACGATCACCGATGCGGAAGCGCTCTTTCGCGCGCTGCAGACGATCGCCTCCGACGGCTACGCGCTGTCCCGCGGAGAGCTCGACCCCGAGGTGCTCGGGATCGCGGCTCCCATCCGCGGAGCCGACGGGAACGTGCGGGCCGCCGTCAGCATCGCCACGCTGTCCTCTCGGGTCGTCCGGGAACAGGAGGCTCCGCTGATTGACGCCGTCCGGCGCGCGGCCGAGACCATCTCGGCGCGCTTGGCGCTGCACGGCAGTTGAGCCGTCGCGGTCGCTCTGCAGGTGCGGACCGGCTCAGTGCCCGGAAAGCGCCCGACGATCGATCTCTTCCTGGTTCTCGACGAACGGGGTTCCGTGGGTGTGGAAGGTGGGGACGGTTTTCATGCCCCAGGCCTGGCCCTTGGCGCGTTCGGCCTCGCTCCACTCGATCACCGGCCAGTCGGGGTCGAGGACCAGGCGGGCCTGGGCGTTGGCGAACTCGATGCGGTTGCCGCCCGGTTCCCACACGTAGAGGAAGAACGTCTGGTTGATCGCGTGCTTGTAGGGCCCGTACTCGATGTGGATGTCGTTCTCCAGACAGATGTCGGCGGCCTTGAGGACGTCTTCGCGTGAATCGGGCGAGAACGCGAAGTGGTGGAAGCGCCCGCGGGCGCCGGTCCAGTCGTTGGAGTAGACGACGTCGTAGGACTTCTGGTGGAACCGGAACCACCAGGCGCCGTAGCCCCCGGCATCCAGGCGGACCCGTTCGGACTCGCGTGCCATCATGACGTCGCGCCAGAACTCGCCGGCCGCGTTCACGTCGGCGGCGAGGTAGTTGATGTGGTCGAGGCGGCGCGCGTTGATGCCCCGCCCCGGGTAGGCCGACGCCTGGTTCTTCAGCGCCGGGCGGTCCTGGTCGTCGGGGACGTACAGAGCGGTGTCGTAGTACAGCGCCATGAGGTGACCGTCGGGGTCTTCGAACTCGTAGGAGCGCCCCACGCCGACCTCGGCGTCGCGCCATCCGTGGCCGAGCCCGGCTTTCTCGATCGCCGCGACCCTGCGGGTCAGCGCCTCGTCGCTCGTCGTGCGGTACAGCGTGCGCCCCACGCCGTTCGTGTCGGATGCGGTGAGCTTGAGCGAATACACCTGGTACTCGTCCCAGCAGCGCAGATAGGCGGAGTCGCCCACACGAGCGACCTCGCGCATCGCGCAGATGTCGCGGAAGAAGTGCAGGCTCTCTTCGAACCTCGGTGTGAACAGCTCGATCGCCCCCAGGTGGGCGAGGTCGAAGTTGTCGGGTACGGCCATGATGTTCTCTCCATCTCAGATCGCTGACGGATCGCGGCGGATCGCGCCGGTGCGCTCAGTCCTCCGCGTCATCGTGTTCGGTGTTCGTCGGGTGCGTGAGGATCTGTCGCAGGCCGTGCTGAAGCGCCTCGAGCTCCTCCGGAGCGAGTGCGACGGTGAGCTCGGCATCTGCCCGGTCGACGAGTGGTCGCAGACGTTCGAGCTCTGTGGCACCGTCCGGGGTCAGGGTGACGACGTTCCGACGTCCGTCCTCGGCCGCCCGACTGCGAGAGAGCAGGCCGCGTCGCTCCATACGTGACAGCAGATCGGCGATCGTCGATCTGTCCAGGTCGACTTCTTCACACAGTTCCCGTTGGCTCGACTCCGGGCGTCGGTCGAGGGCGACCAGGATCGAGAACTGTACGGATGAGGTGTCGGCCGACACCATCCGCGACCATAGCGACACATGCCGCTGCTGTGCGCGGCGCACGAGATAGCCGGTGTGCGCACGGGGGTTCCTGGTGTCGCTCATCGTCTCGGCTCGATCAGGATGCCCTCCAAGAGCGCTGTCAACTCGTCGCGCGCCTCCAGCGGCAGGACATCGCTGACGTACTGGTCCGGGCGGACGATCACCAGCGCCCCCGCCTCGGCGATGCCGCGGCGGATGAAGATGTCGTCGCGGGGGTCGGCGGCCCAGACCTTCTCCCAGTCCTGCAGGCCGAGCGGACCTGATCGGGGCAGGAGCAGTGGCGGCAGCTCGTGAAGGGCGATCCGGCGGGGATCGCCGCGGAAGATCGCGTGCACGTCCAGCACGCTGTCGATGTCGGCGTCACCGGGCGTGAAGCGTTGGATCGGGGATTCCGGGGAGTCGCCGAGCCACTCCGCGAGCGACAGCACAGACGCATCGTCGGCGGCGCCGAAGGCGTACAGTCGCCACCGACCGTCCGCCCGGTGTGCGTGCCCGAGCTCGGTGCGACGCATGTCGGCGACCCGGATCACCGGGGCGGAGTGGAAGCGGGTGCCGATCTCGAACCCTTCGGCGAGGGACTGGTACGTGCCGGTGCCGGTGAGGATCGAGGGCGGGTAGAGCGTCGCAAGCCCCGCGAGGTATCGGCCCTGGCGTTCGTACTCGGCCCGCATCCGCTCGGGCTGCACGCCGCCGCGCTCGGGATGCTCGGGGTCGAGGGTGGGCTGGGCGATGAATTCCGACCAGTACCGGTCGAAGTCGATCAGGTCCTTTGCGACGGGCTGTCGCTCCTGGGAGTACGTGCTCAGCAGGGTGGCATCCGATCGCCCCTCGAGCACCGCGGCGAGCTTCCAGCCGAGGTTGAAAGCGTCCTGCATCGATACGTTCATGCCCTGTCCGGCCTTGGCCGAGTGGGTGTGGCAGGCGTCGCCGGTGATGAACACCCGCGGAGCACGCTCGGAGGCCGTTCCCGCGACATCGTCGAAGGCGTCCGCGAGCCGCTGCCCCACCTCGTACACCGACGACCATGCGACCGAGCGGACGTCGATCGAGTGTGGGTGCAGGATGGCGTTCGCCGTCGCGGTGAGCTGCTCGACCGTTGTCGAGCGGATCTGCCGGTCGCCGGCGGGGATCTCGCCGAGGTCGACGTAGCAACGAACCATGTTGCCGCCCTCCCGAGGGATCATGATGAGGCTGCCGCGGCCGGCCGACTGCACCACGTTCTTCGTGCGCCAGTCGGGGAAGTCGGTGACGGCCAGCACGTCCATGACGCCCCACGCGTGATTGGCGGCATCGCCCTTGAGCTCCTGCCCGATGGCGCGGCGCACGGCTGAGCGAGCTCCGTCGCAGCCGACGACGTACTTCGCGCGAATCGTGAGTTCCTCGCCCTCGTCCGGGCCGGTGGTTCGGCGCAGCGTGACCGATACGGGATGCTCGGAGTGCTCGTCCTCCTGCACGACCAGCGTGACAAGCTCGATGCCGTAGTCGGGCACGAGCCGGCTGGCCGACATCGCCATGTGCTCGAGCAGGAATTGCTGCATCCGTGCCTGGTTGACGATCACGTGGGGAAACTCGCTGAGGCCCGCGGGGGTGTCCTCCACCCATCCGGTGCGCTCGATGCGGGTGCGGTCGTCGGCGGAGGGTGCCCAGAACCGCACTTCGTTGACCCAGTAGGCCTCGCGCAGCAGGGCGTCGGCGAGGCCGAACGTCTCGAACATCTCCACGGTGCGGCATGCGACGCCATCTGCGTGCCCGAGCTCCAGAGGGCCGCCGCGGCGTTCGATGATGCGCGTGTCGATCCCAGGGAAGGCTGCCAGCTGTGCGCCCAGCACGGTTCCTGCCGGTCCAGTGCCCACGATGAGGACGTCGACGGCGTCCGGGAGGCCGGCCGGCCTGGCCAGCGCCTCGGGCGCCGCCGGGTGGGCATCGGGGCTGCCCGGGCGGTAGCCGTCGCGATAGAACTGCACGGTCGATCTCCTCTGCGCGGTGGTGTCGTCGCCACCATATACTCAGTACCCCAACTATTTCAAGCCGAACCCTCGAAGCCGGCCCGACGGACCGTTCAGCGCTCGGCGCGGCGTACCAGGTAGTCGTAGCCCGCGCGGATCTGGGCGTCGGGCCAGGCGTGCTGCATCTTCGCGGCGATCTCTTCGGCATCCGACATCACCACAGCCCCGCCGGCCGCGGCCGCTGCCACCGCCATCCGGCACGCCTTGGTGAGCAGCACCGCGTGCATCACCGCAGCGGCCTCGTCGGCACCGACGGTCACGATCCCATGCTTGGGCATCAGGCAGGCTCGCGCCTGCCCCAGGGCTGCCGCGAGCTCGGCGCCGAGCGCGGCGCCGATCACCAGGTCTCCGGTGTGGGTGAAGCGCGGCACTTGCGGATCCGCGAAGGGAACGCCCTCGTGCGAGATCGCCGGAAGCGGGAGGTCGAGGGCGGAGAACACGTTGGCGTCCTCCGGGTGCGAGTGCACGGTCGCCATCACATCGGGCCTGCGACGCATGATCTCCGTGTGGATGGGGTACTCGATGTGACGCTTGCCGTCGCCCTCCAGCACCTCCCCGTCCCAGGAGACGAGCAGCACGCGCGATTCATCGACTTCCTCGAAGCTCCATCCGGAGGCCTTCATCCACACGCCTCGCCCGTCGGGATCGCGCAGGGCCAGATGCCCCCAGACCATGTCCGCCTGGCCGGCTGCGGCCAGTGCGCGGGTGGCGAGTGCGGTTCGCCGTCGGATGTCGCGTGTCATGGCAGGGTTCCCTCCGTTTGTCCGGGCAAGTATCGCTGCTCAACGGGTGCTCTGCCAACTGTTGGCATAGCTCGGCCAAGCCCTTCACACCGGCTGTTAGGCTCGCCGCCAGATAGCGCCGCTGGTCGATCCACCATAAGCCTGGAAAATCAGGCGCCCTATAATTTGGGACAAATAACCTGATATATGAGACACTAGCCGCTGAAGCGTCAGACAAGGGGCAGCACGCAAGGGCGTCGCTTCGGTGAGGTCGCCCCGGTGTCCTGTGGCGGATCTCCGGCTCGTCCCTCGCACCACAACAATGCAAATCTCAAGGAGGAGAACATGGCTAACAGGACTCTCAAAGTCGTAGCCGCATCGCTGATGGCTCTGTCGATGGTCGGTGCGCTCACCGGCTGCGCGAGCGATGACTCGACGGCTGAGGACAGCGAGACGACGTCACAGGCCAGCGAGCGCAATGCCGAGCTCGATGCGCTCATCGAACAGGCCAAGGAGGAGGGCGCGCTCACCATCACGTGGGCTGTCTATCCCGACGCGGTCAACACGGAGCTCATCGAGGCGTTCAAGGACGAGTACGACCTCGACATCCCGGTGCAGATCGCCTTCGAATCCAACATCGACACCCTCGCTGCGAAGCTGACCGAGGAGAGCGAGGCGGGCGTGGAGGCATCGAGTGATCTGTTCCTCACCACGGCGGCGACGGCTGCATCCGTCGGCTCGTCGGGCTCCGACCTCATCGAGCCGCAGGACTGGGCCTCGTTCTCGCCCTGGAACGCGGACTTCTCAGAGGCCGATGGCGAGTTTCTCGTCGTCGGCCATCAGTTCCCGGGATTCATCTACAACACCAACACCGTTGACGAGAACGACCTGCCGACGACGGCCAGCGACGTGCTGAAGATGACTGACTACGCGATCGCCAGCACGCCCTATGGTGCCAGCTTCAACACACTGGCGATCGGGATGGGTGGGCCGGAAGCGGTCGAGGCCTATTTGGCGGAGTTCGAGCCGGCGGGCCTGATCAACTGCGGCGAGGTGAGCCGGGTCGCATCGGGCGAGTTCGACGCCATGTGGGTGGGGTGCGGCAAGTCGTATGTCGACGAAGGCGTCAAGGATGGTGCTCCGCTCGGATACGTCTCCGTCTCTGATGGTGCTGTCGCGAACTCGGTGTACGTCGCCGTGCCGAAGAACTCCGAGCACCCCGCGGCGGCAGCGCTGTTCGCGGCTTGGCTGAACACGTCGACCGCCCAGCAGATCACCTGGGACGGGACCGCCATCGACAATGCGCAGCTCGAGGGCTCTCACAGTGCCGACTACATCGCCGAGCTGAAGGCTGAGGGCACCGACGTCCAGGTCGTGGATGTGGCGTTCGTGCTGGAGAACCCGCAGTACTTCGACAGCGAGTTCAAGAGTGCGATCGTCGCCCTCTTGAGCAAATGACACACCTCCGCCACATGCAGTCGACAGAGGCAGAGTGATGCAAACAGACACCACAACGATCTCGCAGGAGGCGCTCAGAGCGCAGGAGCGCCTCCTGCGAGGCAGTGACCTCAAGCCGGAACGGCGCAGCAGCGCGCTCACGCGGTTCTTCATCGTGGTCGCACTCTTCCCCGTCGTTGGGATCGTCGGGTTGCTGCTGGTCATCCTCTCGCTCGGGTTCCGCGAAGAGGGCACGCCGACCGGAGCCATCACTGCGCAGAACTATGCGGCGCTGTTCACGGATCCCGCGATGGCGGAGGTCGTGCTCAACACCGTCGTCTACGTGCTGGTGGCGTCGGGAATCGCTTTGGTGCTTGGCACGGTGCTCGCGCTCATCGTGGAGAGGACCGACTTCGGGATGACGCGGACGGTCACGGGGCTCATCCTGATGCGTATCCTGATCCCCAGCTTCTTCACGGCTATGGGCTGGCTCTTCCTGCTGCACCCCCGCATCGGTGCGGTCAACATCTGGTTGAAGGATCTTCTCGGGGCAACGGAGGCTCCCTTCGACATCACCAGCATCGTCGGGATGGGGTTCGTCGAGGGCCTCTCCCTCTCCGGCCTGGTGTTCATGATGGTGTCGGGCAGCCTGCGCAACATGGATGGCTCACTCGAGGAGTCTGCCAGGACGGCCGGCGCGAGCGCACTCACCGTCGTCCGCCGCGTCACGCTCCCGCTGGTCACGCCGGCCTTGCTGAGCTCCTTCATGTTCGTCTCAACCATCTCGATCTCGTCCTTGGACGTTCCGCTCGTGCTGGGCCTGGCGAACCGCAAGCTCGTCTTCAGCTCGTATCTCTATCTGCAGGCGAACCCCTCCGGCGGGGTGACCGACTACGGAGTCTCCGCCGCGTTCTCCTCGGTCCTCATCGTGCTGGCCATCGGATTGAGCTTCTGGTACATGCAGGTGCTCCGCTCCGGCAGCAGGTATCGAGTCCTGTCGGGCAAGGGCTACCGGCCGATCCGCAATCGTCTGCGTCCGGGGTGGCGCATCGTGGCGGGGGCATACGTGGTCGGCTACTTCGTCCTCTCGATGTTCCTTCCGCTTCTCATGGTGGTCTGGGTGTCGTTGTTGCGTTACTTGCAGCCACCTTCCATCGAGGCGCTGAAGAACATCACTTTGGAGAACTATCAGAATCTCAACTGGGACACCCTGATTCGGGGGTTCGGCAACACCCTCGAGCTCGCCGTGATCGCCCCGACGATCGCGGGGGGCGTGAGCATTGCGATCTCGTACATCCTGATTCGCACCAGGCTCCGCTCGCGCTTTGCAATCGACCTGGCCGCGTTCTTCCCGCAGGCGGTGCCGACGACGATCTTCGCGCTGAGCGCGATGGTGACGGTCATGTACTTCCTGCGGGGCTGGATGTACGGATCGATCGTGCTGATCGCCGTGGTGATCGGTTTGGTGCAGATCCCGCTCGCCAATCGCAACTTCTCAGCGGCTTTGCTGCAGGTGCACCCCGAACTCGAGGAGGCCGCTCGGATGTCGGGAGCCGGCGCATGGCAGGTGTTCGGCAGGATCACGCTGCCATTGCTGCTGCCGACGGTGCTCTCTTCGTGGCTCTGGATCGCTCTGCTGTCGATGCGCGATCTCACGGTGGCGGCACTGCTGGCCACGCCCGAAAGCTCACCGCTCGCCCTCGTGTCGTGGTCGCTCTTCCAGGGCGGGGCGATGGGCAGTGCCTCGGCGGTCACACTGATCATGATTCTCGCGATGTCTCCGATCGTCGCGATCTATCTCATCGTCACTCGCAAGAACGAAAGCCTGAGCGCATGACCGACAACACCCTGCCGCTGCACGTCTCCCACCTGCGCAAGACGTTTTCGTCAAAGACGGCGATCGTTCGCGCCATCGATGACGTCAGCTTCGATATCGCCGAGGGAGAGCTGTATACCCTCCTCGGTCCCTCCGGGTGCGGGAAGACCTCGACCCTGCGCTCCGTCGCCGGCCTCGAACATCCCGATGAGGGCGAGATCTCTATCGCCGGCCGAGTGGTCTGCCGCGGACGTCTCGCCGTCCCCTCCGAGAAGCGCGGCCTCGGGATGGTCTTCCAGAGCTACGGCATCTGGCCGCACATGTCGGTGTTCGACAACGCGGCCTTCCCGCTGCAAGTGCAGCGTCCGCGGCTGAGCCGGAAGGAGATCGCGGCTCGGGTGGAGGAGGCGCTCGCCGCCGTCCATCTCGAGGGCTTCGCTGGCCGCGCCTCGAACCAGATGTCTGGAGGTCAGCAGCAGCGCCTGGCGTTGGCGCGAGCCCTCGTCGGCCGCCCGAAGCTGCTCCTGCTGGATGAGCCGCTGTCGAATCTGGACGCCAAGCTGCGCGATGCGATGCGCACCGAGGTCGTCAAGCTGCAGCGCGAACTGGGCATCGCGACCCTGTTCGTGACCCATGACCAGGACGAGGCGCTGAGCATGTCCACGCGCGTCGCCGTCATGAACGCCGGACGCATCGTCCAGGAGGGCAAGCCGAAGGAGATCTACCAAGCGCCCGCGGATCGGTTCGTCGCGGAGTTCGTCGGGCGGACGAACTTCATCGAAGGCACCGTGCGCTCCGGCGCCGTGGAGACGTCGGCCGGGCTGTTCACCGCGCAGACCGCACCGCACGCCGACGGCGACAGCGTCGCGATCTCGGTCCGCCCCGAGGCGATCGAGGTGCGCAAAGAACGTCCAACGGGCGGGGCGGTGAACGTGATCGAGGGCAGGCTCGTGCGCTCGATGTTCATCGGCGATCGTCTCGAGTGCCACGTTCGCGCCGGTGACCACCGGTGGCTCGTTCAGGTCGATCCCTATCTCAACCTCGGGGCCGATCAGACCGTGTGGCTTCAGCTGCCGGCTGACCGGGTCACCGTCATCCCCGCCTGATGCAGAAAGCGAACGCCATGGAAGACACTCTGACCATCACCCACCTCGGGCACTCTTGCGTGCTGATCGAGAAGAACGGGGCGCGCATCCTTTTGGATCCCGGAAGCCTGACTCCGGCACTGTCCGCGATCGAGGGGCTCGACGCCATTCTCGTCACCCATGCGCACCCCGATCACATCACCGCCGATCAGATCCGTGCCGCGCGCGGCGACGTCTCCGTCCCTGTCTACGGCGATGAGGGCAGCCACACGGTGGCGACCGAAGGCGGGATCGACGGCTTCGAGGTCGTCGGTTCCGGAGACCTCGAGGTCGGGGGCGTCAGGATCGAGGTCTCGACGTGGGCGCACGAGGTGATCTACCCCGGCGTCCCGCTGCCGGTGGACCTCGGCTACCATATCGATGGCCGGGTCTTCGCCCCCGGCGACGCGTTCGCCGTGCCCGAGCATCCGGTCGACGTTCTGCTTCTGCCCACGGGCGCGCCGTGGATGAAGCTATCGGAGACGATCGACTATCTTCGCGAGGTCTCGCCGCGCATCGCGATCCCGGTGCACGACGGCGGACTCGCTCCCGCACATCGGCAGATGCATCGCGCACTGATGACCACGTTCGCGCCGGAGGGGACGACCATCCTGACTCCGGCGATCGGCGAGGCGGTCGCCATCGCCCGCCCCTCCTGAAAGGAGCACGACCATGACCGATGTCGAAGAGCACTGGAGCGCCTTCCCGTTCGATGAGCCGCCGCAGAGCTGGAAGCGTGAGGAAGAGCTGCTGCTCGCCCCGCACCTCCCCAGCCGCAAAGTGGTGCGCGATCACGAGCCCCTGCAGGTCATCCATTTCCCTCCGCAGTACGAGGAAACGACCATGGGACACCCGCGCCCGGTTTACGAGAGCCTGTACCTGCGCCTCGAATGGCAGACCATGCCCGACTCGCGCCAGCCGTTCTACCATCGCAACACCGACGTGGACGAGCTGTCGCTGCAGGTCTCGGGAGAGCGTTCGCTGATCACCGATCGCGGCACGGTGGAGATGCGGCCCGGAGACTACGTCTGCATGCCCACCGGAACCGCGCACGACAACTACGGTCGCGGCGACATCCATGTCCTCTTCTACACGCCTGCGGGAGTGAAGGCCCTCGTCCCGCCGCAGCGTCACAGCGAGGTGATCATCCCGCCGCGGGACTGGGCGCCCGTGCAGGTCAACGAGCTGGTCACGGAATGCCTCGGCGGCCCCGAGCACGACATCGTCATGTACCCGGCGAACGAGCTCGACATCTGGGAGAACGCCAACCGTAGCGGCGAGCGTCTGGACGTGTTGCGTGTCGACCCGCAGAGCAGCGGCACCACCTGGCTGTACCAGTCCGAAAACATTCTGATCGGACAGACCCGACTGGTCGACGATCCAGGTCTGGCGTACGTGCGGCACCGCAACTGCGAGGAGATCCAGTACCAGATCAGCGGTGAGCGCCTGCTCGTCTCGCAGCGCGGGATGGTGCGGGTGCAGGCCGGCGACTTCGTGAAGATTCCGATTGGCGTCGCCTTCACCAGCATCGTCCGTGGTGAGGCCACGCACGTGCGGGTCTGCTCGGCGACCACCTACCGCCAGCAGATCGAGGAGCAGGAGTGCGTGCGGGCATACGTCCCGCAGATCGCCGAGTCGACCGGCGAGGCCGTACCGATCGATCACGCAGTGATCGCCGCGGAACGAGCGGGCCTGTGATCGATACGACGATCCCCGTGACCATGCGGGCCTGGGTGGCGACGACGGCCGAGGCGCCGATCGAGTTCGTCGAGGTGCCGGTTCCGCAGCCAGGTCCCGATGACGTTCTGATCAAAGTGGCCGCCGGAGGCATCTCGCCGATGCTGCTGAAGCTCCTGCGGATGGGACGGTACGGCGTGCTGCCGACCATCCTCGGCCATGAGACGGCCGGTGTGGTCGTCGCGGTGGGCGAAAACGTGCGCGGAGATCTCCTGGGCACCAGGGTGCGGGTTCATCCGATGCTCTCGTGTCGTCGTTGCGAGTACTGTCTGACCGATCGCGAGCAGATGTGCGACCAGACCGCGATGATCGGCGCTGCGGCGCACGGCGGCGTGAGCCCGTTGTACGACGAGTATCACGACGGCGGCCTCGCCGATTACGTCCGCGTGCCGTCCTGGCTGGTCGACGAGATTCCCGAGGGCGTGTCCTTCGAGGTCGCAGCGAAGCTGCACGACCTTGCGAACGCCTACCGGGCGTTGAACACCGCGCGCATCCCGGTTGGCGGAACGCTGGTCGTCACCGCCGCGACGGGGGCGATGGCCACGGCATCCCTTCTGCTGGCTCCGCACGTGGGCGTCGGCCGCGTGATCCTCGTCGGCCGTGCGCGTGAACGGCTGGATCAGGTCGCAGCGCTTGCGGCGGGCCGTGTCGCCGTCGACGTCATTGCGACCGATGATCTGGCTGATGACTGGGAGCAGACCGGCGCCCTCACCGGCGCGATCCGTGAGCTGGTGCCGGCAGGACCCCACGCGGTGCTCGATTTTCTTGCCCAGGGCACGGGGGCCACGCAGTCGTTGAAGTCGCTGCGCATGGGGGGCACGCTCGTGCACATGGGCGGACTGCACACGCCGATCGATGTTCCGTTGCGGATCTTGATGAACTATCTGTGGACGGTAGCCGGCACGCGGGCCTGCACGCGCGGCGATGTTCGGGCGGTGCTACGGCTGCTGGAGAGCGGGGCGCTGAACGCCGATGCGCTGATCACGCATCGGTGGCCGCTGACGCAGGCGGACATCGCCTTTGACACGTTGATGTCGCGTCGCGAGCCGATCTGGATGGGCGTCGTCACCATCTGACCGGTGCGCAGGAAGGGGATGCGTGCGATGGGTGCATCCCCTTCCACGCTTCCCTTAGCTCAGGAACCCGTGTTCTCGGTAGTAGCGTTCGGCGCCGGGATGCAGCGGGATGCCGCCGAGCTGCAGCGCGGCCGACAGGTCGAAGTCGCTGGTCATCGGCGGCGTCGGGCCTCGGAAGCGCGCGTTCAGGGTGCCTGTCTGCTCGTCCAGGGCCTGCACGGCGAGGTAGCCGATCTCGTCCGGCAAGTCCTCGGCGCAGTACAGCACCCATCCGGTGAAGTCGATGGTGGGGACGTCTTCGGCGACGCTCGGGAAGCGCCCCTTGGCGATGGTGCCCCGGGGGATGCCCTGGTCGTCGGCCCAGCGCAGCACGTCATCATCCAGTGGCAGGAAGCGCAGGTCGTAGTCGGCTGTCATTCGCTTCCAGCGCAGCGTCATGATCGCTTCGTCGAAGACCGCGTCGAAGCGCGAGTCTACGGGGATCGACTCCGGGGAGTTCTGTGCGCGCGGTCGGTCGCGCAGGATCTCGCCGCCCCAGGACTCGATGTCCTCCTGCGAGAAACCGTACAGCGCGAAGATCTCGTCCAGCAGCCATCCTGCGGGGTGCCCCTGGTCGCGCGTGGGCATCGAGAGCTTCAGGGGGTACTTCTCCTCAAGAATCTGCCGGATTGACGTGATTCCGGTTTCAGATCGCACAGCGAGAGCGAGACGATCGTCGTGTGGGAACGCGGCGATCGCTCGCAGCGGCAGTGCTTCGGTGAACATTCCCCGGCCGTCGATCGCCTGCTGTAGCAGCCAGGTCGGGGTGGTGATCCCGAAGTGGTAATCGCCCCGCGCCACCGTCTCGGGGCCTGCCAGCGCCAGCGCGGACGGCGGAGTCCCCGTGATCGCCGAGATCGTGCTGCCAGCCGGGAGCGCGCCGTGATAGCCGCCCATGCCGTTGGCCAGCAGGCTGCCGATGGTCATGAAATTGTTACCAGGGCAGAGGATGCGGATGTGCTGCTCGACGGTCATGAGGACGTCCTTGTCAATGTGTGATCCCATGTCGTGAAAAACAGGATTGTCTTTCTTATATACAGGATCTTACATCTTGCCTTCGAGGGCGTCGTCGATCACGTGACCGGGGTCGTCGAGGTGCTCGCCGGTCCAGGCGATGTGCTGATCGGGTCGCACGAGCACCGTGGGTCCGGGCAGTTCGCGGTGGACGACGGGTATCGAGCGGGAGCGAGCGGCATCGGTGAGGGCGTCCGCCGCCGTGCCGGTGCCGAGGACGGTGAACTGTGGACCGAGCAGGTCGTACAGCGATGTGTTGCCGACCAGACGGTGCGGAAGGCGGTTGCCGGGCTCGCAGAGCGGGACGTAGGAGCGATCGTCGGGGGTTTGCCGTGCCGCTCCCGGGCCGTAGCCGTACCCGAAGACGAGGCCGTCGGCGTGGAACTCGCGGCTCTTCTCCGCGCGGATGGCTTCGGCCAGCGCGCGGTCGTCGAGCCCGGCCTGGGCGAGATCGATCGACAGCGTCGCCATGTTCCTCGCGGCGACCTCGATGGTCTGTGCGGCGATCGGCTGGCGCTCAGCCTCGTAACTGTCGAGCAGCTCCGCCGGCGCCCAGCCGTTGACCACCGCGGCCAGCTTCCAGCCGAGGTTCGTGGCGTCGCCGACACCGGTGTTGAAGCCGTGCCCGCCCCACGGCGGGTTCTGGTGCGCCGCGTCGCCGACGACGAACAGGCGGCCGGTGCGGTAGCGGTCGGCCAGCAGCAGCCGTGCCTGCCACGGGTCGGTCGCGATGACGTCGACGTCGATGTCGGCTCCGACGAGCCCTCGCACGATCGCCGCGGCGTGCTCGTCGGAGTCGATCGATTCGGTTCCCGTCGAGATCGCCCACCACGTGCCGCCGAGATCGAGGGGGCCGACGACTCCGGGGAAATCGGCGTTGACCGACCAGTAGTGCACCGAGGGGGGGTGTCGGATGAGTCCGTCGAGCTGCGTCGAGCGGAAGGTGACGTTGACGTTCGGCCGCCCACCCGGAGCGCCCTCGTAGCGCGCGCCCATGGCAGCGCGCAC
>JASGEE010000139.1:0-15402 GCA_047606715.1 Microbacterium sp.
CCCGCCCCGGCCCGCCGTCGGCGGCGTCGCCGCGGCGCGGGCGGCACGAGCGGTGCGAGCACACCGGCCGCGGGGGCCTGAAGCCTCCGCTGAGCGGATTGACCGGCCGATCCGATGACCCGCGCGGTCATCGGCGGTCGCGCGCCACGCGGTCGCTCTCTTAGGAGACAGCGGCATCCGCCGCATCCGACATTTCGAAAGGCTGTCATGCGTTTCATCGAAGACGCCGTGGAGCACCACGGCTTCTGAGGCTCGTTCTGGGACCTGATCTGGTGGTTCCTGTGGATCTGCATCTTCTTCGCGTACCTGTTCGCGCTGTTCTCCATCATCGGCGACATCTTCCGCGACCGTAAGCTCGGCGGTCTCGCCAAGGCGCTGTGGATCTTCTTCCTGATCTTCTTCCCGATCATCACGGCGCTCATCTACCTCGTCGCGCGCGGTCGCGGCATGGGCGAGCGGCAGGCGGCAGCGGCACAGCAGGTCAAGAGCGCTCAGGATGACTACCTCAAGTCGGTCGCCGGGACCGATCCCGCCGAGCAGATCGCACAGGCCAAGAGCCTGCTCGACTCGGGTGCGATTCGATGCGCTCAAGGCCAAGGCGCTCAGCTGAGCGACACCTCTCCGGTTGCGCCCCCGCTCCTGCTACGGCAGGACGGGGGCGCTTCCCGTTGCGCGCGCGATGATGCGGGCGACCGCCTCGTCGTCGGTCGTGTGCTCCCCGAGCCGGTTCGGCTTGCCGGAGCCGTGATAGTCGCTCGACCCGGTGACGATGAGGTCGTGCCCGGCGGCGACCGAGCGCAGCTGCGTCAACGCTGGTTCGCGGTTCTCGCGGTGCCCGAGCTCGAAACCGGCGAGTCCGGCCGCCAGCATCCGCTCGATCACTGCGGGCGGCAACAGGCCGCCGCGTGCAGCGGGGTGCGCCACGACGGCGACACCGCCCGCGCCGGTGATCGCCGCGACGGCGGTGGCCGGGTCGGGGGCGTACAGGTCGACGTAGTAGTCGCTGCGGGGGTGCAGGATGCCCGCGAAGGCCTCTTCGCGGTCGCGCACGTGCCCCTTCGCGACGAGCGCATCGGCGAGGTGAGGCCGCCCGACACTGGCACCGACGGCGGTGTGGGCGAGCACGTCGTCCCACGTGAGGTCGTAGTCGTGCTCGATCAGACCCGCCATTTCGCGGGCGCGCGAGAGCCGCGAGGTGCGGATGCGATCGGTGAGAGCGCGCAGGGCGTCGTCGTCGGGGTCGAACAGGTAGCCGAGCACGTGCACGCTGCGCCACTCGTGCCGGGCAGACAACTCCATCCCCGGCAGTAGACCGATCCCGCGCGATCGGGCCGCTGCGGCGGCTTCGGCCCAGCCAGAGGTCGTGTCGTGGTCGGTGAGGGCGATGGTCCCCAGCCCTGCCGCATGAGCGGCGGCGACGACCTGTGCCGGTGACTCGGTGCCGTCGGAGTGGTCGGAGTGCAGGTGCAGATCGCTGGGGCCGTGAACGGCCCGCACCCCGCGCTCTGTCATGCTCCGAGCGTACCCGTGCGGCATCCGCCAACTCACAGCCCGGTCACGTAGAGTCGCACGCGTGCTGCGCCTGATCGGACTCCTCATCACGGTGCTCGCGGCCATCGGCGCCGCGATCGTGACATGGCCGCAGCTCTTCCACCTGGAGCGCACGTGGCCCCTCGCGCAGATCGTGTCGCTGCGGGGCGTTCTGGCCCTCGCCTTCGCCGCCGTGTTCGTCCTCGCGCTGCTGCTGTGCCTCGCGCGGCCGCTGCGGGGCTTCGCCGCCTCGATCGCCGTCGTGGCGCTGGTCGCCGGTGCTGCAAACGTCGGCATCCTCGTCATGCGCGGCACCGGCCCCGGCGCCCTGCCCGAGCCGACGGAGGACAGCATCCGCATCATGACGTGGAACACGGCGGGTGACGCGACCGACGCCGAGCTGATCGCGCAGACCGCGATCGCCATGCAGGCCGACATCGTGGCTCTCCCCGAGACGACGATCGAGACCGGCGAGGCCGTCGCGATCGCGATGCGCGAGATGGGCTCGCCGATGTGGGCGCACCACGAGAACTACGGCGAGCGCGAAGGCTACCCGGATTGGGCGGCCAATTCGACGACGCTGCTCATCTCGCCCGATCTCGGCGACTACGCCGTCGTCGACTCGACCTCCGACGGCACGACGAACACCTCGTCGGTGCCGAGCGTCGTCGCGATGCCGGTCGACGGGGACGGCCCCATCGTCGTCGCCGTGCATGCCGTCGCCCCGCGCCAGAGCCACATGGCCGACTGGAGATCAGACCTGCAGTGGATCGCCGACCAGTGCGCCACGGGCGATGTCATCATGGCGGGCGACTTCAACGCGACGGTGGACAACATGGATCGCCTCGGCGTCGACGGCGCCACCCTCGGGCGGTGCTCCGACGCTGCGACGCAGACCGGCACGGGAGCAGTCGGCACGTGGTCGACCGCGTGGCCCGCGCTGCTGGGCACCCCGATCGACCATGTCATGGCCACCGATGCGTGGACGGCGACCGGTTCGGTCGTGCTCGGCTCGCTCGATGAGAGCGGAAGCGACCACCGTCCCCTCGTCGTCCAGTACGAGCCGGCGTCGTAGCGTCGCGCCGCGGCCGGTTGCCGGCCGACACGTGTGCGCGGGCGCTGGTGGGTCGGATGGTGCGAGACTGGATGCCATGACCACGAGCGACAGCGACACGATCTCCGCGGAGGCCGCGACCGAGGCTCCGACGCAGCAGCCGAGCCAGAATCGCAAGCAGCCCTTCCCCCGCGGGTTCTTGGACACGATCTCGACGGGCTGGGCCGATCGTCCCGAGCAGACGTCCCCGCAGCGGGCGCACGCTCCGTTCGCCGCGGCCCGCCGCGACGCGGTTTCGGCGGCCTTCCCCGGACGGCGCCTCGTCATCCCCGCAGGCTCCCCCAAGCAGCGCTCCAACGACACCGACTACCCGTTCCGCGCCCACTCGGCCTTCGCCCACCTCACCGGGTGGGGCAGCGACGCGGTGGCCGACTCCGTGCTCGTGTTCGAACCACGCTCGGATGCGGCATCCGGCCACGACGTCACCCTGTACCTGCGCGAACGCGCCGACCGCACGACGGCCGAGTTCTACGGCGACGCGACGATCGGCGAGTTCTGGATCGGACCGCGTCCGGCCCTGTGCGGCGTCGCCGCCGACCTCGGCGTGACGACCGCGCACCTCGACGCGTTCGAGTCCCGCGCGGGCGATATCCTGCTCGATGACGACGAAGAGCTCACCCGCTTCGTCTCCGAGCTGCGCCTGGTCAAGGACGAGTACGAGATCGCTCAGTTGCGCCTGGCGGTCGAGGTGACCGCGCGCGGCTTCGACGACATCGTCGCGAGCCTCCCCCGCATCATTGCGACCCCGCGCGGGGAACGTGCCGTCGAGGGCGTGTTCCACCACCGGGCGCGCACCGAGGGCAACGGCGAGGGCTACGACACGATCGCCGCCTCCGGGCCACACGCCTGCTACCTGCACTGGACGCGCAACGACGGCGCGGTCGTCCCGGGCGACCTGCTCCTCATCGACGCCGGGGTGGAGGTGGACAGTCTGTACACCGCCGACATCACGCGCACCCTACCCGTGGCGGGGACGTTCACCGACGTGCAGAGAAAGGTCTACGAGACCGTCCGCGAGGCCGCCGACGCCGCTTTTGCCGCGGCCGGCCCCGGCGTGAAGTTCCGCTCCGTCCACGAGGCAGCGATGGCGGTCATCGCGCAGCGCGTCGCCGAGTGGGGATTGCTGCCGGTCACGGCCGAAGAGGCGCTGGATGCCGACCGGGGCGGCCAGCATCGCCGCTACATGGTGCACGGCACGAGCCACCATCTCGGCATCGACGTGCACGACTGCGCGCAGGCACGCCGCGAGATGTACTACGACGGCATCCTGGCGCCGGGCATGGTCTTCACGATCGAGCCGGGGCTGTACTTCCAGATCGATGACCTGACCGTCCCCGCCGAGTACCGCGGCATCGGCGTGCGCATCGAAGACGACGTGCTGGTCACCGGGACCGGCGTCGAGAACCTGTCGGCCGCGATCCCCCGCACCGCCGATGAGATCGAGGCGTGGATCGCACGTCTACGTCCCCTGGCCCTCGCCGGAGAACCCTCATGAGTACGACCCCCACCCCGCCGCCCGCAGGCTGGTATCCCTCCCCCGACGGTTCGGCGACTCTTCACTGGTGGGACGGTGAACAGTGGACGGCGCATCAGCGGCCCCTGACGATCGCGACGGGCATCGCACAGCCGGTTGCGCCTGCCCCTTCACCCCGCGACCTCACCAGGTTCGGACATCTGGCGGCGTCGCCCCAGATCCTCCTCGTCGTCGGTGGCCTGATCTCGGCCGTCAGCATCGGCGTGGAGCTGTTCGGAGTCGCCGCGATCACGACGTTCATCGACACCGACTACGAGTCACTCGACCAGTTGAGCGCTTACGACACGCTCACGTCGATCTCTTCGATCCTCGCTGCAGCGGCGACGATCGGGACCGCCGTCCTATGGGTCATCTGGCAATACCGCGCAGCCGAGCTCGTTTCCGGCCGCACCCGCCGCACGCCCGGATGGCATGTCGGCTCGTGGTTCGTCCCCATCGTGAGCTTCTGGTTCCCCTATCAGAACATCTCCGACCTGTGGCGAGCATCGCACCGCTCCGTGCCGTCGTGGCAGTTGCCCTGGTGGCTGCTGTGGCTGTCCGGCGGCATCCTCACGCAGGTCGCGACACGGATCTACCTCGCCGCAGAAGACCTGTCCGTGCTCCGCAGTAGCATGTGGCTCAGTGCGATGGCAGACCTCCTCCTGCTCGCGGCGGCGCCACTGGGCGTGCTGGTCATCCGCGGGATCACCGCGGCGATCATCTGTGAGCTCCAGACGCCCACCGCGACAGCGATCCCGCCCACCGAGACCAGCTGACCCCGCCCCATTCCATCCCGCGAGAGCGCATCTGGCACACCAGAGCGCACCCGGCATCCGCGCTCTCGGCCGTGGATGGACTCTCGCCGGTTGACGATCACGGCGCAGGGCGCCTGCTCCGGATGCGGCCGCGCGGCCGATTTTCGACCACGACGCCGCCGTCTCGACGCTCGGCGGCACCACCTCGCGAGACAGCAGTCGTGCACCGAGGCGGCCCGTGCCATCTGCCGTCTCGGTGCGCGGATGCGGTCTCACCGAGGGGCATCGTCCGTGTGGGCGTCACCCGCGTCATCCGGCGACGGCACGGACGCACCCGGGTCGATGCGCTCGCCGTACTGCGGCGGCGGCAGCGGGATGCGCTCCCCGTACGCCGCCGGAGTCTCCTCGGGCGACGCAGTGGCAGGCTGCCGCACCGGTGACGGTCCGAGGATCGATCGCGCCGCGCGCAGGCTGCTCGGCAGCACCGTGACCTCGTAGTGGTCGGCGATCACCTGTGTCACCGAAGCGTAGTCGCGCCGACGGCGCACGATCGCGTACGAGACGATGCTCATCAGCATGCCGAAGGCGATGCCGACGAACATCACGCCGACGAACAGCTGGATGCCGGCGCTCTCGGTGCCGAGCACGAAGATCGCCGAGAACAGCAGCCCGAGCAGGATGCCGTTGATCGCTCCCGAACGGGCGGCAGCGGCATATCCGAGTTTGCCGGTGACGGTCTCGATCGAGCGCAGACCGCGCCCGACGATCGCGATGTCGCGCGCGGGAACATCGCCCGCCATGAGCTCGGACACGGCCTTCTGCGCACCCTCGTACGTGGAGTACTCGGCGACCGTCTCGCCGTGCTCCTGCGGGATGCCGCCGCTGATGCTCATCGGTCCATCCTCTCACGCACCGGGGGCGCCGGACCCGCGCCGGGCAGGAGCGCGCACTACGCTGGAGCGGTGAGTACGCAGAGGGTTTTCGTGGCACGCCTGGTCGGCTGCGCCGTCTTCGACCCCGCGGGCGACCGGCTCGGCAAAGTCCGGGACGTCGTCGTCATCTACCGAAAAGACGATCCGCCGCGGGTCGTGGGGCTCGTCGTGGAGATCCCGGGTCGCCGGCACGTGTTCATGTCGATCGGACGAGTCAGCTCCATCCAGTCAGGTCAGGTCATCGCGACGGGGCTGATCAACGTGCGGCGTTTCCAGCAACGCGGCGGCGAAGTACGCGTCATGTCGGAACTGCTGGGCCGAAAGGTGTTCTTCACCGACGGCTCGGGGCAGGCCGTCATCGAGGATGTCGCGATCGAGCGCGACCGGCTCGGCGAGTGGGACATCGGTCAGCTCTTCCTGCGCAAGCCGAAGACGAGTGCTTCGCCGTTCGCGAAGGGCTCCACGACGTTCGCGACGTGGGACCAGGTGCGCGAGCACCTCTCCCCCGGCGAGGCGCAATCGGCCGAACAGCTCGTGGCGACCTATTCCGAGCTCAAGCCCGCCGACCTTGCCAACACGCTGCTGGATCTGCCCGAAGAGCGTCTGCTCGAAGTCGCCGAGGAGCTCTCCGACGATCGCCTGGCTGACGCGCTGGAGGAGATGCCCGAAGACGACCAGGTGCACATCCTCGAAGCCCTCGGCGAGGAGCGCGCCGCAGACATCCTCGACCAGATGGAACCCGACGACGCCGCCGACGTGCTCGCCCAGCTGCCCGAGGACCAACGCGAAGAGCTGCTCGAGCTGATGGAGCCCGAAGAGGCCGAGGACGTGCGCGCACTGCTCAAGTACGGCCCCGATACGGCCGGTGGCCTCATGACGAGCGAGCCGATCGTGCTGTCGGCCGACGCCACGGTCGCCGAAGCCCTCGCCCTCATCCGCCGGCACGAACTGCACCCGGCCCTCGCCGCGGCCGTGTTCATCACCCTTCCGCCGTACGAGACGCCCACCGGGCGGCTGCTGGGCACGGTGCACTTCCAGCGGATGCTGCGCTACCCCCCGCACGAGCGACTCGGTGCGATCATCGACGACACGCTCGATCCGGTGCCGGCGACCGCTTCGGCCGCCGAGGTGACGCGCCTGCTCGCCAGCTACAACCTCGTCTCGCTGCCCGTCGTCGACCAGGCGCACCGCCTGGTCGGCGCGGTCAGCGTCGACGATGTGCTCGACTACCTCCTGCCCGAGGACTGGCGCTCGCACGACGCCGACCAGGCCGTGGGGGCGGTGAAGTGATGGCCCGATCGACCAAGCCCACACTCGACTCTCCCCTGGGCCGGCGCTCGAGCATGCTCTCTCGCACGCAGCAGCCGTCGAGCGACCGCTTCGGGCGCTTCTCCGAATCGTTCGCTCGCGCGATGGGCACCTCGGGCTTTCTCATCGGGATGAGCATCTTCGTGACGATCTGGCTCGTCTGGAACTCCACCGCACCGCGCGACTGGCAGTTCGATGCGGCGGAGAACAACTTCACGCTGCTCACGCTGATCCTGTCCTTGCAGGCCTCCTACGCCGCTCCCCTCATCCTGCTGGCGCAGAATCGGCAGGACGATCGCGACCGCGTGCAGATCGAGCAGGACCGTCAGCGCGCCGAGCGCAATCTCGCCGATACCGAGTATCTGGCGCGCGAGGTCGTTGCCCTGCGGATGGCGATGACCGACGTCACGGACCAGGTCGTCACACGCGACGTGCTCCGTCAGGAGCTGAAGGCGCTGCTGGAGGGCCTCGAGCGCGAGTCCCCACCCACCGAGCCCCCACCCGCGAGAACACCGTGACGGCGGACGCCGCCGGCGCCGTGCGGCACGCCGTGAGCGCCGTCACCGATCCCGAGCTGCGACGCCCGCTGGATGAGCTCGGCATGGTGCGCACCGTCTCGGTCGACGATGCCGTCGCGCACGTGGAGATCGCGCTGACCATCGCGGGCTGTCCCGCGGCCGACCGCATCACGAGCGACGTGCGGGAGGCTGCGGCATCCGTCGACGGCATCGCCGAGGTCGACCTCGTGGTCACCGTCATGACTCCGGCCGAGCGCGCCGCGCTCACCGAGCGCCTGCGCGGCGGCCGGCCAGCACGGACGATGGCGTTCGGACCCGATTCGCTGACGCGGGTGATCGCCGTCACGAGCGGCAAGGGGGGCGTCGGCAAGTCGACGCTCACCGCGAACCTCGCCGTCGCCCTCGCCGCCCGAGGGCTTTCGGTGGGCCTGATCGACGCCGACGTGCACGGGTTCTCCATTCCGGGACTGCTCGGCCTCGTCGGCTCCGACGGCCGCCCGCCCGCGCCCACCCGCATCGACGAGCTCATCGTCCCTCCGGTCGCCCACGGGGTGAAGGCGATCTCGATCGGCATGTTCCTGCCGCCGCCCGATCCCGACCAGCCGGCGGCGGGCGCGGTCGCGTGGCGCGGGCCGATGCTCCACCGCACGGTGCAGCAGTTTCTCACCGACGTGTTCTTCGGAGACCTCGACATCCTGCTGATCGACATGCCGCCCGGCACCGGCGATGTCGCGATCTCGGTGGGTCAGCTGCTGCCGCACGCCGACGTGCTTGTCGTGACGACACCGCAGACGGCGGCATCCGACATCGCCGTGCGCAGCGGGCTCGTCGCCGCTCAGACCGGTCAGCGGGTGATCGGTGTGGTGGAGAACATGACCGCGATGGTGCTGCCCGACGGCACCGCACTGGAGGTGTTCGGCGCCGGCGGCGGCGCCGCTGTCGCCGCTGCCCTGACGACGGATGAGACCGCGGTGCCCTTGCTGGCGTCGGTGCCGCTGAGCGTCGCGCTGCGCCGTGGCGGCGATGAGGGCGTGCCGGTCGTGGTCGGCTCACCCGAGGATGCCGCGGCGATCGCGATCACGCAGCTGGCGGCCTCCCTCGCCACGACCGGCCGCGGCCTCGCCCGCCGCCCGCTCCCCGTGAGATTGGCCTGAGCGCTTCAGGTCGCCTCGTTGTCGAACGGCACCGCGCGCGTGGGGTCGAAGGCGACCGGCACCGGCGTCGGCGCGGTGCTCGCGAGCGTGGCTCCCGCCGTCTCGGATGATGCGGCCGCCGCGGCCACGACCGCGGGCACGGGTGCGTCGTCGAGCAGCGCGTCGCGGATGATGCGCCGCGGGTCGTACTGCCGCGGGTCGAGCTTGCGCCACTCGACGTCGTCGAAGTCCTCGCCCAGTTCGTCCTTCACACGCGTCTTGGCCCCGCTCAGCCACTCACGCGCCTGCCTCGTGAAGTGCGCGAGCCGCTCGGCGTAGTGCGGCAGGCGCTCGGGACCGATCAGCAGCACGGCGACGAGCCCGATGAGCAGCAGCTTGTCGCCGTCGATACCGAAGAACATGCGTCCAGGTTACCCGTGCGCCTGACCGGCCCGACCGCGTCCGCACCGTACGCTGGCGGTGAAGGAGTGCACATGGCCGAACACGATGCGATCCGCAGGTACGTCGATGATGTGACCGTCGAACCCGACGCGATCGAGCGCGCCCGTGTCACGGCGCTGGAGCTGGGCGCCGACCCGATCGGTGCCGCCGTCGGCGCGCAGATCGCCGTCATCGCCGCGACGACCGACGCCCTGAGCATCGTCGAGATCGGCACCGGCGCGGGGGTGTCGGGCCTCTGGCTGCTGCGCGGCGCGCCGCGAGCGACTCTCACGACGATCGACAAAGAACCCGAGCATCTCGCCGCCGCCCGCACCGCCTTCGCCGCCGCCAAGATCCCGCCCGCGCGCGCCCGCTTCATCACCGGCCGCGCCGCCGACGTGCTGCCGCGCATGAACGAGGCCTCTTACGACATCGTGCTGGTGGATGCCGACCCCGACAGCGTCATCGAGTATGTCGAGCACGGTCTGCGGCTCGTGCGCACCGGCGGCACCGTACTCGTGCCGCGCGTGCTCGCCGGCGGTGCCGTCGCCGATCCCGTGCGCCGCGACCCGCTCACGGCCGCCTACCGCTCGCTCATCCAGGAAACGCAATCCTCCCCCGCCGTCCTCGGTGCCCTTTCGATCGTCGGCGAGGGGCTGCTGCAGCTGACGACGGTGCGGGGCGAGTAGCCGGCATCCGTCCAGCGTCTCGAAAAGCGGAAGAATCGCGAAAAGCGGATGGATGCCGACGGATCCATCCGCTTTTCGCGTCACATCCGCTTTTGACGACCAGACACGGCGCGCTCCGCTGCATCCGCAGACGCGAAAGGCCGGTCCGGGACCGGCCTTTCGCAGTACGCGTCGTCGTCAGGCGCCGACGACCTCACCGAGCACGCCGTGCAGTTCCTTGGCCTCGTCGTCGTTGACGGAGACGACCAGCCGGCCACCACCTTCCAGGGGGACGCGGACGATGATCAGACGCCCCTCCTTCACGGCTTCCATAGGTCCGTCGCCGGTTCGTGGCTTCATGGCTGCCATTGTGGAGCTCCCTTTCGTCGTCAGAGTTCCCACCAAGTTTACCGGTCCCACGCGGCACTGGCGGCCACCGCCCGTCGCACAATGAGGCGACCGGCGCTGCGGCGGTCAGGGAATCTGCGTGTACGTGTTCCCGAGCGCCAGCATCTGGTAGATCCACCACCACTGGCCGAGCAGCCCCAGAGCGAGCAGCCCCCAGCGCCAGGCGGGATGCCGCGGGCCCGCGACCGCGCCGTACAGCGGCGAGAGCGGCAGGAGCAGCCGGAACGTGCTCGACTGCGGGAAGAACACCAGCAGCAGGTACACCGCGTAGCTCGCCGACCACAGGCGGATCTCCCCGCCGAGTCGGCGCACGTGCCGCGAGAACAGCAGCAGCGCCGCGAACGCGGCCACGAGCGCGCCGAGCGTGGCGAAGCCGAGCCACTCCGGCAGACCCCACAGGCGGAACCACAGCGCGGTCGCCTGCAGAAAGCCCTGCAACGGAGCGAATCCGCCATCCTGCTCACCCGTCCAGCTCCGCCGCCACGAGAGCTCCGTCTCCAGATAGGCGTCCGGATCCCCCGTGACGTACCCCGCGATCACCTGCCAACTGAACCCGACAAGCACCGCGAGCATGCCGAGGAAGACGATGTGCGCAGCCTCCGTCGCCGGCAGCGGCTCGGCGCGGCGACGCCACCAGCGCGCGATGCCGTACAGCCCCAGCAGCAGCGCGAACGCCAGCACCCCGGGCCTCGTATATGCCATCAGCGGAATAAGCAGGTACAGCCAACCGTAACGGCGGCGCTGGAGCATCCACAGCGCGAGGAACAGCCACAGCAGGAACAGCGACTCGGCGTATCCCATCTGGAACAGCGCCGCGAGAGGACCCGCCGCCAGGAGCGCGACGGCCCACAGCGCCGTCGACGCATCGAGCCGCTCGCTGAGGAGCAGGTAGAGCACGAGGCAGGCGAGATAGCCCGCGACGATCGCGACGAGCACAGCGGCCAGTGGATACTGCCCGCCGAGCACGATCGAGACCACGCGCGAGAGCGCCGGATACAGCGGCATGAACGCCCACGCGTTCTCCGCGACACGACCCGCGTCATCCACCGGCAGCTCGGACGGATACCCGTTGACGCCCACGAGCCAGTACCACTGGGAGTCCCACCCCATCGACAGCGAGGCGAGCGTCGCGTCGGCGCCGAATCGGGAGTCGGGACCCGACAGCTCGGCGGCGATGACGAGGAGGATCGTCGTGACCGCGCGGGCCGCGGCGTACACGGCGCCGACCAGCAGCGCCGGGTGTGCGGCAAGCAGCGTCGCACAGCCCGGACGGGCGATCACGGCGCCGACAGCCACTCCCGCAGACCCCGCTCGACGTCGCGGATCTGCGCGTACGACACGCGCTCCTCGTCGTGATGAGCCAGGCTCGGGTCGCCGGGACCGTAGTTGACGGCCGGCACGCCCAGCGCCGAGAAGCGCGCGACGTCGGTCCAGCCGTACTTCGGGCGGGGCTCTGCCCCGACCGCGGCCAGGAACTCCTGCGCGAGGGGGGCGTCAAGACCCGGTCGCGCTCCGGCGGCCCGGTCGACGACCTCGACGTCGAAGCCCTCCAGCACGCCGCGCACGTGCTGCTCGGCCGCCTCCAGCGAACGGCTCGGCGCGAAGCGATAGTTGACCTCGACCTCGCACCGGTCGGGGATGACGTTGCCGGCGACGCCCCCGCCGATGCGCACGGCATTCAGACCCTCGCGATAGACGAGACCTTCCACCGCCACCTCGCGCGGGCGGTACTCGGCGAGCCGGGCGAGAATCGGCGCCGCCGCGTGAATGGCGTTCTCGCCCATCCACGCGCGGGCGCTGTGCGCACGCACGCCGTGCGTGCGGGCGATCGCGCGCAGGTTGCCGTTGCATCCGCCCTCGACCTGGCCGTTGGAGGGTTCGCCGAGGATCGCGAAGTCGGCGGCGAAGAGGTCGGGGCGGGTGCGGGCGAGGCGGGTGAGTCCGTTGAGGTCGGCGGCGACCTCTTCGTGGTCATACCAGAGCCACGTGATGTCGGCCCGCGGTGTGACCAGTTCGGCGGCGAGCTTGAGCTGCACCGCGACGCCGCCCTTCATGTCGACCGCCCCGCGCCCCCACAGGTACGGGTCGCCGTCGATGTCGACGTTGCGCACCGGCAGATTGCCGTTGACCGGGACCGTGTCGATGTGTCCGGCGATCGCGACCCGCTGCGCGCGACCGAGGTTCGTGCGGGCCACGATCGTGTCGCCGTCGCGGTACACCTCGAGATGGTCGAGCACGGAGACTGCGTCGAAGATCGCGTCGGCGAGGGCCGTCTCCTCGCCCGAAACGCTCTGGATGTCGCAGATCGCGCGGGTCAGATCGACGGACGAGGCAGACAGATCGAGCGCGGGCATGGCCTCGAGTCTACCGGCGGTCGCACTTTCGATAGCCTGGAACAATGAGCGACGAGCGCCTTATCTGGGGTGTCGGGCTGGCGACGATCGCCGCCGACGGCACCGTGTTGGACACGTGGTTTCCCTCCCCCGCGGCGGGCAGCGCTCCCGATACTCTCGACACAAGCGCGTTGGACGCCTTCACCGGTCCCGACGAGCGCCGTGAGGTCGAGATCTCCGTCGTCGTCACCGAGATCGATCTGGACGGGCCCCCCGTCGGCACGAGCGATGCCTACCTTCGGCTGCACGCTCTCTCGCACCTGCTGGTCGCCCCCAACGAGGTGAACCTCGACGGCATCTTCGCCCATCTGCCGAACGTCGCGTGGACCACCGCCGGCCCCGTGCACCCCGATGCCGCCGCGCGTCTGCGCCCGGCACTGCAACGCGCCGGCATCCACATCCAGGGCGTCGACAAGTTCCCGCGCCTCACCGACTACGTCACCCCGGTGGGGGTGCGCATCGCCGACGCGTCGCGCGTGCGGCTCGGCGCGCACCTGGCGCCCGGCACGACCGTCATGCACGAGGGCTTCGTCAACTTCAACGCGGGGACCCTGGGAGCCTCGATGGTCGAGGGCCGTATCTCGCAGGGCGTCGTCGTCGGCGACGGATCGGACATCGGCGGCGGCGCGTCGATCATGGGCACCCTCTCCGGCGGCGGCTCGCACCGCGTGTCGATCGGGGCGCGAACGCTCCTGGGAGCGAACGCCGGCATCGGCATCTCGCTCGGGGACGACTGCATCGTCGAGGCGGGTCTGTACGTCACGGCCGGGACGAAGATCGTCCTCGTCGGCGAGGCGCCCCGCCCCGACGGATCGCCGCAGACCGCCAAGGGCGCCGAACTCTCCGGGCAAAGCGGCATCCTCTTCCGCCGCAACTCGCTCAGCGGTGCCGTCGAGGCCGTCCGGCGCGCCGGCGTCGGGGTGACCCTCAACGCGGCGCTGCACGCCTGAGTGCCCGGCGCGGGCCCGCCAACTATGATCGGGGCATGAGCCGCCGCATCCCGAAGAAGTTGTACGAGCAGGAGCTGAGCCGACTGCAGACGCACCTGGTCGATATGCAGGCGTGGGTGCAGACCACCGGTGCGCGCATCGTCGTGATCTTCGAGGGGCGGGATGCCGCCGGCAAGGGGTCGACGATCAGTCGCGTCTCGCAGTTCCTCAACCCGCGCGTCACGCGCGTGGTGGCCCTGCCCACACCGACCGAACGCGAGAAGACGCAGTGGTACTTCCAGCGCTATGTGGAGCATCTGCCCGCGGCGGGTGAGATCGTGCTGATGGACCGTTCCTGGTACAACCGCGCCGGCGTCGAGCACGTCATGGGGTATTGCACGAACGCGCAGTATCACCGCTTCCTGCACCAGGCACCGATCTTCGAGCGGATGCTGGTGGAGGAGGGCATCCTGCTGCTGAAGTACTGGTTCAGCGTGTCCGACGTCGAGCAGGAGGCCCGGTTCCGCTCCCGCAACGACGATCCGATGCGGCGCTGGAAGCTCTCACCCAACGATGTGCTGTCGATCACGAAGTGGGAGGACTACTCCCGCGCGAAGGACACGATGTTCGTGCACACCGACATCCCTGAAGCGCGCTGGTTCGAGGTCGACAACGAGGACAAGCGCCGCGGGCGGCTGAACATGATCCATCATCTGCTCTCGCAGATCCCCTACGAGTCGGTGGACCGCGCCCCCGTCGTGATCCCGCCCCGCCCCGCATCGGGCGGCTACGAGCGGCCGCCCCGGGAACTGCAGAACTACGTGCCCGACTACGCCGCGACGCTCAAGCACGCGACGCCGCCCACCGACGCGGTCTGAGCCCCGGCATCCGGCCCCCAGCGGGGGCCTGCGCGCACCGAAACAGGAGATCACGCGAAAACAGGCCTGATCCCGGCGATCTCGGCATGTTTTCGCCGAACATCCTGTTTTCGGTCGACGACGTGCACTCCTCGTCGACCGCGAGATCGGACAGAACGCCGCCCGACGAAGGAAGCCGTGTCAGGATGCCCCGGGGTAGTCGCGCTGCCCAGCGCCGACGTAGAGCTGCTGCGGGCGGCCGATCTTCGTCTGCGGGTCGCTCTGCATCTCGGTCCAGTGCGCGAGCCAGCCCGGCAGACGTCCGATCGCGAACAGCGGGGTGAACATCCGGGTCGGGAAGCCCATCGCCTTGTAGATGACGCCGGTGTAGAAGTCGACGTTCGGGTACAGGCGCCGCTCCTTGAAATAGTCGTCGTTGAGCGCGATCTCCTCGAGATCCTTCGCGAGGTCCAGGAGCGGATCGTGCACCCCGAGTTCGGAGAGCACCTCGTCGGCCGACTCCTTGACGAGCTTCGCGCGCGGGTCGTAGTTCTTGTAGACGCGGTGCCCGAAGCCCATGAGCTTGACACCGTCCTCCTTGTTCTTGACGCGCTCGACGAAGCGCTGCACGCTCTCGCCGGAATCGCGGATGCGCGCGAGCATGTCGAGCACGGCCTCGTTCGCACCGCCGTGCAGCGGCCCGTAGAGAGCGTTGATGCCCGCCGAGATCGACGAGAACTGGTTGGCGCCGGTCGAGCCGACCAGGCGCACGGTCGAGGTCGACGCGTTCTGCTCGTGGTCTTCGTGCAGGATCAGCAGGCGCTCCAGTGCGCGCGAGGTGACGGGGTTGACCTCGTAGATCTCGGCGAGGTTGCCGAAGTTGAGCTTGAGGAAGTTGTCGAC
>JASGEE010000140.1:0-3236 GCA_047606715.1 Microbacterium sp.
CCGCCGCGACGGGGGCGACCGTGCTGCTGGGCTGCCTGCGCAACGCCACCGCCGTCGCCCGGGCGGTGCTGGCCGAGCAGCATCGCTGGGCCGCGCGCACGAGCATCGCCGTCATCGCCTGCGGCGGGGTGGACGGCGATCCCGACCTGCCCCTGCGTTTCGCCGTCGAGGATCTCCTCGGCGCGGGCGCGGTGATCGACGCGCTGAGCACTGTCGGGCTCGACCACACCTCACCCGAAGCGGCGGCCGCGGGCGAGGCGTTCCGAGGCCTGCGCGCAGCGATGCGCCACCTGCTGACGGCGAGCGGGTCGGGCCGCGCGCTGCTGAACCGTGACGAGGTGCTGTCGGCGGCCGCCGTGGATGCCGCGGCATCCGTCCCCGTCCTGCATGCTGGTTCCTTCGTCCGCTACGGCTCCGATTCCTAGCCGCCGCATCTCCTGACACTCGTGGCCGCCTCGGACCTCACGCGAGGGCCCCACGAGTGCCACCTCCGTCGGGCGGTCGGCCTATCGTGGCGTGAGCGCGGCCCGGCGCGCGGCGGGGGTGATCTCGCGTCGCGTCCAGCGCAACAGGAACCGCTCGTCGAACGTGCGCGAGCACCGTGCGCACGAGGTCGGTCGGGTCGCACGGCGATGCCGGAACGCGACGTGGCCCGCGGGACATGTGCCGACCCACGGGGCGAGCTCCACGGCGGTCTCGCCGTGATGCGTCGTGCCCCCGACGTAGCCGATCGAGCGCGCGATGCGCTTCCACCGGGCGCCGTGCCCGGCGCGCGAGCCGGCGAGGGCGTGCGCGATCTCGTGCAGCAGCGTCTGCCGGTTGGTCTCGTCGTCGTAACGCGCCGCGAGGTAGCGCGACACCGTGATGCGCGTGCGGGCGTAGTCGCAGGCCCCCGCGCGGAGCTTGGCGTTGTCGAAGGCGAACGTCCACGACGCGTCGAGGTACGTCGCGATCAGCTCCTCGGCCGTCGCGCGTACCCAGGCCGGCTCAGACATCGGCGCAGCCGTCGCAGAACACGATGATCATGACCCAGACGCTAGAACGGACGTCGGACACTCAACTGGCGACGGCCGCCGACCGGCGCCGCTCGGCCGCTTCGATCGCGGTGATCGACGACTCGAGCTGGGCCTCCGGCGCCCCCGCCTCCTGCCGCAGGAACAGCGCCCGCTTGAAGTCGGCGCGGGCGTTCGCGTAGTCGGCTGTGTCGTAGAAGACCTTGCCGCGGTGCTGGTAGGCGAAGGCCGCGAGCGCCGCCCAGCCCTGGCCGTCGGCCTCTTCGGCGCACGTCGTGATCTCCTGCACGGCTGCCGCGTACGCGCCGCGGAACTGCAGCACGCACGCGTGCAGGATGCGTGCCCGCAACAGGTCTTTGCGGGTGCCGCCCATCCGCGCGACGCGCACCGACTCCTCCGAGACCACGAGAGCGTCATCGAGCTTGTCGAGCACCTTCAGCAGCCACACCCGTTCCAGCAGAGCCGCCAGGCTGCGCTGGTCGCCCAGTTCGTCGAGCCGTTCGCGGCACTCCTGGACGTCGACGATCTCACGGAGGGTGTGCGGGTCGTATCCCTTGATGTAGCTCACCGGCATCCCCTTTCGTCCTGCAGCGCGGCCTTCCCAGTCTCGCCCGCGCGAGGCGGCAATGGGCGAGGGCACGCCGGTCAGCGCTCGAAGACGGATGCCGCCGGCCTCGGCGACGCCGTCGCATCGGCGTCGGTGGTCACGCGCGCGCCGCGCACGAACTCGTCGAGCTCGGCGCCGGCCGCCACTTTCGCGGGGTGCGGACCGGCGGCCATCAGCCGCGGCAGCCACTCCACCGGCAGCGGGCCCGGCGACGCGGCGATCACGAGGTTGCCGAACCGTCGCCCCTTCAGGGTCTGCACCTCGGCGAGCACGATCACGTGGGGCAGCACGGCCCGCACGGTCGCCACCTGGCGCCGGGCGAAGGCGAGGCCGGCGCCGTCGGCGACGTTGACCAGCAGCACGCCGCTCGGGGCGAGGAGCCCGGCGAGGATGCCGAAGTATTCGACGGTCGTCAGGTGCGCGGGGGTCTGGGCGCCGGCGAAGACGTCCGAGACGACGAGGTCGGCGTTGCCCCGCAACCCGGCCGGCAGCCGCTCGGCGACGGCGCGCGCGTCGCCGATGCGCACGCGCACCTGCGCGCCGCGGGGCATGGGCAGGTGTTCGCGCACGAGGTCCCAGAGCGCCTGCTCCAGCTCGATCACCTGCTGCCGCGAGCCGGGGCGGGTGTGCTCGACGTAGCGGGGGAGGGTCAGGGCTCCCGCGCCCAGGTGGACGGCGGTGAGCGGTTGCCCCGGCATCCGCAGCCGGTCGATGACGGCGCCCATGCGGGCGACGTATTCGAAGTGCAGGTGGCTCGGGTCGTCCAGGTCGACGTGCGACTGCGGCGTGCCGTCGACGTCGAGCTCGTACCCGCCGGCGAACCGGCTCGGGACGACGCGGGCGATCGCTCCGTCGGACAGGCGCACCTGAGCCGGCTCTTCGACGTGTGCCCGGGCCATCCCTCCACGCTAGTCGGCGTTCGTGCGCGTAACTCAGGCTCAATCGCCGGAATCGGCCCGCTACGACGCCATGACGACCTCTTCTGCCTGAGTTATGCGCACCGGCATCCGCGCACCCGACTGCCGCACCCACCTCTCGACCGCGCGTTTATACCGCAGCATCCGGAACTCGTCAAGAATCCGACTGGACATGGCGCGTCGCCGGGACTACAGTGGGTAGTTGCGCTCCCTTCCCCCATGCCCTCATATGGTGGTCGGCGTGTGCCGGCGCCCCCGCACCTCCCCGGAACGATCGGAATGATGCGGCGCGTGCGCAGGCGACAGGATCGGAGCACTCCACCCGACGACGAGGAAACCGGCCCCTGCCCGGGCTCATGGAGGTAATCCCCTTGGCTGCTGCGCGCAACGCAACCAACCCCACCACCACCCCGAAGAACGGACGCGGCGCCAGCCGCCTCTCCTTCGCCAAGATCTCCGACACGCTGACGGTCCCCGACCTTCTCGCGTTGCAGACGGAGTCTTTCGACTGGCTCGTCGGCAACGACGCCTGGAAGGGGCGCGTCGAACAGGCGAGCGCCGAAGGCCGCACCGATGTGCCCACCACGAGCGGGCTGGAGGAGATCTTCGAGGAGATCTCGCCCATCGAGGACCTCGGCGAGACGATGCAGCTGAGCTTCACGAACCCCTACCTCGAGCCGGAGAAGTACTCGATCGAGG
>JASGEE010000141.1:0-16929 GCA_047606715.1 Microbacterium sp.
CGCCGCGGCTCCGCGCGAGCGGCGGCCCGCCGCCGCGTCGATCCCCGAACGTGCGGCCGCCCTGTGCCCGGACTGCTTCGTCGAGGTCCCGCCCACCGGAGTCTGCGGGATGTGTGGGCAGCGGGTGGCGTGACCGACGGGGCATCCGCCCGCACGTTCCGAACCCGCCGATCGAGGCGGGTAGGACTCAGGCCGCGTCGACGGGCTTTCCCGCCTCGGTCCAGCCGCTGATGCCGGCGCTGAGCACCGCGACGTTCTCGTAGCCGAGGGATGCCGCCGTGCGCGCGGCGTTGGGAGCCGCCTGGCAGGTCGGGCCGCCGCAGTAGAAGACGAGGCCTGCGCTCTTGTCGTCGGGGAGCTCGGCGACGAGGTTCGTCTTGTCCACGTGGACGGCGCCGGGGACATGGCCCTGAGCGTAGCGCTCGGCCCCGTTGACGTCGATGATCGTGCGGCTGCCTGCGGCGATGAAGCCTTCGACGTCCTCGATCGAGACGATGGGAACGGTGATGGTGGTCTCTGACATGGGGTGCCTCCTTCGTGGCGTCGATCTCTACGCTAACCCCCGACGACGGACACGCGGGCCCTCACACCGAGAAGTACTTCGCCTCGGGGTGGTGGAAGACGAAGGCATCCGTCGACTGTTCGGGGTGCAGCTGCAGCTCGTCGCTCAGCTCGACCCCCATGCGCTCGGGTCGCAGCAGTTCGACGACCTTGCGACGGTCCTCCATGTCGGGGCACGCGGGGTAGCCGAGCGAGAAGCGGGCACCGCGGTATTCGAGCTTGAACAGGCCCGCGGTGTCGGCCGGATCCTCCGAGGCGAACCCCAGCTCGGCGCGGATGCGGGCGTGCCAGAGCTCGGCGAGCGCTTCGGTGAGCTGCATGACGAGCCCGTTGAGCTCGTAGTAGTCGCGGTAGCGGTCTTCGGCGAACAGTTTCGCGGTGACCTGGTCGATGCGTGCCCCGGCGGTGACGAGCTGCACCGGCAGCACGTCGATCTGCCCGGAAGCGCGGGAGCGCACGAAGTCGGCCAGGCACAGGTGCCGGTCGCGGCGCTGGCGGGGGAAGGTGAAACGCAGGCGTTCAGCCCCCGGAGCACCGCCGGAACCGCCGTCGGGGGCGAGCAGCCCCGGCACTCCGAGCACCCCCACGGAGTCGTCGCCGTGGTGCAGCACGACGAGGTCGTCGCCGTCGGCGACGACCGGGAAGTACCCGTACGCGACCGAGGCGTCCAGCATGCCCTCGGCGAGGATGCGGTCCAGCCAGTACCGCAGCCGCGGCCGGCCCTCGGTCTGAACGAGCTGTTCGTACGACAGCCCGTCCGCCCCGCGCCCGGGCTTGAGCCCCCACTGCCCCATGAACGTCGCCCGCTCGTCGAGGTAGGCGGCGTAGTCGGCCAGAGCGATGCCGCGCACGATGCGCGTGCCCCAGAACGGCGGGGCCGGCACGGCGTTGTCTTCTGCCACGTCCGAGCGCGACGGCATCGCCTCCGGCTCGGTGAGGGTGAGGCGAGACCCCGCCGCGTGGATGCGCTTCTTCAGGGGCGGCAGGCCCACCTCATCCGGCGCCTCGCCGCGTGCGATGCGCACGAGCGGCTCCATGAGGGCCAGCCCCTCGAAAGCGTCCCTCGCGTAGCGCACCTCGCCGTCGAACAGCGAGGCGAGGTCGTCCTCGACGTACGCGCGCGTCAGAGCGGCACCGCCCAGCAGCACCGGCCACTCTCGCGCCAGCCCACGGGTTTGCAGTTCGAGCAGGTTCTCCTTCATGACGACGGTCGACTTCACGAGCAGGCCCGACATGCCGATGACGTCGGCATCGTGCTCTTCGGCGGCGGCGATGATGTCGGCAATCGGCTGCTTGATGCCGAGGTTGATCACCTCATAGCCGTTGTTGGTGAGGATGATGTCGACGAGGTTCTTGCCGATGTCGTGCACGTCTCCGCGCACCGTCGCGAGCACGATACGGCCCTTGCCGGCCGACTCGGTGCGCTCCATATGCGGCTCCAGCAGCGCGACGGCGGTCTTCATGACCTCGGCCGACTGCAGCACGAACGGCAGCTGCATCTGCCCCGAGCCGAACCTCTCCCCGACGACCTTCATGCCCTCCAGCAGCTGGTCGTTGATGATGTCGAGGGGTGCCATGCCACCCGCGCGGGCAAGGTCGAGGTCGGCCTCCAGGCCCTTCAGCTCTCCGTCGATGATGCGCCGCTGCAACCGCTCGCCGACCGGGAGGGCAGCGAGCTCGGCGGCGCGCTGATCTCTCAGTGCCGCGGTGTCGACGCCCGCGAACAGGTCGAGTATGACGGCGAGCGGATCGTAGGTGAGGTTGCCGTCGGCGTCGTACTCGCGGCGATCCCAGACGAGGTCGAGGGCGACCTGCCGCTGCTCGTCGGGGATGGATGCCAGGGGCACGATCTTCGCCGCGTCGACGATGGCGCTCGTCAGCCCCGCCTCGCGCGCCTCGTTCAGGAACACCGAGTTGAGCACCGACCGGGCGGCGGGGTTGAGACCGAACGACACGTTCGAGACCCCGAGGGTCGTATTGATGCCGGGGTACTTCGCGACGAGTCCCCTGATCGCCTCGATCGTCTCGATGCCGTCGCGCCGGGTCTCCTCCTGGCCGGTCGCGATGGGGAAGGTGAGGCAGTCCACGATGATGTCTTCGACGCGCATCCCCCACAGGCCCACCAGCTCGTCGACGAGGCGCGAGGCGATGCGCAGCTTGTCGACCGCCGTGCGCGCCTGGCCCTGCTCGTCGATCGTGAGGGCGATCACGGCCGTGCCGAACTCCTTCACGAGCGGCATGATCCGCCCGAATCGGCTGGTGGGGCCGTCACCGTCCTCGTAGTTGACGGAGTTGACGACGGGCCGCCCGCCGACCAGCTCCAGCCCCGCCTGGAGGACGGCGGGCTCGGTCGAGTCGATCACGAGCGGCAGGGTGGATGCGCTCGCGAACCGCGATACGATCTCGCGCACGTCCGCGACGCCGTCACGGCCCACGTAGTCGACACACACGTCGAGCAGGTGCGCGCCGACGCGCGTCTGGGCGCGGGCGATCTCGACGCAGTCGTCCCAGCGGGCCTCGAGCATCGCCTCGCGGAACGCCTTGGAGCCGTTCGCGTTGGTGCGCTCGCCGATGGCGAGGTAGGCGGCATCCTGCCGGAACGGCACGTGCTGGTAGAGGGAGGCGACGCCGGGCTCGACCTCCGAGGTCACGCCACGACCCGCTGGCCCGGTAGCCCGCGTAGCGGGCGCATCGACACCGTCGCCACCCCCGCGCAGCCGCTCCACGACCGCGGCGAGGTGCTCGGGGGTCGTGCCGCAGCATCCGCCGACGAGCGACAGCCCGAACTCGCGCACGAACTGCTCGTGCGCCGTCGCAAGCTCGGCGGGCGTGAGCGGATAGCTCGCCCCGTCGGCGGTCAGCACCGGCAGCCCCGCGTTGGGCATGCACATGACGGCCACCGAGGAGTGCTTCGACAGGTGCCGCAGGTGCTCGCTCATCTCGGCGGGGCCGGTCGCGCAGTTCAGGCCGATCGCATCCACCCCGAGAGGTTCGAGGGTCGTCAGCGCCGCGCCGATCTCCGACCCCATGAGCATCGTTCCGGTCGTCTCGACGGTCACCTCGACGAAGATCGGCAGCCGGATGCCGCGGCTCACGATCGCCTGGCGGCATCCGTTGATCGCGGCCTTGGTCTGCAGCAGGTCTTGCGAGGTCTCGACGAGGAATGCGTCCGCTCCCCCGTCGATCAGCCCCTCGGCCTGCAGGGCGAACGTGGCCTTCAGATGCGCATAGGTCGTGTGCCCGAGGCTCGGAAGTTTTGTGCCCGGCCCCATCGATCCGAGCACCCAGCGCATGCGCCCGTCACCGGCCTCGGCCGCCTCCACCCGCTCACGGGCGATACGCGTGTTGACGCGCGCGAGCTCGTGGATGCGGTCGTCGATGCCGTAGTCCGAGAGGTTCGACCAGTTCGCACCGAACGTGTTGGTCTCGATCGCGTCGATGCCGACGGCGAGGTAGCCGTCGTGGATCGCCGCGATCATGTCGGGCCGGCTGACACCCAGGATCTCGTTGCATCCCTCGAGCTGCTGGTAGTCGTCGAGGGTCGGCTCGTACCGCTGCAACATGGTGCCCATCGCGCCGTCGGCGATGACGACGCGCGTCGCGAGCGCGTCGAGCAGCGCCTGCGCGCGAGCGGGGCGCGCCACGCCCTCGATGTCCAGGGCGAAACGGGGCTCGGTCACCACCCGATTCTACGATCGCCCCGTGGCGCGCCAGGCCCCGCAGAGCATCGACGGCTGACGCGGAGGCGAGGCAGCTCGGCCCGCACCGATGCGCCCCGCCACGGATGTGACGGCGCTCGCCGATCCCGTCCCAAAAGCAGGGTCGAACCGCCGTGGAAACCCGTTCCGGGTTGCTGCGCGTCGATTCAGCCTGCTTTTGGAACGAGCCACGCAGCGTGCAGCGCGGTCGGGGCGAACCCCGCAGGCCACGACGGCAGCGGTCCTACTGGTCGTCTTCGTCGTCGGTGTCGTGCCACCAGCGGACCGAGCGCACCTTCGGGTCGAGGCTCAGGCGCTGCGCGATGCGCTCGAGCACGTCGACGCGAGCGCCCGCAGAGGCGCCGAGCTCGGCGCGCAGCGTCACCGACTCGTTGCGCGAGTTCGACGCCGTCAGCGCGCGCAACGTGAAGTCGGCGTTCGCGATCGACTGCATGAGCATGCCGCGCACGATCTGCTCGCTCTTCTCGCTCGCGGTCACCTCGAAGAGGTAGTCGTCGGCCGACTCGGCGTGCGCGCTGTCACGACGCCGGTGGATCGCCCGGCTCACCGGGCGAAGCACCGTGTTGGTCGCGACCACGACCAGTGCCCCGGCTGCGGCGATGACGTACAAGCCGGCACCGGCCAGCGAGCCGACCGCGGCCGAGCACCACAGCGTCGCCGCCGTGTTCAGCCCACGGACGTTCACACCCTCGCGCATGATCACGCCGGCGCCCAGGAATCCGATACCCGACACGACCTGCGCGGCGACGCGCGTCGGGTCGGCGGTCACCGCATCGCCGAAGCTGTAGGCGCCGAGCACGACGAACAACGCCGAGCCGCTGGCGACGAGCGTGTTCGTGCGGATGCCGGCCATGCGGGAGCGCCACTGACGCTCCAGCCCGATGGCGGCCCCGAGGACGGTGCCGACGAGGATGCGGATGACGAGCTCGACTGTGGCCGCATCCAACGGCATCAGGCGACCTCGCGCAGACGACGGCGCTGTTCGCGTCGATCGGCCTGACGCCGCCGGCTCGGCACCGGCGCGGCCATGAGGAGTGCGCGGGTGTACGGGTGCTCGGGGTCGGATGTGACCTGCTCGCCGTCACCGTATTCGACGATCTCGCCGCGGTACATGACCGCGACATCGTGACACATGCGCCGGACGACCGCGAGGTTGTGCGAGATGAACAGATACGCGACGCCCGTCTTCTCCTGCAGCTCCACGAGCAGGTCGAGCACACGCGCCTGGGTCGACAGGTCCAGCGCACTCGTCGGCTCATCGCACACGATGAGCTTCGGCTCGAGGGCGATCGCCCGCGCGATCGCGATGCGCTGACGCTGACCGCCCGAGAACTCCCGCGGCGAGCGCGTGACCGATCCCTCCGGCATCCCGACGGCGACCAGCAGGTCGTGGATGCGGGCGATCGCCTCTCGCTGCGGCACACCGCGGGCGCGGAGCGGCTCGGCAAGGATCTCCCCGATCGACATCGCCGGGTTCAGCGACGAGTACGGGTCTTGGAAGACGACCTGCAGGTCGGCGGCAAGCGAGCGGCGCTCGATCTTGCCGAGGTCGTGGATCTGCCGACCGTCGAAGGTGATCGTCCCCCCGGTGACCGGCGCGAGGCCGAGCACCGCGCGACCGAGAGTCGTCTTTCCCGAGCCGGACTCGCCGACCAGCCCGACGGTCTTGCCGGGCGGGATCCGCAACGAGACGCTGTGCAGCACCTCGACGCTCGGGGCGCGCCATCCCTTGCCGGGATAGCTCACCGACAGAGAGTCGACATCCAGCAGCGCGGTGGAAGGAGCGCTCATGCCTCCACTCCCTTCTCGCGGTCGATGGTCGTTCGCGCCGGAGTGCCGTCCAAGGTGGAGGCCAGCAACGCCTTCGTGTAGTCGTTCTCCGGCGCGTCGAAGACACGGTCGGCCGGCCCCGCCTCGACGACACGTCCGTGGCGCATGACCACGACGTCGTCGCACAGATCCGCCACGACGCCGAAGTCGTGCGTCACCAGGATCATGCTGAGCCCGCGCTCGCGCTGCAGCCCACGCAACAGGTCGAGGATGTCGGCCTGCACGGTGACGTCGAGCGCGGTCGTGGGCTCGTCGGCGACGATGAGGTCGGGGTCGCACGAGACGGCGCCCGCGATGAGCACGCGCTGTGCCATGCCGCCGCTGATCTGGTGCGGATAGGAGTGGAACACACGCTCCGGGTCCGCGATGCCGACGTCGGCGAGCAACGCGAGGGCGGAGCGCTTCGCCTGCTCACGAGAGAGCCCCTTCGTCCCTCGCAGCGGTTCGGTCAGCTGGTACCCGATCGTGAAGTTCGGGTCGAGGTTGCTCATCGGTTCCTGCGGGATGTAGGCGATACGCCGGCCGCGCAGGCCCTTCGCCGCGCCGCGGGCCAACAGGTCCGCACCCTCGAACGCGATGCGGCCCGACAGGACGGTACCTCCGCGGGGAAGCAGTCCCAGAATCGCGAGCGAAGTCTGAGTCTTGCCCGATCCCGACTCACCCACCAGACCCAGCACCGTGCCCGAGCGTACCTGGAAAGAGACGTCTTCCACGACCTCGGTGAAGGTGCCATCGGCCTTCGGGTAGCCGATGGAGAGATGCGAGACGGCACAGATGACGCCGTCGTCCGGCTGGGGTGCGGCGGTGCCGGCGGATGCCTGCTGCTCCGGCTCGCTCTTGGTCGCCCGCGATGCTCGGGGCGCCGCCACCGCGGGCGTCTCGAACGAGTCGCGCACGACGTTGCCGAGCAGGATGAACGCTGCAACGGTGATGCCGATCGCGAAACCCGGCCACAGCATGAGCAGGGGGTCGGAGTAGATCGCGGTGAAGCCGTCCTGCAGCATCCCGCCCCAGGTCGGCGAGTCCGGGTCGCCCAGGCCGAGGAACTCCAGCCCCGCCTGCAGGATGATCGCGATGCCGGCGATGGATGCCGCGTGGACGATGATCGGTGCGCGCACGGCGTACAGCACATGGCGGCCGATGACCCGCGCGTCCGAGAGTCCCGACACCTGGGCCGCGTCGATATACAGCTCTTTGCGCACACCGATGACGAGGTTGCGCACGAGGCGGTAGAACGAGGGCGCCACCATCACCCCCAGCACCGCCATCGAGACGATCGTGTTCGGCCCGACGATCGCGAACAGCGCGACCAGGACGATCTTGCTGGGCAGGATCAGCAGCAGGTCGCAGACCCACCCCGCGATCGCATCGAAGCGACCGCGGTAGTAGCCGCCGATGAGTCCCAATGAGACTCCCAGCACGATCGAGACCACAACCGTCGTCAATGCGCCCAGCAGTGTCAGCTGAGCGCCGAAGACGAGCCTGCTCAGCACGTCGCGTCCGGCGTTGTCGCCGCCGAGCAAGTAGCTGCCGGTCAGCGGCGGAGCGTTGACCATGGACAGGTCGGCGCGCCCGGGAGGGTTCAGCGTGATCAGCGGCGCCAGAAGCGCTGCCAGCACGATGAGCGTCAGCACGACGAGCGAGGCGATGCCCATCGGCTGGCGCACGACGCGCGCGAGCACGCTACGGTGGCGCAACGGACGCGTCGTCTTGTCGAGCTCTGTGCTCAGCATCGCAGTGCTCATGCGATCCTCGCCTTCGGGTTGATCCAGCCGTTGACGATGTCGATCACGAGGTTGACGATGACCACGATGACCGCGGTGGTGATGAGCACGCCCATGATGACGGGCATGTCTCCTTTGATGGTCGAGTTGACCCCGAGGAGGCCGAGACCCGGAAGAGCGAACACCTTTTCGATGACGACCGCGCCGCCGAGGGTACCGATGAACTGCAGCGACAACACCGTCAGAGCGGGGCCGGCGGACGCGCGCAACACGTGTTTGACGAGGACGCTGCGGTCGCTCAGCCCGCGGGAGCGAAGTGTGCGGACAAAGTCACGACCCAGCACATCGATGGTGGCTCCGCGGATCTGCTGCGCGGTCGAGGCGATGCCTGCGATGAGCAGGGCGGCGACGGGGAGGGTGATGCTGGCCAGCCAGCGCGAGGGCGAGTCTGCGAACGGGACGTAGCCGGTGGCGGGGAGGAGTGAAAGCCCGACCGCGAAGATCAGGACCAGCACGACCGCGACCCAGAAGTTCGGCAGGGCGACACCGATCACGCTGATCACCTGGATGACGCGATCGAGCCAACCGCCGCGCACGGCGGCGGTCATGCCGAGCAGCACGCTGACGATGCCGGTGAGCAGGATCGCCACGCTGACGATCGACAACGTCACCGGCAGGCGACTGCTGACGAGATCGGTCACCGTCTCGGAGTTGAACCACGAGCGGCCGAAGTCGCCCATGAGAGCGTGCGACAGCCAATTCCAGTACTGGGCGAGGAAAGGTTGGTCGAGGCCTAGCTCCGCTTCTTTCGCGGCGATGGCGGCCGCGTCGGCATCCTGGCCGAGGATGCTGTGCGCGGCGTGCTGGCCACCCGCGAAGACGAGCACGAACGCGATGAAGGAGATGCCGAGCATCAGCACCAGTCCGCCACCGAGGCGCCGAGCGATGAACGAGATCATGCGGCCTCCCTATTGTGAAGGCCGGGGGTGGCTCGGCGCCGCCCCCGGCGGGCTGTCACTGGTAGTTGCGGATCGACGGCACGACGTTCTGTGGCTGAGGCGTGACCGACACGCCATCCGCAGTCACGTAAATCGTGTCGACGAACGCGATCGGTGCGAACCAAGCCTGCTCGACGATGTGCTCGTTGAGCTCCTGCAGCAGTCCGGTGTACTCCTCCTCGTTCGTGGCCGCGGCGGCCGCCGCGATCAGGCTCTCGGTGTCGGCATCGCTGCTGGCGAGCGGGTTCCAGGGCCCCTCGGGGGAGATCGACTTGTAGATGTCCCGCCACTCGTTGCCGGAACTGAGCTGCATGATGAACATGCCGTATTCTCCGGTCTGCACGGTCGGGATGTAGTCCTCCGTGACGACCTTGGCCCACTCGACCGTGATCCCGATGTCCGCGAGCTCCTGCTCGACGATGTCGTTGAGGGTGGCGAAGGCCGACATCTGCGGCATCTGGACCGTGAAGCCGTCTGCATAGCCCGCCTCGGCGAGGAGTTGCTTGGCCTTCTCCGGATCGTACGAGTAGCTCTCATCGAGCTCGGCCACGAACGCCGCGCTCTGCTCGTTGAACACCTGGGTGCTTGCGACACCACGACCCTCGAGGACGTTCTCGACATACAGGTCCCGGTCCAGCGCGTAGTTCAGCGCCTGCCGCACAAGAGGGTCACCGAGCGCCTCCACCGTGCTGCCATCGCGATCGGCGATGATCAGCCCCTGCCAGTCCAGTCGGTGCACGTTGAGGGTCAGGCCCGCAGACTCCGCTTCGGCAGCAGACTTCTGGTCGGCGAGGGCGCCGTCGATCTCGCCCGAGCGCAGCGCGTTCAGTCGCGCCGTGGTCTCCTCCATGACGGTGATCGTCACGGTGTCGTAGGGGAACGCGTCAGGGTTCCAGTAGTCCTCATTGCGCTCGTAGACGTAGGTGGCACCGGCGACGGACTCGTCCGCGTCCAGCACATACGGGCCCGAGCCCGCCGGCTCGGTCGCGATGGAATCGTCCCCCAGCGCGGCAGGGCTTGCCATGGCACCCGCAACGGTGGAGAGGTAGTTGGTCAAGCCAGGGTCGGGCTGAGAGAGGGTGATGACCACGTGGGTGTCATCGACGACCTCGACGTCGCTGACAGCAGCGAGCATGGAGGCGTTGCTGCCGCTGCCCTGCGCGAAGTGTTCGAGGTTCGCCTTGACTGCGTCGGCGTCGAAGGCGGTGCCATCCGTGAATGTGACATCGTCGCGAAGCGTAAGGCTCAGCGCCGTGTTCGTCTCGTCATAAGACCACTCCGTGGCCAGGTTCGGCTGCAGTTGAGCATCCGTATCGAGCACCAGCAGCGTGTCGTAGACCGGTTGCCAATACTGCACGAGATTCCCCGTCTGCAGTTGGGCGGTGTCGAAGCTGTTGTTCGCGATGGTCGCCGCAAGGCGCAGCGTCCTCGGCGCGTCAGAGTCATCGACAGTCGTGCCTCCGCTGCCACAACCGGTCAGCAGCAGTGTGATCACCGCTGCGGAAGCGAGCGCAAGTTTGCGCATCTGAAGTTCCTTCCATGAGATCGGTCCGGCGACGTCCGACGACGCCTCCGGCATCATGCCCTTTCTGGCCCGCCATGTTCCGCCCTATAGCACGTTGGTCCGCTTCGTCGCGAGACATGAACCCTGATAACCGGTCACCGTACATGAACAGTGAGCACTCGTCAACTATTCATTAAATCACCGACGGCCCGTACACCCCTTCATGCGTCGACCAGACGGGGCAAACCCGTGCGGCTCAGCCGCCGAGCGCCGCCGTTGCGCGCCAGCGACCGATCGTCGCGTCGATGTGAGCCGTGAAGACCTCGAAAGCCGAGGTGTAGCGCAGTTCGGCCTCTGTGCTGCCGGCGCGCAGCGCCGTCAGCATGAGCGCGCCGTTGAGCGCGGCGGCGAGTTGGTCGGCTTCGAGAACGATCTGCTCCGGGGTGAAAGCCGGCACTCGACCATCCTCGACGGCCTCGGCGATGTGGCGGGCGAACGACTCACGGCTGGTGCGGTAGCGCTCCAAGATGTAAGAGTGCGCGGGATGGCCATCTGCCGCCCCTTCCACATTCAACATCATGATGAGGCGCGCAATTCCGGGGTTCTTCTCCATGTACTCGATCACTCGCGGGATACCGCGCACGTAATCCAGCCCCCGCCGGTCGGGCCCCATCACCTCATCCACGTATGCGCGCCACCGCGACAGCGCGTCCTCGGCGACCGCGATGAGAAGTTCTTCCTTGCTGGCGAAATATCGTGACAGCGCTGTAGGCGTCACTCCGACACGGGCAGCGATGTCGCGCATCGTGCCTCCGTAATACCCGCTGGAGGCGAATGCCTCCGTCGCCTGCTCGATGATCGCCTTGCGGCGTTCGATGCCGACTTTGTATGGGCCGCGCTTTCCCGATGCTGCCATCACACTCTCAGTGTCGCAGACCGCGCGCCCACCGGAACTCTCCGCAGTGCCCCCCCACGTCAGTTGACACCTGGCCACTTATCCTCAATAGTTTACATGCGAGTATTTTCCAGTGATTCGCCATCGCCTCTCCGAAAGACTGACACATGGCCAACCATTCGATCACCGAGGACCACGTGCTCCGGCTCTGGCTGGTCCGTCATGGTCGGACGCTCTTCAATGAGCTGTCGCTGGCGCAAGGATGGTGTGATTCGCCGCTCACCGCCCAGGGCCGCGCGGCTGTGGGCGAACTCGCCGAAAACCTCCGCGCGATCGACTGGGCCGCGGTGTACTCGAGCCCGAGCGAACGAGCGATGGACACGGCAGAGATCATCGTCGGCGATCGGTATCCCATCCTGCGCGACCGCCGCTGGAAGGAATACAACTTCGGCGTGTGGGAGGGCCGCCCCAACATGGAGGTCATGACCCAGCTGGCCGGCCTTGCCGGCCCCGGGGACGCGGACATCGTGACGCGCCTGCGGGGCCTCTTCCGCGGGGACTACCCCGCTCTCGAAGGCGGTGAGACTGGAGCGGAGTATGCCGCTCGGGTCGCAGCGGCAATCCAGGACCTGCGCCGGAGACACACGAGCGGCGACGTCCTCGTCGTGACACACGGGATGACTCTGGGCGTCGCGGCGACCCAGGTCGACGAGCAGTTCGACTTCGGCCAGGGAGTCGAAAACGCAACGTTCGGTCTGATCGAGTACGCCCCCGACGGCACCGGCATGATCCGCGGGATGGGGCTGCGCTCGCCCGCCGAGATTCCTCTCGCTGTGCCCTGAGCCGATCCCACACCCGAAGCGGCAGGATGGATGCCGTGGAACTGCCCGAACTGCCTGCGCTGCCAGATCTCCTCACCACGGCGCACGTCGTCTCGCTGCCGCTCGTCACCCGATTCCGCGGTGTCGACCGCCGCGAAGCCCTGTTGTGCGAGGGCCCTGAGGGCTGGACCGAGTTCTCGCCGTTCCTCGAATACGACGACGCCGAGGCCGCCGTGTGGCTGGCCGCCGCGATCGACTTCGGGTGGCACGCGCAGCCGGCCGCGGTGCGCGACCGTGTGCCGGTCAACGCGACCGTGCCGGCCGTCGGCCCGGCCGAGGTGCCGGCCGTGCTGGAGCGCTTCGACGGATGCCGCACCGCCAAAGTCAAGGTCGCCGAGCGCGGCGGGCGCCTCGCCGACGACGTCGCCCGCGTGCGCGCGGTGCGCGCGTGGATGGGGCCGGAGGGCCGCATCCGGTTGGATGCGAACGGCGGCTGGAACCTCGACGAGGCCGAGCACGCCGTGCACGCCCTGGCCGAGTTCGACCTCGAATACCTGGAGCAGCCGTGCGCCTCGGTCGACGAGCTGGCGCAGCTGCGCGATCGCATCGCCGACTGGGACATCCCCCTCGCCGCAGATGAGAGCGTGCGCAAGGCCGCCGACCCGCTCGCGGTGGCCCGCGCCGGCGCGGCCGACATCGTCGTCGTCAAGGCGCAACCGCTCGGCGGCGCACGCCGTGCCCTCGAGATCGTGCACGATGCGGGCCTTGCCGCCGTCGTCTCCAGCGCCCTGGAGACGAGCATCGGCCTGTCGATGGGGGTCGCCCTCGCCGCAGCCCTCCCCGATCTTCCCTACGACTGCGGCCTGGGCACGGCGTCGCTGCTGGCCGCCGACATCACGACGCGGCCGCTGAAGCCCGAGGGTGGCACGCTCCCGGTCGGGCGGATCGAGCCCGACCGGGCGCTGCTGCACGAGCACGCAGCCTCCGCCGAACGCCGCGCCTGGTGGCTCGCGCGACTTGAGCGCTGCTACGAGCTGGCCCGCGACGACAGCCGCGCGATCTGAGCGATGTCGTCGAGATCGTCATCGTGGAAGTCGCAGATGCGTGCGTGCGCCATTGCCCGCCTCCGGTGAATCGGGTGGTGTCAGCGCAGCGGCTCGGCAGAGGAGCAGCCGACGCTCGCCGTGACACGGCCAGAGCCGCCGATTCGCAGCACCGCGGCCACTACCTTTGGTCACATGACATCACCCGCGCCCGCACCAGAACAGATCGTCGCCCATTTCGCCGCCCGCCTCGCGTTCGAGACGGACGCATCCGACGTTCACGCCCTCCAGGAGTCGGGTGAGCGTTTCGTGCTCGTCGATGTGCGCGGCGACGCACCGTGGGAGCAGGGACGCATCGTCGGGGCGATCCACATGCATCACGCAGAGATCGCCCGGCGCGCGCCAGAAGAGATCCCCCTCGATATGCCGGTCGTGGTGTACTGCTGGGGTCCGGGGTGCAACGGAGCCCACCGGGGCGCACTGAGCTTCGCGCGAGCGGGATACCAGGTCAAGGAGATGATCGGCGGATTCGAGTACTGGGCGCGCGAGGGCTACCCGGTCGAGAACGACCACGGCCCCATCGTTCGCGAGAAAGACCCGCTCACCGTTCCTGTCCACGCGGTCACCTGCGCCTGCTGAACAGAGTCGATCACGGAAGCTCGAGCAGAACTCCGGCCAGCGTTTCGAGCCGGTCGTTCATGCGCCGGCTGGCCTCGTCCGGCTGGCACCCCTCCAGCGCGGCACGCACGCAGGTGACTTCGGATACGTCGAGCAGCAGTTGCGCAGCCTCGGCGGCCGGCAGCCGCAGCCGCAGCTCGTAGGTGGAGGCGACAAGGACGATGACCTCCTCGATGCGCGCGCGCATCGCCTCCTGCAACGCCAGGAAGGCCGCGCCCAGCCGCGGGTCGCGCAGCGCCTGCGCGCGCATCTCACCGATCAACTGGGGCTCCATGTCGCCGATGCCGGCGCCCGCGACGTAGCGCACCGTCGCGGCCAGATCCAGCGCACCCGGCGCGAGGGCGCGGGCCCGCTCGGCGACCTGATCCATCTTCGCGTCGGCGAGCGCGCCGATCAGGGCGAGGAACAGCTCCTCCTTCGACTCGAAGTTGGAGTAGAACGCGCCGCGCGTGAATCCGGCGCGTTCGCAGATGAGCTCGACGGATGCCGCGTCCATCCCGACCTCGCCGAACACCTCGTGCGCGGCGTCGAGCAGGCGCGCGCGCGTCTGTGCGCGGCGCGGCGACAGCGTCGCGGGGGCGGAGGCGGAAACGGGCACACGGTAAGGATACAGTCCTGAATCCGATACAGTTGTGTATCGTGTCGACGTTTCTGTTCTCCCTGGGCCGCTGGTCGTACCGTCATCCCTGGCGCGTGCTCGTCGCCTGGCTGATCCTGCTGGCCCTCGCCGGCGGCGGGGCGGCGGTGTTCATGAAGGGCACCGACAACTCCTTCTCGATCCCCGGGACCGAGGCGCAGGAGGGCATCGCGCTGCTCGAGCGCACCTTCCCGCAGGCCAGCGGCACGAGCGCGCAGCTGATCATCGTCGCCCCCGACGGACAGCGCGTGGATGCCGATCCCCTCGCCGCCATCGTCTCCGACGCGGTCGAGGATTTCGAGGCCGTCGACGGCGTCATCGCCGTCACCGACCCGTTCGACGAACTGGTGACCGGATTCGTCTCCGACGACGGTCAGGCCGCGATCGTCCGCCTGCAGTTCGACGGGCAGGCGACGGCCGTCTCGGACGAGACCAAGAGCGCACTGCGCGAGGTGGCCGCGAACGTGCGCGCCGAGATGCCGACCGGGTCGCAGGTCGCCATCGGCGGTGACCTGTTCTCACAGTCGGTCCCGGCGATCTCGCTCACCGAGGCCGTCGGCATCCTCGTCGCCCTGTTCGTGCTGATCGTGACGTTCCGCTCGCTCGCGGTGGCGTGGTTCCCGCTGGCGAGCGCCCTGATCGGGGTGGGTCTGGCGATCGCCCTCATCTACGTCTCGACGGCCTTTGCACAGGTCTCCTCGACCACCCCGATGCTCGCGATCATGCTGGGGCTCGCGGTGGGCATCGACTACGCCCTGTTCATCGTCGCGCGACATCAGGATCAGGTGCGCGCGGGGATCGAGCCCGAAGAGTCGGCGGCGCACGCCACCGGCACCGCCGGCTCTGCCGTCGTCTTCGCCGGCGTCACCGTGTTGATCGCCCTGGTCGGGCTCGGTTTTGCCGGCATCCCGTTCCTGACCACGATGGGCGTCGCTGCCGCCGTCGCCGTCGCCATCGCGGTCGCCGTCGCCCTCACCCTCACCCCGGCCCTGCTGGGCTTCTCGAAGGGACGCGTCGCGGGCTGGCCGCGACCGGCGGCGCGGCCGGCGACACGGAAGACGGCGCGGCGCGGGTTCGCCGCGCGCTGGGTCGGCGCCGTCACCCGCCACCCCGTCGTGGCGACCGTCGTGGTCGTGGCGGGGCTGGCCGTCGTGGCGATTCCCGCGGCGAGCCTGCACCTGGCCCTGCCCAACGCGGGGGTGCAGCCGAAGACCAGTGAGGCGCGCCAGGCGTACGACCTCACCGCCGACTACTTCGGCCCGGGCACCAACGGCCCCCTCATCGTGACCGGAACGATCGTGACCTCTACCGACCCGGTCACCCTCATGGATGACCTGAAAGCCGAGATCGAGCAGATCCCGGGCGTGGAGCGCGTCGCCCTCGCCACCCCGAACGAGACCGCCGACACGGGTCTGGTCCAGATCGTGCCGACCACCGCGCCCGACGATCCGGCCACCGCAGACCTCGTGCGCGAGTTGCGCAGCCACCACGACGAATGGCTCGAGCGCTACGGCGTCGACCTGAAGGTGACCGGGTTCACGGCCGTCGGCATCGACATCTCCGACCGGCTCGGTGCCGCCCTGCTGCCCTTCGGCGTGTTCGTGGTCGGGCTGTCGCTCATCCTGCTGATGATCGTCTTCCGGTCGATCTGGGTGCCGATCAAGGCCGCCGTCGGATATCTCCTGTCGATCCTCGCCGCCTTCGGCGTCGTCGCCGCCGTGTTCGAATGGGGCTGGTTCGGTGACCTGCTGCACGTCGCACGCACCGGGCCGGTCATCTCCTTCATGCCGATCATCCTCATGGGCGTGCTGTTCGGTCTCGCGATGGACTACGAGGTGTTCCTCGTCTCGCGCATGCGCGAAGACTTCGTGCACGCCACACGTCGCGCAGCGCAGGCCGGTGAAGCCGTCGATGCCCGCGGACTCGCCGTCGCCGCGGTGCGCAGCGGATTCACCGCCTCGGCGCGCGTGGTCACCGCAGCCGCCGTGATCATGTTCGCCGTGTTCGCGGCGTTCGTCCCCGAGGGCGACGCGTCGATCAAACCGATCGCCCTGGGGCTCGCGGTCGGCATCGCCGTCGACGCGTTCGTCGTGCGCATGACGCTCGTACCCGCCGTCATGGCGCTCCTCGGCGACAAGGCGTGGTGGATGCCGGCCAGGCTCGACCGCCTCCTCCCCCACTTCGACATCGAGGGGGAAGCCGTCGAGCGCGAGCTCGCCCTCGCCGACTGGCCCGAGCCGCACACGACGTCACCACTCGTCGGCGAGGGTGTGGCCGTGACGGCAGACGAGGTGCCGCTGTTCTCCAGCGCGACCTTCCGGCTCGAACCCGGGGGCACCCTGCTCGTCACCGGCGACGCGCCGGCCGCACGGGCGTTTGCGCTCACCGTCGCAGGACGTCTGACCCCCGACGAGGGGCTGCTGCGCGTCGGCGGGCACCTGCTGCCGGGCCGGGCCGCATGGGTGCGCGCGCACGTCGGCGTCGCGCTGCTCGCAGAGTCCGCCGACCCCGTCGCTGAC
>JASGEE010000142.1:0-8607 GCA_047606715.1 Microbacterium sp.
CGCCGGTCACGCCGGCCGTCGCCGCCCCGCGAACCCCGCCGCCTGTCGCCGCCCCGGCGCCACCGCCGCAGCCGTCGTCGCCGCCCGAGGAGGCTCCGCCGTCGTCGTCCGGCCCGGTCACCCTCGCGCGGGTGCGCGAGCAGTGGCCGCTGATCTTGCAGCACCTCGAACCGCTCAGCCGGTCGGCGTGGATGATCGCGATGAACGCGACACCGGTCGACTACGGCGACGGCGACGTGCTGACCCTCGCGTTCGGCAACCAGGCCGACATCGCCGCGTTCCGCAAGCTCGCCAACGGCAAGGGGCCGAGCCAGGATCTGCGGGCGGCGATCCAGTCCGTCCTCGGCGTGAACGTCAGATACCTCACCCGGCGCGGGGGCGAGTCGGATGCCGATCGCCCCGCGGACGGCGGCGGAGCTTCCACGCCCGCCTCGCCCGGGTCGTCGGCGCCATCGGCGCCGGCCGCCGGGTCGTCGGCGCCGCGCGCATCGTCCACACCGCCCGCGCCATCGGCGTCGCGCCCGTCCGCCGCCCCCGTGACCGAGTGGACCGTGGCCCCCATCCCGGCCGGAGAGCCCGGGGTGGCCGAGGCATCGGCGCAACCCGGTGCGGCCGCGCTCGCAGACGGTGCCGCCGGTCTCGCCGTCGACGACGAACCTGAAGAGGCGGCATCCGCCCTCGCGCAGGTGCTGACGCTGCAACGCGACGGAGAAGTCAGCACCGAGCCCGATTTGCCGGCCGACGACGACGTGCCTCCGGCTGCCGCCGCATCCCGGCCGGTACAGACCCCGCGCGCCCCCCGCACGCACGGCATCGAGCGCGTCGGTGAGGCCGTCGTGCGCCAGTTGCTCGGCGCGACCTTCGTGCGCGAGGAACCGTACACCCCGCCGACGAGGTTCAACTGACGCATGTACGACGGAATCGTCCAAGACCTCATCGACGAGTTCGGCCGCCTGCCCGGCATCGGCCCGAAGTCGGCGCAGCGCATCGCCTTCCACATTCTGCAGACACCCACCTTCGACGTGTCGCGCCTGTCGCAACTGCTCGGCGAGCTGCGTGAGCGCGTGCGATTCTGTGAGGTCTGCGGCAACGTCAGTGAGCAGGAGCGCTGCGCCGTCTGTCGTGACCCGCGCCGCGACGAGAGCCTCATCTGCGTCGTCGAAGACGCCAAGGATGTCTCGGCGATCGAGCGCACCCGCGAGTTCCGCGGGCTGTACCACGTGCTCGGCGGTGCGATCAGCCCGATCGCGGGCATCGGGCCTGACGATCTGCGCATCGCGCAGCTCATGCAGCGGCTCGCCGACGGCACGGTGCAGGAGGTCATCCTCGCCACCAACCCCAACCTCGAGGGAGAGGCGACGGCGACCTACCTCAGCCGGCTGCTGCACACCCTCGAGATCCGCGTGACGCGGTTGGCGTCGGGACTGCCCGTCGGCGGTGACCTCGAATACGCCGACGAGGTGACCCTCGGCCGGGCCTTCGAGGGCCGCCGCAGCGTCTGACCGGCGACAGCCCGTCTGGGTGAGTCTGGTGCGGCTCCGGCGATAGAGTCGAAGCACTCGAGCGAGAGCGAGGGCAATGATTGGAGTCATGATCGGCTGGGGAGTCGTCCTCGGGTTCTTCGCGCTCGTGACCGTCCTCGTGGGCAGCGGCAGTTCGCGGGCGTCCGAAGCGGCCGCGGAGGCGGACGGTGAGCACCGCACCGGGAGGTGGACCTCGTGGTGGCTGTTGCTCACGATTCCCGTCGCGCTCGTGCTGAGCCTGGGCTACGCGTTCATCGCGGGCCTGCTGTGGTGCGGGATCAGCGGCTGCGGTGGCGGCGGTTTCGGCCGGATCTCCGACCCGAATCCGGCCGAGATCATCCTGCCGAGCGTCCTGCTCGCTCTGACCTGGTTCTGCGCGCTGGGGATCGTGCCGTGGTCGCGGTCGCCGAGGGTGCGCCTGTTGACGTCTGCCGCCGTCGGATCGGCTCTGGGCCTGCTGCTGTACCTCTCGATCGTGACGTCGTGATCGAACGCCGATTGTTGTCTCGGGCTTCACCGCGAGTTCACCTCGTGCTGCAACACTTCGCGCATGACCGGCGAGTTCGTCATCCTGATTCTGGTGATCGTCACGGCGATCGCCTTCGACTTCACCAACGGCTTCCACGACACCGGCAACGCGATGGCGACCTCGATCGCCACGGGCGCGCTCAAGCCCAAGGCCGCCGTGACGATCGCCGCGATTCTCAACCTTGTCGGCGCCTTCCTTTCCGTCGAGGTCGCAGCGACCATCACGAAAGACGTCCTGAAGATCCAGACCGACACGGGCGCGCTCGTTGACGGACTGACCTCCCAGACGGCGATGACCATCATCTTCGCCGGCCTCGTCGGCGGCATCCTGTGGAACCTGTTGACGTGGCTGCTGGGGCTTCCCTCCAGCAGCTCCCACGCCCTGTTCGGCGGGTTGATCGGGGCGGGCCTGGCGGGGGCCGTCACGATCAACTGGGAGGGCATCCTCGCCAAGATCATCGTCCCCGCCTTCCTCTCACCCGTCATCGCGGGCGCCGTCGCCGCGCTCGGCACATTCCTCGTCTACGCCCTGACCCGGGGCGTCGCGCAGAAGCGCCGGGATGCCGGCTTCCGCTGGGGCCAGATCGGCACGGCATCCCTCGTCTCGCTCGCGCACGGCACCGGCGACGCGCAGAAGACGATGGGCGTCATCGCCCTCGCCCTCATCGCCCACGGAACCCTCACGACCGACAGCATCGTCGACGACGGTCTGCCGGTGTGGATCATCTTCGTCTGTGGTCTCGCGATCGCCCTCGGCACCTACCTCGGCGGATGGCGCATCATCCGTACCCTCGGCAAGGGCCTGGTCGAGATCGACTCGCCCCAGGGCATGGCCGCGGAGGCATCGTCTGCGGCGATCATCCTGACGTCGAGCTCGATGGGCATGGCGCTGTCGACGACCCACGTCGCGACCGGCTCGATCCTCGGCTCCGGCGTCGGCAAGCCGGGCGGTCACGTCCGCTGGGGCGTCGCGGGACGCATGGCGACCGCGTGGCTGACGACGATGCCCGCGGCGGGTATCGTCGGGGCCCTGTGCTACTTCCTCGCGAACGGCATCGGCGGTGTCGCCGGGGCGATCGTCGTCTTCGCGGCCCTCGTGCTGGCCTCGGGCTATATGTACCTGCGCAGCCGTCGTCAGCCGGTGGATGCGAACAACGTCAACGCGGAATGGGACGGCCACGTCGTCCCGCAGAACACCGACACGATGACCCCGGTCGCGTAAGAGAGGATCGAGAAGATGGTGGACATCGCTTGGGGTGACATCCTCGTGGCCGCACTACGTGTGCTCGTCGTCGGAGCGCTGTTCGGCGCCGGGCTGCCGGCACTGTTCGCGATCGGGCTGCGGTTGCAGGCGGTCGGTGCAGGCGAGAGCGGCGTCGCGGATGCCACGGATGTCGTCCCGCGTCGGCCGGGGCTGACGGTGGTCGCCTACCTGCTGTTCGCGATCGTCGTGGCGGCCGTCGTGGCGGGCGTGCTGTACATCACGCGCCATAGTCTCGACCACTATTTCGGCATCGTGCTGTTCGGAGGCTGACGGTGGCCGAGGGCATTGCAGCGGCGGTCCTGGGGTGGCTCCGCGCGGGGTACCCCGACGGAGTGCCGTCGACGGACTGTTCCCCCCTCTTGGCGCTGCTGCGCCGCACGCTCAGCGCGGAGGAGTTCGACAGCGTCATCGACGTGCTCGCCGAGCGGCATGTCAGCCCCATCGGCGACATCGACATCCGCGCCGTGATCGCGCAGGTCACGTCGGAGCCGCCCGCGGAGCAGGACGTGCATGCCGTGGCGGCTCGCCTGGCGGCGGTGGGCTGGCCGCTGAGCTCCGATGCACAGCGCTGGGCGGCGGATGCGCAGACTGCGCCGTCCGCACAGGCCGCGTCGAACCCGGCACCGAGCCTGCTTGAGCGGATACTCGCCTGGTTCCGGCTGGGGTATCCCGAAGGCGTCCCGGCCGCCGACTACGTGCCCCTTCTCGCCGTGCTGCGACGGCGCCTCAGCGACGAGGAGGTCGGCCACATCGTCGATCAGCTCATCGTCAAGGATGCCGCGGGCGGCGAGGTCTCGCAGGTCGATGCGCGCGTGCTGGCGAGCAAGGTGCTCGACGACCTTCCTTCCGACGAAGACCTGCGCCGCGTCGAGGAACGACTGGCCTCGGCCGGTCTCGTGCTGGACTGAATGTGGGGTCCGGGGCGGCGCAGGGCGGAAGCGCTCCGATCGCGACACATGGCTGCTCCGGCATCCGCTAGTCCCTAAAATAGGTCCTCGGGCCGGCATCCGTCTCTGCCCGTGAAACCCCGGGAGTTCGACACGTGGCGCTGATCGTCCAGAAGTACGGCGGGTCGTCCGTCGCCGACGCCGAGAGCATCAAGCGGGTCGCCAAGCGCATCATCGACACCCGCCGTGCCGGCAACGACGTCGTCGTCGCCGTGAGTGCGATGGGCGACACGACCGATGAACTGCTCGACCTCGCGGCGCAGGTCGCACCGATCCAGGCTCCGCGCGAGCTCGACCAGTTGCTCTCCAGCGGCGAGCGCATCTCGATGTCCCTGCTGGCCATGGCGATCCACTCGATGGGCTTCGAGGCGCGCTCGTTCACCGGCAGCCAGGCGGGCATGCTGACCACCGCCGATCATGGTTCGGCGCGCATCGTCGATGTGACCCCGACGCGGCTGCGCGAGGCCCTCGACGAGGGGGCGATCGTCATCGTCGCCGGCTTCCAGGGGATGAGCGCCGACACTCAGGACATCACGACGCTCGGTCGCGGCGGATCGGACACGACCGCCGTCGCGCTGGCTGCGGCGCTCTCCGCCGACGTGTGCGAGATCTACAGCGACGTCGACGGCATCTTCACCGCCGACCCGCGTGTCGTCCCCAAGGCCCGCAAGCTCGACGCGATCTCCGCCGAGGAGATGCTGGAGCTCGCCGCCAACGGCGCCAAGGTGCTATACATCCGCGCCGTCGAGTACGCGCGCCGCCACGGCGTCATGATCAATGCCCGTTCCACCTTCAGCTCGGGTCGGGGCACGTTCGTGCTCGGTCCCGGCATGACCGCACCGGTCGCTTCAGAGGAGTCCGCCATGGAAGAGCCCATCGTCGCCGGAGTCGCCACCGACCTCAGCCAGGCCAAGATCACGGTCATCGGCGTGCCCGACGTGCCGGGCAAGGCGGCGGAGATCTTCACGGTCGTCGCCAAGAGCGGTGCCAACGTCGACATGATCGTGCAGAACGTGTCGGCGGCCGCGACCGGGCGCACCGACATCTCCTTCACGCTGCCCAAGTCGGATGCCGCGACGGCGCTGCGCGCCCTGGCCGCCGAGCAGGGGCGCATCGGGTTCGAGAGTCTCGTGCACGACGACCAGATCGGCAAGCTGTCGGTCGTGGGGGCGGGCATGCGCACCCACTCGGGCGTGTCGGCGACCCTGTTCGAGGCGCTGTCGACGGCGAGCGTGAACATCGAGATGATCTCCACGTCCGAGATCCGTATCTCCGTCGTCGTCCGCGGCGACGATCTGGCCGAGGCGGCCCGCGTCGTCCACACCGCGTACGGTCTCGACGGCGACTCCGAGGCCGTCGTCTACGCTGGCTCCGGCCGCTGACGGCGGCATCCGTCGGCGCGGCCGGCATCCGTCGCTGTTGCGAAAACCGGACAAGCCGCGAAAAACGGATGCCGCAGCCACCCTGCGTCCGCATCTCGCGACATCTCCGTTTTTCGCGGCGCCAGTAGAATCGCTCGAAACCCTCTTTTACGCAAGGATCCGTCATGACCCGCATCTCTGATTCCGGACTCTCCGTCGCCGTCGTCGGCGCCACCGGCCAGGTCGGCACGGTCATGCGCGAGATTCTCGCGGAGCGGGAATTCCCGATCCGCGAGCTGCGCCTGTTCGCGACCGCCCGCAGCGCCGGCAGCGTCATCGAGTTCGGCGGCCAGGCCGTGGTGGTTGAGGATGTCGCCACCGCCGACCCGTCCGGCATCGACATCGCCCTGTTCTCGGCCGGGGCGACCGGCAGCCGCGCACATGCACCGCGCTTCGCCTCGGCCGGGGCGATCGTGATCGACAACTCCAGCGCGTGGCGAATGGACCCCGAGGTGCCGCTCGTGGTCAGCGAGGTCAACCCGCACGCCGCGGCGAACCCGCCCAAGGGCATCATCGCGAACCCGAACTGCACGACGATGGCCGCCATGCCGGTGCTGGGTCCCCTCGACGCGGAGGCGGGTTTGGAGCGACTCATCGTCAGCACCTACCAGGCTGTGTCGGGCTCGGGCCTCGCGGGCGCGCAGGAGCTGCTGGGTCAGGTGGAGAGCGCGCTGGAGCAGGGGCATGCGATCGACCTCGTCCACGACGGCGCCGCGATCGACTTCCCGCAGCCGCAGAAGTACGTCGCGCCGATCGCGTTCGACGTCATCCCCTTCGCCGGCGGTCTTGTCGACGATGGCGACAACGAGACGGATGAGGAGAAGAAGCTCCGCAACGAGAGCCGAAAGATCCTCGAGCTGCCCGACCTCCGCGTCGCCGGAACGTGTGTTCGCGTGCCGGTGTTCACGGGGCACTCGCTGTCGATTCACGCGGAGTTCGCTCGCGAGATCACTCCCGAGCGTGCCCGCGAGATCCTGGCATCCGCCCCCGGCGTCGCCCTCGAAGAGGTGCCCACCCCGTTGCGCGCCGCCGGCACCGACCCGAGCTATGTGGGCCGCATCCGCGCCGACCAGTCCGCGCCCGAGGGCAAGGGCCTCGTGCTGTTCCTCTCGAACGACAATCTCCGCAAGGGCGCCGCGCTCAACGCTGTGCAAATCGCCGAGCTCGTCGCCGCGCGCCTCGCCGCCGCCGTCTGAGCTGGGCATCCCGGGTCCCCCCGCGCCCGCGTCCCCGGCTCCCACGTCTCCCGCGAGACCGCAAGCGCGCACCGAGACTGCAGACGCCGTACGCTGTCTCGGTGCACGGATGCCGTCTCGCGGTGAGGGGAACACCGGCACGGGGGCACCGGCGCGCGAGCGGGGGACGGCGGCCTAGACTGGTGCACTGTGAGCGAGCCCGTCGACGTCGTCCTGATCGGCGGTGGCATCATGAGTGCCACCCTGGGAACCCTGCTGAAGCAGGTGCAGCCGGAGTGGAAGATCGTCGTGTGCGAACGCCTCTCCGAGGTTGCGCAGGAGTCCTCGAACGCCTGGAACAACGCCGGCACCGGTCATGCCGCCCTCTGCGAGCTCAATTACATGCCGGCCGCCGCCGACGGGTCGGTTGATCCGGCGAAGGCCATCTCGATCAATGAGCAGTTCCAGCAGAGCCGACAGCTGTGGGTGAGCCTGATCGAGCGGGGAGTGCTCGACGAGCCGTCGACGTTCATCAACGCGACGCCGCACATGACCTTCGTGCGCGGAGAGAAGGACGTCGCCTACCTCAAGCGTCGTTACGAAGCCCTCAAAGACCAGCCGCTGTTCGCGGGCATCGAATACAGCGAAGACTCGCGCGTGATCAATCAGTGGGCGCCGCTGCTCATGCAGCGCCGCCGTCAGGGCGAGCCGTTCGCCGCGACGCGCGTTCCCGCCGGAACCGACGTCGACTTCGGTGCGATCACGCGCCAGCTGTTCGACGACCTCCAGCGGCGGGGCGTCGAGGTCGCCGTGAACTGCGAGGTGCGGGGCCTGAAGAAGCGCAGCGACGGCACGTGGAAGGTCGCCTACCGCAACAGCCTGGGCAAGACACCCGGCTCGATCGACGCGCGCTTCGTCTTCGTCGGGGCGGGGGGATGGGCCATCAAACTGCTGCAACGCTCCGGCATCCCCGAGATCAAGGGATACGGGGTGTTCCCGATCGGCGGCCAGTGGCTGAAGACCGACAATCCCAGCCTCGTCGCCCAGCATCGCGCGAAGGTGTACTCGCAGGCCGCCGTGGGCGCTCCGCCCATGTCCGTTCCGCACCTGGACACGCGCGTCGTCGACGGCACGGCATCGCTGCTGTTCGGACCGTTCGCGACGTTCAGCCCGAAGTTCCTCAAGACCGGATCGGCGTGGGACATCGTCAGCCAGGTGCGCCTGCACAACATCTTCAGCATGCTGAAGGTCGGTGCGACCAATCTCGACCTCGTGAACTATCTGATCGGCGAGCTGCGCAAGAACCACCGCAGGAAGGTCGATAGCCTGCGCGAGTTCATGCCCACGGCAAAGGACGAGGACTGGGAGCTGCTGAACGCGGGTCAGCGCGCGCAGGTCATGAAGGGCGGCAAGCTCCAGTTCGGCACCGAGGTCGTCTCCTCCGCCGACGGATCGATCGCGGGTCTGCTGGGCGCCTCGCCGGGCGCCTCGACGGCCGCGTCGATCATGCTGAACCTCATGAAGACGTGCTTCCCCGATCGGATCGGAGACTGGGAGCCGACTCTGCGCGAGCTCATCCCGAGTTACGGCACCGCGTTGAACCCCGACGCGGCGGCGGCGGACGAGTCGCTCGCGGCGACGGCCGGCGCCCTCTCGATCAACCGCTGAGCGACCCGCGCTCGTGGCCAAGCTCTACTTCCGCTACGGGGCGATGAACTCCGGCAAGTCCACCGCGCTGCTGCAGGCCGC
>JASGEE010000143.1:0-43403 GCA_047606715.1 Microbacterium sp.
CACCGTGCCCGCGTCGGCGCGGCCCGGGCCGCCCTCCCGGCGGCGGCCGATCCCGCCGCGCAGCCCCTCGCCCGCCTCATGAGCGCACACGACGCGCTGACGGCCCGCTGGATGGCGTACGAGACCGACCCGGGCCTGCTCATCGTCTTCCCGACGATGACGGATGCCCGCGTACCGACGACAGCGACCTTCCTCGCCGAGCAGCGTGCGGTGCGGGAGCTGCGCCCGGCATCGGCGCACACGAGACTGACGACGGCGCAGTTCGCCGCCTACCGTGACGGCGTCGCCCGGCTCGGCCGCGCGTTCGATGCCGCCGAGGCCGAGGCGTGGCGCCGTGCACGCGCCTCCGGTGCCGCGCCCCCGGTGCCGACGCGGGGCGATCCGGATGCCGCGGACACCACGAGGAGCGACTGGTCGGCTCTTGCGCAGACCGTCATCGAGCGCTCGACCGCGGCGCTGTCCCGCGGGGCGGGCTCCGCGCAGGCAGCCCCCTCGCCCGCGGGCCCGGGCCCCGAGACCTCCGCCACCGGACCGACGCGATCCTCCGCAACACCACCTCGATCGTCCCCGCCCACCCCCGTATGGCCCGTCCCGGCACGCGACCGCCGGTCAACGCAGCCGTGAGCGCCGAGCACGCGTAGGGTGGCACCGTGCACGACTTCTGGGTGTTCGCGGGGAGCTACTGGTGGCTCGTCTTCCCGATCTTCGCCGTGCTCGGCGGTGCCGGTCGCGCCTGGGAGCGCGGCGCCAGCATCCGACACCGACGGCGTCTGGAGATTCTGCGGGCCAAGAGCGCGCTGAATGCCCCACAGCGACCCAAGCCCGTGGCCACCGCGACGGATCCCAAGCCGATCACCAAACCCACGCCCACCCAGCCGCAGCTCGAGAAGCTGTTCGCCGAGCACGATGCCGTCACGGCGCGCTGGCTCGACTACGAGCTCGACGTCGCGAAGCTCATCGCCTTCCCGACGATCAGCGACGGGCGCCAGCCGCTGACGGCGGCGTTCCTGCGCGCGAAGAAGACCGCCGATCGGTTGCGGCCGGCATCCGTCAAGGCGCATCTCACCGACACCCAGCTCGCCGACTACGCGGATGCCGTCACAGAATATGAGGTCGCGTTCGACGTGGCCGAACGTGACGCCCGGCGCCTTCGCGACAGCGAGTTCAGCGAGACCGAGCGCAAGCGCCTCGCGACCGCTCAGCACCTGCTGTCGGTCGCGGTCGATGAGGCCGCGACCGCCGCGGAGCGCCAGCTCGCCTACCGCCGCGTGCGCACCGAGCTCGACGGCCTGATCGCCGTCCCCGACGAGGCGATCGCGATCCTGGAGGAGAAGGTCGCGCTACAGCTTTCGAGCCGCGCCGCGGCGTCCGAGCTCCCCCCTGCCGCCGGGGCGTGACGACCCGGCCGATCACCCACGACCCGCCCGCGCCGATCCGCAACGCCTCCGCTTCGGTCGCGGCAACGTGCGAGTCCACGGCGCCGGCACCCGCACCTTGCCACCACTGAACCGCGCGTCGGCGCGAGGCCGGCCCTCCCGATCCGGGGCGCGGCGGCGCGACCGGACCAACGCGCGCCCGTCCGGTCGCGGCAATATGCGAATCAGCGGCCTGCGCACCCACAAGACGCCGCGACCGAATCGGGATGCGGCGACCGCGACGGCGGCGCGGGGCGCACCAGGCGCCGCCGGCGTCAGCGCTCCTGCGCCGCGGTGTGATGGCGGATGACCTCGGCCACGACGAAGTTGAACCACTTCTCGGCGAACTCGGGATCGAGGTCGGCCTCGAGCGCGAGGCTGCGCAGGCGCGCGATCTGCTGCTCTTCGCGCGCCGGATCCGACGGCGGCATCCGGTGCTGGGCCTTGAGCACGCCGACCTGCTGCGTGCAGCGGAAGCGCTCGGCCATCATGAAGATGAGCGCGGCATCGATGTTGTCGATGCTGGCGCGCAGCGCGGCCAGTTTCGCGACGGCGTCGGTCATGGCGGCTCCTTCAGGTTTCGTCACGACCCTACCGGTTCGCGCCCGCCACACCGAGGCGACGGCACCGACGACGCCACGGTCGCTCCGGCGGGGTCATAGAGTGTCCCCGTGGCAACAGCACCAGACGGATTCGGCAAACGTGCATTGCGGCGTCGTGGCAAGAGCGCGGACAACGCCCCCGCGTCCTCCCCCTGACGGCGCCCGCCTTCGTCGACCCCGGCGACTCAGCCCGCGGCGGCCGGCAGGTCTGGGCGAGCGTCAACCGGCCGTTCGTCGCCGGCTTCTTCCTCACTCTCGGCGGCCTCGCCGCCATCTCGCTCGGCATGGCGATCAGCTCGCTCGTCACGATCTGGATCTACATCGCCTTCGCGCTGTTCGTGGCGCTCGGGCTCAATCCGCTCGTGCTGCGGCTGGAGAAGCGCCACGTCCCGCGCGCCTGGGCCATCGTCATCGTCTACTTCGCCTTCGCGCTGCTGATGGTCGCCGTGCTGTGGCTCATCGCCCCGACCGTGATCCGTCAGATCTCGCAGTTCATCACCGACCTGCCGCAGCTCGTCACGAACTTCCAGAGCACCGCCGTCTACGCCTGGGCCCGTGAGCAGTTCGGTGATCAGGTGCCAGCCATGCTGGCTCAGGTGCAGGGCTTCCTCACCGATCCCAGCAACATCGCCGCCATCGGCGGCGGAGTGCTGAAGATCGGCATCTCGATCGGCACGAGCATCTCGGGCTTCATCATCATCATCGTGCTGAGCCTGTACTTCCTCGCGACGCTGGCGGAGATGAAGCAGGCGCTCTACCGGATGGTGCCGGCCCATTCTCGACCGCTGACGGCCGATCTCACCGAGCAGATCACCGAGTCGGTGGGCGGCTACCTCGGCGGCATGGTGGTACTCGCGTTCTTCAACGCCGTGTTCGCGTTCATCCTCTTCTCTGTGCTGCAGTTGCCGTTCCCGGCGCTGATGGCGGTCGTGTCGTTCTGCATCACGATCATCCCGCTCGTCGGTACCGTGCTGTTCTGGGGCATCGCCTCGGTCGTGGCGCTGTTCTCGAACCCGGTGTCGGCGCTCATCTTCGCGATCGCTTACCTCGTCTACATGCAACTTGAGGCATATGTTCTGACGCCGCGGGTCATGAACAAGGCGATCGCGGTGCCCGGCTCGCTCGTCGTGATCGGGGCCCTCGTCGGCGGCACCCTGATGGGGCTGCTCGGCGCCCTCGTGGCGATTCCGGTGACGGCATCCATCCTGCTCATCATCAAGAAGGTGTTCATCCCACGGCAGGACGCCCTCGTCTGAGCGCGGTACCTCGCAGGTGAGTGCCGCAGGTCGGTTACGACTCGACCAGGTCGTGACGGACGATCACGCCGTCGCGGGCCGGACCGACCCCGATGACCGAGATGCGCGTGCCGCTCATCGCTTCAAGAGCGAGGACGTAGTTCTGGGCCGCCTGCGGAAGATCCTCGAAGCGGCGCACCCCCGAGATGTCTTCCGACCAGCCGGGGAAGTACTCGAGCACGGGCGTCGCGTGGTGGAAGTCGGTCTGATTGACCGGCACCTCGTCGAAGCGCTCGCCCTCGACCTCGTAGGCGACGCACACCGGTACGACGTCGAGGCCGGTGAGGATGTCGAGCTTGGTCAGCACGAGGTCGGTGATGCCGTTGATGCGCGTCGCGTAGCGCGTGATCGGGGCGTCGTACCAGCCGACACGGCGCGGACGGCCCGTCGTCGTGCCGAACTCGAAACCGCGCGTGCGCAGCCACTCGCCCTGTTCGTCGAACAGCTCGGTGGGGAACGGGCCCGACCCCACGCGGGTCGTATAGGCCTTGACGATCCCGACGATGCGGTCCAGACGGTTCGGGCCGACGCCCGTTCCGGTCGAGGCACCGCCGGCGGTCGCCGACGACGAGGTGACGAACGGATAGGTGCCGTGATCGACGTCGAGCATCGTGGCCTGACCGCCCTCGAAGACGACGACGTCACCGGCATCCAGCGCCTCGTTCAGCAGCAGCCCGGTGTCGCACACCATCGGGCGCAGCCGCTCGACGTACGAAAGCAGGTCGTCGACGATCTCATCGACCGTGATCGCGCGGCGATTGAAGACCTTGACGAGCAGATGGTTCTTCTGGTCGAGAGCGCCCTCGACCTTCTGCCTCAGGATGTTCTCGTCGAACAGATCTTGGATGCGGATGCCCACGCGGTTGATCTTGTCGGCGTAGCTCGGCCCGATGCCCCGCCCCGTCGTGCCGATCATGCGCTTGCCGAGGAAGCGCTCGGTGACCTTGTCGAGCGTGCGGTGGTACTGCGTGATGACGTGCGCGTTGGCGCTGACGCGCAGGCGCGAGGTGTCCAGACCCCGTGCGTGCAGCGCGGCGAGCTCGGCGAACAGCACCTCGAGGTCGACGACGACGCCGTTGCCGATGACAGCATTGACTCCGGGGGAGAGGATGCCGCTCGGCAACAGGTGCAGCGCGTACTTCTCATCGCCGATGACGACCGTGTGTCCGGCGTTGTTGCCGCCGTTGAACTTGACGACCCAGTCGGTGCGCCCGCCGAGGAGATCGGTGGCTTTGCCCTTGCCCTCGTCTCCCCATTGGACGCCGACGATCACGATGCCTGGCATGGGCGCGCTCCCCCGTTATTGGACGGTGAGTCCTCAGTCTACCGGCCATCGGTGCGGCGCCCGGTGGAGCCATCTCGTGCGAGCGGCGACCGTTCGGGAGGAGATGGCGGTTCAGGAGGATGGATGCCCGCCGTTTCATCCTCCCGAACGAACATCTCCTCCCGACGCGCGGCGGAATCTGATCGGAAACCGCACCGGCCCGGTGTTCCCCGAAACCGGAAGCCATTCGCCGGGTCCGTCGGGCTCGGCATCCCGCATCCGCTGCGCGAGCAGGGGCAACGCGACGGCCATGTCGGTGCGCGCGACGAAGTGGCCCAGGCAATGGTGTACACCACCGCCGAACCCGCTGTGCAGCGGCCGGTCATCGAAGGTGATGTCGAACTCGACGTGCTCCGCCATCGCGCGAGGGTCGGTGCCCATCGCGTGCGAGAGCACCTGCACGATTCCGCCGGCCGGCACCCGCAGGCCGGCGAGATCGACGTCGCAGATCGCCTCGCGCGTCACCCACGTGACTGTGGGGTTGACCCGCATGACCTCCTCGACGGCGCGGGCGCCGAGCTCGGGGCGCGCGGCCAGCAGTGCCCACTGGTCGGGGTGGGCGAGCAGGGTCTGGAGAGCCAGCCCCAGTTGATTGCGCGTGGTCTCCATCCCGGCGAACGCGAGGAAGACGAGGGCGACCGACAGCTCGCGCCGCGAAAGGGCATCCCCCTCGTCGTGCGCCTGGACGAGGGTCGTCACGAGATCATCGCGCGGATGCGCCTGCCGGTCGGCGACGACCTCCTCGATGTATCCGGTCAGCCCCTCAAGCGCCGCCTCGATTCGCGGCAGGTCTTCGCGCACCCGGATGCCGAAAGACTTGCCGAGGTCGTCGGCCCAGTGCGCCACGCGCGGCCACTCGTCGTCTGGCAGGCCCAGCAGAAGGCACAGCACCCGCGAGGCGTAGGGCTCGGCGAACTGCGACACGAACTCCACGCGGGTCCAGCCGTCGGCATCCGGTGCACCGAAGCCGTCGATGAGCTCGTTCGCGAGCGCCTGGAATCGCGGCCGCATCGCCTCAATGGCCTTGCTGCGAAACGCCGGGCCGAGTAAGCGTCGCAAGCGCAGGTGGTCGTCGCCCTCCAGGCTCAGCAGCGTCTCCTGCCACCACTGTCGCCAGGGGCCGTCGTGGATGCCGTTCTGGTCGGGCCACTGCGCGTTGCCCTGGCGGAATCGGCGGTCCTTCAGCAGCGCCGTGCCCTCCTCGTACCGCAGGATCGCCCAGCCGTACGGGGTCTCGGCGTACCAGTTCGTCTCGCGAGCCGCGTGCACCTCGGCCGAGGTGACGTCGAAGGCGGTGTCGGCGAGGTCGAGGGAGGGCACCGTCATGACGGGAGTCTACGCAGGACCCCACGAGCCCACCCCCGCCCGCGCCCCGAACTCGTTGGCAGTCGTGGCCTCTTCCACCCCCTGAAACCCCACCACGAGTGCCAAGAAGACGGATGTCCATACCAACCCCATCACAATGGTATTGTGATGGCATGCGAACGACCATGGACAAGGCTGGGCGCATCGTCATCCCCGCGGCCATCCGAGAGCGGCTCGGGATGGTGCCCGGACCGGTCGACGTCTACATCGACGGCACCGGCATCCAGATCGAGATCCCGGCGACCGGTGAGCTCGTCGAGAAGGACGGGCGACTGGTGATCCCCGCGAGCGGGACGCCCCTCACCGTCGAGATGGTGCGGGAGCTGCGCCTTGCCGACCAGCGCTGACTATCTGCTCGACACGAGCGCCGCACTCGCCCTGCTCGATGAGGACCATCCGCTCTCTACGCCCGTAAGGGCCTTGTGCCACGGTCTCACGCTCGGACTTTCCGGGCACGCGCGCACCGAGACGTATTCCGTCCTCACCCGACTGCCCGGATCCGACCGGCTCAGCCCTCAGAGCGCCGCGCACGCGATCGGCCGCGAGTTCCCCCTGTCGGTCGCCCTCTCCCCCGCGGCCTCCCTCGCGGCCGTCGAGACCCTGGCGGCTGCGGGCATCGCCGGCGGCGCCGTGTACGACGGGCTCGTCGGTCTGGCCGCGCGCGAGGCCGGCATCCCGCTCCTGTCGTGCGACCGCCGCGCACTCTCGACCTACGCCGTCCTCGGCGTCGAGGTCCGCATCGTCTGACCTCGCAGGCCGCAACGAATCGTCTCGCGATTTCGTCCCCACGGCGACACACGGTTGGACAGGTCGCGTGATCTCGCTCGACCGCGTCTCGAAGCGCTACGGCGCCTTCGCGGCGGTCGACGACGTCTCCCTCGAGATCCCGACGGGTGAGATCTTCGGCATCGTCGGCCAGAGCGGTGCGGGCAAGAGCACGCTCGCACGGATCGTCAACCGCCTCGAACGCCCCGACAGCGGCACCGTCACAGTCGACGGCGCCGAGCTCGCGAGCCTCGGCGAGAAAGACCTGCGGGTGGCCCGCCGTCGCATCGGCATGGTGTTCCAGCGCTTCGACCTGCTCGGCAGCCGATCGGTGCACGGCAACGTCGAGCTGGCGCTCGAGCTCGACGGCGTGCCACGCGACGAACGCGACGACCGCGCGCAGGAGATGCTCGACCTCGTGGGCCTCGGCGACCGCGGCGACCGCGGCGACCGCGGCGACGCCGCCGTGCACGAGCTGTCGGGTGGTCAGCAGCGGCGCGTCGGCATCGCCCGCGCTCTGACGGCGCGGCCCACCGTGCTGCTGTCCGACGAGGCGACGAGCGCCCTCGACCCCGAGACGACGGCATCCATCCTCGACCTGTCTCGCCGCATCAACACGGAGCGGGGACTCACGGTGCTCCTCATCACGCACGAGATGGACGTCGTGAAGTCGGTGTGCGATTCGGCGGCGCTGATCGAGCAGGGGCGCGTCGTGGAAAGCGGCCGGCTCGTCGACATCATCCAGACGCCCGGGTCGCGCCTCACGGCGCAGCTGTTCCCGATCGGGGAGATCCCGGACACCGTGGCCGACGGTGCCACGGTCGTCGACATCACGTTCGCGGGCGGCACGGCCGACCGACCCGTCATCGCACAGCTCGCGCGCGATCACGAGGTCGACGTGTCGATCCTCGGCGCCCTCGTCGAGCGCATCGGCGGCACGCAAGCGGGCCGCACGCGCCTGGAGATCCCCGCGGGGGCGGCGGATGCCGTCATCTCCGACCTGCGCGCACGCGGACTGCTCGTCGAAGTGCTCGCCGGACCCGCGGAGAGGGGGCCGGTCTCATGAGCGACACCCTGTTCCAAGTCCTCCTGGTCGCGACGGGCCAGACGCTCTACATGGTCGGCTTCTCGCTGCTGTTCACGGTCATCTTCGGTCTCCCGCTCGGCATCGTCCTCGTCGGCACCGAGGAAGGCCGGTTCTGGGCGAGACCGTTCGGCTCGCGCCGGGCCGGCGTCGTCATCAACCGCGTGCTCGACCTCGTCGTGAACTTCGGCCGCAGCGTGCCGTTCATCATCATCATGGTCGCGCTGATCCCGTTCACCCGCCTCGTCGTGGGGACCTTCATCGGGCCGACGGCGGCGATCGTTCCCCTGTCGGTCGTCGCGATCCCGTTCTTCGCGCGCATGGTCGAGATCGCCATCAAAGAGGTCGATCCCGGCCTGCTCGAAGTGGCCTCGTCGCTCGGCGCGAGCCGCTGGCAGCTCGTCACCAAGGTGCTCGTCCCCGAGGCCGCCCCGTCGATGCTGCTGGGCCTGTCGACGACCGTCACCTCGATCATCAACTTCTCCGCCATGGTCGGCACCGTCGCCGGCGGCGGGCTCGGCGACGTCGCGATCCGCTACGGCTATCAGCAGTACAGCGTCATCCACATGGTCAGCGTCATCATCATCATCTTCGCGATCGTGATGGTCCTGCAGGGGCTGGCCACGTGGGGGGCGCGTCGGCTGTCGCGCCGCGGCGGCCGCAACGCCCCCGCGCAACAGCCGAACTGAGACGCCACCCCCACTTCATCCCACACCGCTGCACATCACTGCACATCACTGCACATCACCGAGAGGAACCCCTCATGACACGCGCCCTCCGCGCTTCCCTGTTCGCCACGACCGCTGCCGCCGTCGCCCTCGTGCTGTCCGGCTGCGCCGGCTCGGCCGACACCGCCGACACCGCCGACACCGCGGCATCCGACGGCGACTCGCTCGGCACGATCAAGGTCGGCGCCCTGCAGACCCCCGCGGGCGAAATCCTCGCGCACATCGCCGAGAACGGCGCCGCCGAGGTGGGCCTGACGATCGAGTTCGTCGCCTTCTCCGACTACAACACCCCGAACACGGCGCTGGCGGACGGCTCGATCGATGCGAACCTGTTCCAGAACACCACCTTCCTCGAGAACTACGACGAGAACACCGGCAGCAACCTCGTCAGCGTCGGCGAGGCCTACCTGCCCAGCGCCGCGTTCTACTCCGACAAGATCAGCAGCCTCGACGAGCTCGCCGACGGCGCGAGCATCGCGATCCCGAACGATCCGACCAACGAGGGCCGCGCGCTCAAGATGCTCGCCGGCGCCGGCCTGATCGAGGTGGCCGACGACGTCGCCGACCTCAGCGGCATCCCGGCGAACCCGCACGGGTTCGAGTTCAAGGAAATCGAGAACGCGACCCTGCCGCAGGCGCTGCCCGACGTGGACACCGCGTTCGTGACGATCGCCTTCGCCCTGCCCGCGCATCGTTGCTCTGTACGAGCTGCTGATCAGCGACGAGACGGCGCAGTACATGACCGTGGGGCGGCCTGGTCGTGCCCGTCACGCGCTGACGCGGCTGCGCCGTCGGGACCGTCGGAGTATGTCGCCTTCTTCGGAGCATCTGCGCGCTCGGGTCCGAAGTACGCGACATTCTCCGACGCTGACGACGGATGCCGAAAGCTCCGGCGGCGGGCGCTGCGGCATCCGCTCAGTAGGCTAGAACCCATGTCGAAAGTCCTCCAGTCCCTGCCCGTCGGCGAGCGCGTCGGCATCGCCTTCTCCGGGGGTCTTGACACCTCCGTCGCGGTCGCGTGGATGCGCGACAAGGGCGCCGTGCCGTATACCTACACGGGCGACCTCGGCCAGTACGACGAGGACGACATCGCCGCCATCCCCGGCCGCGCACTGCAGTACGGCGCCGAAGCGTCGCGGCTGATCGACTGCAAGCCGCTTATGGTCGAAGAGGGCCTCGTCGCCCTCTCGTGCGGCGCGTTCCACGTCCGCAGCGCGGGCCGCACGTACTTCAACACGACGCCGATCGGCCGCGCCGTCACCGGCACGCTCCTCGTGCGCGCCATGAAGGAGGACGGCGTCGACATCTGGGGCGACGGGTCGACCTACAAGGGCAACGACATCGAGCGGTTCTACCGTTACGGGCTGCTGGCCAACCCGGCACTGCGCATCTACAAGCCGTGGCTGGATGCCGACTTCGTCACCGAACTGGGCGGCCGCACCGAGATGAGCGAATGGCTCGTCGCGCACGGATTCCCGTACCGCGACTCGGTCGAGAAGGCCTACTCGACCGACGCCAACATCTGGGGTGCCACCCACGAGGCGAAGACCCTCGAGCACCTCGATGTGTCGCTGGAGATCGTCGATCCCATCATGGGCGTGCGCTTTTGGGATGAGGCGGTCCAGATCGCGACCGAAGACGTGTCGATCACCTTCGAGGCGGGGCGCCCGGTCGCCATCAACGGGGTGGCCTTCGACGACCCGGTGGCCCTCGTCCGCGAGGCGAACGCAATCGGCGGGCGCCACGGCCTGGGCATGAGCGACCAGATCGAGAACCGCGTCATCGAAGCGAAGTCCCGCGGCATCTACGAGGCCCCCGGCATGGCTCTGCTGTACATCGCCTACGAGCGGCTGGCCAACGGCATCCTCAACGAAGACACCCTCGCGACCTATTACGAGCAGGGCCGGCGCCTGGGCCGGCTCATGTACGAGGGACGCTGGCTCGAGCCGCAGTCGTTCATGCTGCGCGAGTCGATCCAGCGCTGGGTGGGCTCGGCGATCACGGGCACCGTGACGCTGCGGCTGCGCCGCGGCGAGGACTACACGATCCTCGACACCGTCTCGCCGAACCTGTCATACGCACCCGAGAAGCTGTCGATGGAACGCGTCGGCGACTCGGCTTTCGGCCCGACCGACCGCATCGGACAGCTCACGATGCGCAATCTCGACATCGCCGACTCACGCGCGCGGCTGGAGCAGTACGCGGCTCTGGGCCTGATCGGCGGTGCGACCGCCGAGCTCGTGGGATCACTCCAGCCCGGCGAGGCCGCCGAGATCACCGAGCACGCGCTGCCCTTCGACGCCGACCGTGAAGGGCTCGCCGAGGCCGTCGACGGCGCGAGCGAGTCGGCCTCGTTCGACTTCGGCGCCGACTGACTCCGGCCGGCAACTGCCGACGGCCCGGCTCGTAACTCAGGCTGTTCGCCGCTGCGGGGCCGATTCTGCCGGCTCTGCCGGCATTCTGCCTGAGTTATGCGCCCGACAGCGCGCCGCTCAGCGCGGCGGGGCGAAGACGGCGGCGGCCGCTGCCGGTCGGGCGTTGCGACCCAGCCGGGCCGGAACAGCGGTCTCCTCCCCCTTGCGGAGCTTGCGGTCGTTCGGCCGGCCCCGGGCGACCACGTCGTCGGGGTGATCCTGTTCGCGGATCGTCCTCGCGGCGTCGCCCAGATGATCGATCCCCTCGCAGACGTATCGGCATCCGCCGTCACGGGCACGGTCGAGGGGCGGATGCCGCCACATCCGCGCGCACCCGGCCCGAAAAGCGTGCGGGATTCGGCTGTGCGCGCCGTGCCGGGTTAGGATGCGGGGGCGGTATCAGTGACTGGGGCCTGAGACCGCGGTGCGGCGCGCGAGCCGCGACGAGACCACGCGCCCCCGAAAGCGTGTAGACGACGATGTCCGAATCCGCCTCCGGCAGTGCGGTGGAATCCTCCGCCGCACTGCCCGCAACACCTCGCCGCTCGCTCGGTCGACGCATCGGGATCATCGCGTTCTCGATCGTCGCCGGCCTCACCGTCGTCGCGCTCATCGCCGCGGGCGCGGTCGTCTGGACCGTGCAGCGCTCGTTCCCGCAGCTGAGCGGCACGGTCGCCGTCGCCGGCCTGGGCGACGACGTGACGGTGTATCGTGACGTGCTCGGCATCCCCACGATCGTCGCCGACTCGACCCACGACCTGTTCTCCGCGCAGGGCTACGTGCACGCGCAGGACCGCTTCTGGGAGATGGACTTCCGCCGCCACGTCACGAGCGGGCGCCTGTCTGAGCTGTTCGGCGCATCCCAGCTGCCCACCGACGAGTTCCTGCGCACGCTCGGCTGGCACGCGATCGCCGAAGAAGAGGTCGCCGCCCTCGACGAGACCACCCGCGGCTACTACGAGGCCTACGCCGAGGGGGTCAACGCCTACCTCGCCGACCACCAGGGCGCGGCGGTGTCGCTGGAGTACGCCGTGCTGGGTCTGCAGAACCCCGACTACACGATCGAGCCGTGGACGGCGGCCGACTCCGTGGCATGGCTGAAGGCGATGGCGTGGGACCTGCGCAGCAACGTCGAGGAGGAGACCGAACGGGCCCTGCTCGCCCAGACCCTGTCGGCGGAGCAGATCGCCGAGCTCTACCCCGACTACCCGTACGAGACGAACCCGGTCATCGTGCCGCAGATCACCACGGATGCGCCCGCCGCGGATGCCGACGAGACGGATGCCGACACTGCCGCATCCGTGACCTGGACCGAGGTCGGCGACGTCGTCGAGGCCGCCTCGGCGCTGCTGGGCGGGGTGGGCGAGGGCATCGGATCGAACTCGTGGGTCGTCTCCGGAGCGTTCACCGAGAGCGGCCTGCCGCTGCTGTCGAACGACCCGCACCTGGGGGCATCGCTGCCCAGCGTGTGGCACCAGGCGCACCTGCGCTGCCGCGTCGTCGACGACGCCTGCCCGTTCGACGTCGCCGGTTTCGGGTTCTCTGGCGTGCCCGGGATCATCATCGGCCACAACGCCGACGTCGCCTGGGGCTTCACGAACCTCACCGCCGACGTCACCGATCTTTACGTCGAGGTGATCGACGGCGACTCGTACTGGCGCGACGGTGAGCTCGTGCCGCTGCAGACGCGCACCGAGACCTTCAAGATCGCCGGTGGCGACGACGTGACGATCACCGTGCGCTCGACGGTGCACGGACCGATCGTCTCCGGGCTCACCGACGACTTCACCGCGGTCGCATCCGACCCCTACGTCGGATCGACCGATGACGCCACGGCCCCCGCCGACGTCCCCGACGGCGAGTACGCCGTGTCGCTGCGCTGGACGGCGCTGGATGCCGGCACGAGCGCCGCGGCCATTTTCGCGCTGGACACGGCGCATGACTTCGCCGGGTTCCGGGCGGCGGCATCCTTGTTCGACGTGCCGGCGCAGAACCTCGTCTACGCCGACACGGAGGGCAACATCGGCTACCAGGCCCCCGGCCGGCTGCCGATTCGCGGGGCGGGCGACGGCACGATGCCGGCCCCGGGCTGGGATTCGGCCTACGACTGGACGGGCTTCGTTCCGTTCGAGGATCTGCCGGTGTCGTACAACCCGGATGAGGGTTTCATCGTGACGGCCAACAACCCCCTGGTCGACGAGGATGACGAGTACCTCCTCGGATCGGACTTCGACTACGGCTGGCGCGCGGCGCGCATCACCGATCTGCTTCGGACCGAGATCGCGCTGGGCAAGGTCACCGCCGACGACATGACGTCGATTCAGGCCGATCAGGAGTTCTGGATCGGCAAGCGCCTCGTGGGGGTGTACGCCGACGTGAGCGTCGACGATCCCGACGTGCAGCGCGCGCTCGACCTGCTCGACAGCTGGGACGCGCAGAACACCGCCGACTCTCCCGCCGCGGCGTACGCCAACGTGCTGTGGGACGAGCTCGCGCAGGACCTTTTCTCACGCCGCGACGACCCCGCGCCGCTGACCGATCAGGCCCGTCTGTTCACGGTCGTCGATGCGCTGCTCGACGAGCCCGACTCGGCGTGGTGGACCAATGACACCATCGATGTGGACGGCCAGCAGGACATGCTCACCCGTGCCGCGACCGATGCCTACACGCGACTCGTGGCGCTGCAGGGCGACAATCCGGATGCGTGGACGTGGGGTGGGCTGCACACCATCACCCTCACCAACGGCACGTTCGGCGAGAGCGGCATCGCCCCGATCGAGGCGCTGTTCAACCGGGGATCGTTCGCGATCGGCGGCGGCTCGTCGGTCGTCGATGCGACCGGGTGGTACGTCGGCAGCGGCTCGTTCGCGACCGAGACGGTGCCGTCGATGCGGATGACCGTCGACCTGGCCGACCTCGACGCGTCGCGCTGGAACCAGCTGACCGGCACGAGCGGCCACGCGTTCCACCCGAACTACATCGACCAGGTCGATGACTGGCAGAACCTGCGGCAGACCACGTGGCTGTTCTCCCTCGACAAGCTGACGGATGCCGCCACCGACACGCTCGTGCTGACCCCGGCATCCTGAGCTCGCGCCGCCCCGCAACTCCTCGCGCCCGATCACTCCCGAGCGAGCGTGAGATCAGGCGGTCAACGCCGCGAGCGGCACCACATGCACACCCGACGGCAGGGTGTACGCGTACTCGGTGCCGGTGACGACGGCGAGGAAGTCCGCGGGTCCGACCCGTGTATCGACACGCTGATCGCGCAGCGTCAGCAGATGCTTTTCGGCATCCGCGATTCTCGACTCACCGAGCTTGACCTCGACTGCCACCCAACTCCGATCCGGGTACTCGATGACGGCATCCACCTCTAGACCGGTGTTGTCGCGGTAGTGATACAAGCGGCCCCCCTCGACATCCGCGAGGGAGCGCAGATCGCGCACTGCCATCGCCTCGAAGACTTGGCCGAAGAACTCGGGGTCGCGGGCCAGTCTCGACGCCCCGATGCCGAGCGCGGCGCACGCCAGCGAGGGATCGGTGAGCATCAGCTTCGGGTTGGTCCGCAAGCGCGATTTCGAGCGCAGCGCGACGCTCCACGCGGGGAGCGCCTCCAGCGCAAAGACACCGCTCAATGCGTCGAGGTAACGGCGCACCGTCTCGGGCGCTGTCGTACCGCCGTCGGCGGAGACATCGGCCGCGAGGCTCGCCAGCTTCACTTCGCTCGCGGTGTTGCGTGCGAGCGATTCGAGCAGGCGGCGCATGCGCTCCGCGTCATGCTTCACTCCCGTCGCGAAAGGGACGTCACTCACACGCAGGTCATCAATGTAGGAACGAGTGAACAGCATCGCCTGCCGTTCGCTGGCGCCCAGCAACCCGGGCCATCCGCCGCGCACCGCCTCGGCTGCAAGATCCGAGTAGCTCAGTGCACTACGGCCGGAGATCTCACCGCTCTTTCGCATCGCGGAAAGGGACACGTCGCGACTCGACGCGCCGCTCTCCGCAAGCGACATCGGGCGCATGCGTACCCTGCCGATTCGGCCGACCCCGGTGTGCCGTGAGATGTCATCTGCGGGAGCCGCAGAGCCGCTGAGTATGAACTGGCCTCGCTGCTGGCGGTCATCGATCTCGTGCCGGATCGAGTTCCACAGGGACGGCGCCAGTTGCCACTCGTCCACCAGCCGCGGCGCCTCCCCTCTGAGTACCTCTTGGGGGTTCAAGTCGGCGAGCTCCCTCATGCGCGGCGACCTGTCGAGCCGAACCGAGCTGCCCGCCCGATTCAGACCCGTCGAGGTTTTGCCGCATCCCCTCGCGCCCTCGAGCAGTACCCCGCCGAACGTGTCGAGGTAGTCGTCGAGCACGGCATCCACGAAGCGAGGAAGGTAGGCCACGGCCACACCATACCGGATTCCGCACTCTCTCTATATCGGATTTTGCAATTATTTTGTCTCGGATTCTGCAACAGGGTCCTTGCGCCCCCGCGCGATCGCTCCCGCGGGGGCGCAAGGGTGAGATGCCGGAAGGTTCGCCGCTCATCCCTCGCGCGCGGCCGTCAGGACTGGGCGTCGATGACCGCGCGCCAGGGCGCCCAGTCCGGGTCGTGTCCCGGCCAGACCTCGGTGCCGGGGAGCGCGTCGAGCGCGGCCAGCCGGGCAACGGCGCGCCGGGCGCGCTCGGGCCCGTCGGGCCCGACCGTCGATCCGGTCGGCACGCAGCGTTCGACGTTCGCGCGCAGATCGGCGGCGTCGCCGGCGAGGACGACAGTGCGGTCGGGAAGCTCCACGACGAGAGACTGGTGCCCCGGGGTGTGACCCGACGTGTCGATCGCGCACACGCCGGGAGCGATGGCGACGTCGCCATCGATGTCGCCATCCAGCAGCACGATCGTGCCGCTCTCGCGCACCAGATCGTCGACGAAGAGGAACGCCGCGCGGGGGTCCGGGGTGGAGATGACGTGTTCCCACTCGCGCCTTTGCAGTATCACGGGCTGGTCGTCGGCGAGCAGCCGCACGCCGCCGGTGTGGTCGAAGTGCGCGTGCGAGAGGACCACGGCCGCCAGGCCCGCCCATACGAGCCCTGCCGCGGCGATCTGCTCGACGAGAGGGTCGCCGGCGGGCACGATCGGCCCGTAGTTCTCATAGTCGAAGCTCGCGCGCCGCCGCGCCCGGTCGCGGATGCGCGCCGGGTCGAAACCGCCGTCGAACAGGATCCACCCCTCCTCGAAGACCACGGCGACGGCCGTGACCGGCTCCATGAGATGGCGGAACCGGCTGCCGCCGGCCACCGAGATCGACTCGGAGATCGACTCGAATCCGACCACCAGCGGCACCAGCCGGACGGGTCGGCCCGACAGCGACAGCGGCGCGGCATCCGCCCAGCCGACCACGCGTTGCCCGCTCATCGGACCGAGCGGGAGGCCCGCCATCCGCCGGAGGAGGTGATGTCGCTGGCTCCCACCAGCGCAAGCGCTTCGCAGCGGAATCCCGTGGCGGATGCACCGGCTCTCGGCCGGGCTGTGCCGATGCCCATCGGTTCGGGCAGATCCGCGACGAACCGGCCGGCCGTCGGCGGTCGCCACGCCTCCCCGGCGAGCGCATCTTCCTCTGGTCGCACCGCGATCCACGCCACGGGGCGGCCCATCGCCGCGATGCGCGCGTAGGCGGCGCGCATTCGAGCCCGCGCGCTCACCGTGGTCTCCATGTTCCTCGCCCCCCGTGCGGCCGCAGCCGGGTCGTTTCCCCCGGCAGCGCTGGCAAGCGACTGCGCAAGTGTGGATCCAATCCTAGTAGACACGGATCCAGCCTGCGTTAGGCTGAAGAGGGCATCGACGGAAGGCGGCAGCAGTGAAGGACCCGATCGACCTGAGAATCCCCGTCCATCCCGAAATGCTGCACTGGGGCCGACGCCCCACCTACGAGATGGTGGAGCAGATCGATGACGGCTTGCCCAGCGACGTCTCACGCTGGCTGATCGGAGCGCACACCGGCACGCACATCGACGCGCCGAGCCATTTCGTCAAGGGTGGAACATCCGTCGACAAGATCCCCCTCAGCTATACCGTCGGGCCGGCACGCGTGCTAGACCTGCGCCACGTCGACGAGGAGATCACCGCCGAAGACCTCGTCGCGGCGGGCGCCGCGGGCGCCACACGCCTGCTCTTTCGCACTCGGAACTCGACCGACGCCCTCACCCGTGACGTGAAGAGCCCGACGTGGGTCGGGCTCGGCCCAACCGGCGCCCAGTGGCTGGCAGAGAACGGGGTCGTCTTCGCCGGGATCGACTACATGACAATGGAAGCGCCGGCCCACACCGAGACGTGGCCGACCCACGTGACCCTGTGCTCGGCAGGCGTCGTGATCCTCGAGAACGCCAACCTCGCAGACACCGAACCCGGCGACTACCAGCTCGTGTGCCTGCCGATTCCGTTCGAAGGCCGAGAGGCGTCACCGGCGCCGGCCATCCTGTTGCCGCTGCACCAGCTCGGCGGCGAAGCGTGAGCGTCTCGCCCGAGCGACGCGTCCGCGACCTCGGCCTCGACATCCCCGACTACGCGAACCCGCCGTACGGGTCGCGGTACGGCGGCGGGCTGAAGGCGTTCCATCGCGTCGGCAACTTCGTCGAGCTCAGCGGTCTGACCCCCGAGGGCCGTGACGGCACGCAGCTGCACCCCGGCACGGTGGGCCTCGACGTGACGCTGGAGCAGGCCCGCGAGGCCGCTCGCCTGACGGCCATCCACTCACTCGGGATGATCCGATACGCCGTCGGCTCACTCGACAACGTCGCCGGCCTGTCGCGGGCGCTGTGCTTCGTGCTCTGCCCACCAGGGTTCGATCGACTCAACGAGGTCTCCAACGGCGTCACCGAGCTCTATGTCGATGTCTTCGGGCCCGAGATCGGCGCGGTCGGTCGCGCCAGCATCGGAGCGACAAGCCTCTCCCGCAGCAACTGCTTCGAGCTGTGGCTGAGCTTCGAGGCAACCGACCGCTGACGAGCGCAGAGCGCCCGGCAAGAACGCGAATCAGCCCGCCAGGCCGTCGAGATCCTTGACCAGCCGACCGCCCAGGAGCACTGCGCGCACGGCGGCCGGCTCAGCGAGAGCGCCGATGTCGGCGAGCGGGTCCGCTGCGGTGACGACGACGTCGGCGAGCTTGCCCACCTCGAGCGAACCGACATGATCTTGCAGCCGCAGCAATCGCGCGCCGGCCAACGTGCCGGCGTGGATGGTGGCCATGGGAGACAGACCCGCCCGCGCGAGGTGGCCGAGCTCGACGAGATTGCGTCCGTGGACATGGATGCCGGCATCCGTGCCCATGGCCGTGACCACCCCCGCGCGGATCGCGCGCTCGATCGACTCGTCCGCGCGACGAATCATCTCGGCGCGCGCGATGCCCTCGCCCCGCGGCCGGGGACGATGGAGCGTGCTCAGGGTGGGGACCAGCACGGTGCCGCGTTCGAGCATCATGCCGATCGTCTCATCCGTCATGTCGTAGCCGTGCTCAACGCTGGCGGCTCCCCCCAGAACTGCGGCACGCACTCCGGCATCGTTCTGCGCGTGGGCGGCAATCGGCTGCCCCTGGCGCGCCCGAGCCTCGGCGGCGATCAACTCGACGTGCTCCTGCGGGATTCCGAGATCCGACGGTGAGTCATGCGGCGAGGTCACACCTCCAGACGTGCACACCTTGATCGCGTCGGCGCCGGAGCGCATCAGCCGGCGCACCGCCTTGACGACCTCGGCATCGGTGTCGACGACCGCCCACCCCGGCGTCGTGGCGCGCTCGGCCCACAGGGGCAACGAGCCGTTCGCACGCTCGGGGTCCGCGTGGCCACCCGTCGGCGAGAGCATTGCGATCGCCAGGTGCAGGCGCGGACCGACCACCGAACCAGAGGCCACGCCGTGACGGTACCCGGGTGTCAGACCGCTGAGATCGCGCGCGGTCGTCACCCCGGCCTCGACGGTGGAACGGAGATTGCCGAGCGCCGCCATGACGGCCTGCTCGGGGAACCAGTCGCGCTGCGTCTCCACGTCGGCGTCCGTGCTCATCACGAGATGGACGTGAGCGTCGACGAACCCCGGCATCAGGTGACCTCCGCGCACGTCGATCACCTCGACACCCGCGACATCGCGCGCTCGACGCCCGCCGGCATAGACGATGCGGCCCGCGCGGATCTCGATCTCGGCGTCGTCGAGCGGGTCCGCCCCGGTGCCGTCGATCAAGGTGCCGCCCACGAGCCGCAGCGAGTGCGCGCCCGGAGGCACTTCGGGAAGGCGGGCGCTCACAGGTCGAGGGTATATCCGGGAGCGCCCGGGTCGGCATCCAACAGCATTCGGGTGTACCAGTGGCGCGGCGCGGAATAGATCTGCGCCACCGGCCCCGCCTCGACGATCTCACCGCGATGCATCACGGCGACGCGGTCGCTCACGCGTTGGACGACGGCGAGATTGTGCGAGATGAACATCATCGAGACCCCCAATTGCGCCTTGATCTCGGCGAGCATCTCCAAGATCTGCGCCTGGACGGACACGTCCAACGCGGAGGTGATCTCGTCGGCGATCACGAACGACGGGTCGATGATGAGACTGCGCGCGATGGCGACCCGCTGTCGCTGGCCACCGGAGAACTCGTGCGGGAACCGCGTCATCATGTCGGCCGAGAGACCGACACGCTCCAACCACTCGGCGATGCGATCCGCGAAGCGTCGCACGTCGGGCCGTGCCGGGTCCAGCGCCTCCGCCAACGTCTGCGCAATCGTCCGGCGCGGCGAGAGCGACGAGAACGGGTCTTGAGGAATCATCTGCACCCTGCGTCGGTAAGCGAAGGTGCTGCGACGGCTGCGGCCGAGCCGGGTCACGTCCACGCCGTCGACCGTGATGCTTCCGGAGTCGGGCCGCACGATTCCCACCAGCGCCTTCGCCAACGTCGACTTTCCCGACCCCGACTCGCCGACCACCCCGATCGTCTGGCCCGCCTCGAGCTCGATCGAGACACCGTGAAGCACTCTGGTCGACCCGAACGACACCGCGAGGCCCTCGACGCTCACCATGGGCGCAGTCATTGCGTGGCCTCCTGATTCCCCCCGGCACCGACCGTGACGACGGGCGTCGCCGCGAGCAGCTGCCGGGTGTAGGGATGCGAAACCGTCTCCACGGACATGCCGGGGACATCGTCGATCCGCTCCACGATCTGCCCGCCCCTCATGACGAGCACACGGTCGCACAGGGCACGAACGACGCCGAGATCGTGAGAGATGAACAGCACCGCAGTGTCGCTGTCCTTGTTCATGCGCTTGATGAGCGAGAGGACCTCTCGCTGCACGGTGACGTCGAGTGCCGTCGTCGGCTCGTCGGCGATGATCAGTGTCGGTTTCGTGCTCATCGCAGATGCGATCATGGCACGCTGCTTCATCCCACCCGACAGCTGGTGCGGATACTGACGCATCCGCCCTTCCGGATCGGTCAGCCTGACGGCCCTGAACCCCGCTATCAGACGTGCTGCCGCGATGCGGGCCGTCAGACGAAGCCGAAGAGTCAGGACATCGGTCATCTGCATGCCGAGCACCATCGCGGGGTTGAGCGCGGTCCCCGGGTCCTGATAGATCAGTGCGATCTTCGAGGCGAGGAACTTCGGTGAGACTCGGCCGAGGAGGTCGGTCCCGTCCAACTCGATCCGACGGGCCCGGGCGGAGAGTCCCTCGCCCAGCAGCCTGGCGATCACGGATGCCGTCACCGACTTGCCGGATCCAGATTCCCCGACGATCCCCAGGACCTCACCACGTCTCACGTCGAAGGAGACGTCGTCGACGAGCAGGCGCCCCGTGGCCGCATGCTCGACCGTTATCCCGTCGGCCACCAGCACCGTGTCGGCGGAGCTGTCCGCCTCGGCATCCGTGGCCGCGACGTCGACCCTGCTCAGCCGTGCACGCGCCGTCCGAGAGCGTGGGTTTGCGGCGACGGCGAGTCCGTCTCCCACCAGCAGCGCAGCGAGCGATGTGAACGTCAGTGCCAGGGCCGGGCCGACGACGACCACGGGGTTGACCACGATCTTGCTCAGCCCCTGATTCAGGAGCGTCCCCCAGTCGAAGGCGGGCGACTGCGCGCCGAGTCCGATGAACGAGAGACCGGAGATCTCGACGAGCGCGCCGGAAAAGGCACCGGCGATGAGGATCAGCGTGGGCTCAGCCATGTTCGGAAGCACGTGGCGCAGCGCGAGCCGGTGCACCGGGACGCCGAGCAGGCGCGCGGTCGTGACGTAGTCGCTCGCGGTGATCTTCGCGGCGAGGTTGGCGGACAGGCGGGCGAATCCAGCGATGTTCGCCACGGCGATCGCGACCACCACCTGCACAACGCCCTGACCGAGGATTGCGGCGACGATGATCGCCGTGAGCATCGTGGGGTAGCTGATCGCGAACTCGATCGCGCGCAGGCCGAGCTCCCGCACCGTGCGCGGCGCAAGCCAGAGGAAGATCCCCAGCGCGATCCCCGCGACCGCCGACAACGCCGTCGCCGCAACCGCCATCAGCAAGGTCGGTCGCGTCGCGACGAGGGTTCGAGCGAGCATGTCACGGCCGAGGGTGTCGGTGCCCAGGAGGTGCTCGGGTGTTGAGCCCAGATTGGGGCTTCCCCCGAGTTCCGTGGCCTGCGCTTCGAGGAAGATCGGCGCCAGGAGAGCGATCAGCGCGACGACGCCCAGCATCACCAGTCCGATGATCAGGCTCCAATTCCAGTGGAAGCCGCGGGGGCGCGGTGCGTTGGTGGCCGCGGCCGCCGAAGAGGTCAACTCAGCCACGCTGCTCTCCAAGGGTGCGCGGGTCGATGAGCCCGAGGATGATGTCGATGAGGAGCGTGATCAGCAGCGAGATCACCCCGATCACGAAAACGGCGGCGCGGATCACCGGATAGTCCTTGTCGATGGCGATCGCCTGCACGATCACTCCACCCAGCCCCGGCCACGCGAACACCGCTTCCGTGATCAGCGCCGAGCCCAGCAGTGCCGTGAGGATGATCCCGGATAGCGTGAGCGCGGTCGTCAGGAGGTTGGGAAGCATGTGCTTCGCGTAGAGCCAGAAGGCGGGAAGTCGCCATCCGCGCGCCGTGCGCATGTAATCCTGCTCGAGGATCACCGCCGTCTCACGCCGCACGATTCGGGCGACGGAGCACATCCCCCCAACCGTCAGTGAAGCGATGGGCAGGATGGCTGCTGTGGAGAGATCGTAGGCTGCGGAATAAGCGGGGGGCAGCAGCTTCCACATGACGGCGAACAGGACGACGAAGGCGGTCGCCTGCACATACACCGGGATCGACGAGACCACGCCCGTGATGACGTTGAAGGTCGCATCCAGCCACCGACGGCGATCGCCGCGGGTCGCGACGCCGACCGCCATCCCGATGGTCAGACCCAAGACGAGCAAGAGCAGGACCGCCGGAACGGTGATGGCGATCGTGTAGGGCGCCGCGGCCATGACGATGTCGAGCGCCGGAACCTGGTACCGGAAAGATGTGCCGAAGCTCAACCGCAGCACGCCCCCGACGTAGTTCGACAGCTGGACCAGCACAGGCTGGTCCAGCCCGAGCTGGCTGCGCACGAGCTCGACCTGATCGAGCGAGGCGTTCTCGCCGGCGATCGCAGTGGCGGGATCGCCGGGGATGAGCTGCACGATGAGGAAGGTCACCAGCACCAGTAGCGCGAGGTTGATGATCAGTCCCACCGAACGGCGCAGGAGGAAGCGACGCCACGCTCGGCCCAAGCCGGCGGCGCGCGGCTCGTCGCGTGTGGGGGCGTCCGCACCCGGACCGGGCACCGTGAGGCTCTCGTGGGTCATGCTCATGGGAGATGCTCTCAGATGTCCGGTCCGGGTCTTTGCGACGACTGTCAGCCGACGATGCGCATCGCCGAGATGTCCCAGTAGCCCGACAGAACGTAGGTGGCAAAGCCCTCACGTGCGACGTAGCGGTGGGTGTCGGTGATCAGCGGCATCATGTCGACGTCTTCGAGGATGGTCTTCTGCGCAGCCTCGAAGTTCTCGCACTGCTCGGCCTCGTCGGTCGCACTCATGGCGGCCTCGAAGTACGCGACCCCTTCCGGGTTGTCGGTGTACGCGACGTTGGTTCCCCCGTCGGCGTAGGTCGGCCCGAGGTAGCGCGCGATCGACAGGTGGATCAGCCCGCTCTCCGCGTTCTCGGCCGCGACCGCGACGTCCCACGTCTCGGGCTGGGTGCGCATCTGCGACGACCAGTCCGCAGGATCCGGCGCCGACACCTCGACCGTCGCGCCAGCGGCACGCAGCGACTCGGCGAGGAAGTCTGCTGCCGGATCCCAGTTGGACATGATCAGCAGGCGAATCGTCTTGCCTTCCAGCACGGTCGCAGCGGCAGCCGGGTCGTAGGTCTGCAGCAGCGAGGTGTCCTCCAGAGCGCAGCGATAGCTTGCCGCGTTCACGGTGTACTGCGCGACACCGAGGCCGTCCAGGCCCGCGTCATTGAAGCCCTGCGTGTCGATCGCCTGTGCGACCGCCGCACGCAGCTCCTGGTCGCCCGCGAAGATCGAACCGGACGCCTCGTCCTGGTTGAACACGAGGTTGTACGCCGAGCTGGCGAAGGTCACCGTGCTGTAGCCGTCCTCGTCCGTGAACCGCAGCGCGTTGGAATCATAGAAGCGAGCGACGTCGATGCCGCCAGACTCCAGCAGGTTGGCACTCGTGTTGGAGTCGGACTGAACAGTCAGGTTGATCGTCTTCGCAGGGGTTCCCTCGACGGTGGTCCAGGCGGGCCACGCGTCGTACTCGTCGCGCAGCGTGTAGGTCACGCTGACTCCGGAGACGCTTTCCGTCAGTGTGTACGGTCCAGACCAGGCGCCGTCCACGGTGCCCGCCGCAAGACCCTCAGGATCCGCGATGCCTTCCGGGCAGATGATTCCAGTGCCCGGGCGTGTGACGCCGCCGAGCAGCTGCGAGTATGGCTCCGAGAGCGAGATCGTCAGTGTGCCCGCTTCGTCGTCGGCCACGAACGTCGGGGTCCCGGATCCGAATGCCTGGTTCTTCCAGGTCACCGCGCCCGAGTCCTCCAAGCCGATCAGGTATTCGAACGAGTCGGCGATGATGCTGGGCGTGATGACCGTACCGTCTGAACAGGTCGCGTCGTCACGGATCGTGAACTCGTACTCCGAGGACGAGGTCGCGGTCCAGTCGGTGGCGAGCCCGCCGACGATCGCCTCGGAGTCACCCTGACGCAACAGCGTGTCGAACCCCAGGCGGGCGATCGTCGCGTCGGCACTTGCAGAGGCCTTGGCGGGGTCGAACGTCGCCGGCGCGTACCAGAGTTCGGCATTGATGGTGTCCGTCGAGGCGACCGCTGTCGTCTCGACGGACTCACTGCTGCCGGAACAGGCAGAGAGGGCAAGGCCCACAGCGCTGATGACAGCGATGAGGGCGACGGTCTTTCTCGTGGTCACGTGGATCTCCTCAAGGGCGATATCGGGTTGGTGCACGGTGCAAGGTGGAGCTGTCGTGGATTCCAGTCCTCTCGGATGGATCCAATCCTGACAAGTATGCATCCATTAGTGTTTCGAGCGCGTTTCGCTGCTGTAGCCGTGCGATGGCATGTCTCACCCGCCCGGGCATCGAACGCCGGACGCCACGTGAGCAGGGCCGTCACCACTGACGCCGGCGCTTGGCCGGCAAGAGCCCCTGCATCTGCGTCTCCACGATCCGTTCGCCGTCCGTGACCCACACTCGGGCCTCGGGCCAGTAGTCGGTCAGCAGTTCGGCGCACACGCCGCACGGCTCGATGACGTGCGCCGTGCCCGACGGCCGACGCAGGACGCTGACGGCAGCGACCACCTCGGCCGCGTGCCCCGTCTGCGCGGCGTGCGCGAACACCGCCCCCGCGGCGACACCTTCTGCGCACACGGCGCTGCGACGAGCGGATCCGTCGACGTGTACGCCCAGCACCACGGCCCCGTCGGCCAGTCGAAAGGCGGCGACGACTTCGTGACGCCCCTGCTGGTAGACGCGCTCCAGCAGGTCGTGGGCCCGATCCATGAGTTCGGCATCCGCATCGCTCATGCCCTCCGGTCGATAAAACGGCGGTCGGTCGCTCATGCGGACACGGGGATGTGCAGCAGCCGGGCGTAGTTCCCGCCCTCGACGAGGGCCCGGTCGCGTTCGTCGGGCACGGCCTTGGAGATCTTGAGCCGCTCGATGTCGAAGTCGGAGCCGGGCCACTCGGTCCCCATCAGGATCTTCTCCGCCCCGAGACGGGCATACGCGCGCTTGACGTCCGCCATGAGCGTCGCCGACGTCTCGAGGTACACGTTCTCCCGGCGTTCTGCCACGATGATGGCCTCGGGCACGTTCCACACCGCGCCCATGTGGGCGATGATCGTCGGCACGTCGGGATGGTCCTTCGCGATCTCCTCGATCGCGAAGGGCGCACAGAAGGCATCGTCGAGCGCATTGATGATGACAGCCATTCCGTGCCGTGCACAGGCACGGAACACGGGGTCGAGCAGACCGTGGTCGGCCACGTGGTAGCCGTGCATGCTCGGGTGCAGCTTCAGCCCCCGGATGCCGGCCTCAGCCATCCGGTCGATCTCCTCGATCGCGTCGTCCGCCTGCGGCATGACCTGGCCGAATCCGATGAACCGGTCGGGGTACGCGTCCTGCAGACCGATGATGAAGTCGTTCTCGATGCGCTGCGCGAGCGAGCACACCATCGCCATGTCGATGCCCGCGGCATCCATTCTCGTGAGGATCCGCTGCGGATCGAACGGGGCGTAGGGCGGCGGCGGCTCGCCCGGGCGTGCGCCGGTCAGATAGTCCGAACGGCCTCGGACATCTTGAGTCGTGTTGTATGCGTCGATGATCATCGGCATGGCACCTCCGTCGCCCGATCCGCTGACACCGCGCCAAAGGATCCACTTGTGATGCTATAGGATCCAATTCATGAAGCGACCCGACCCCTCGGAACCCGCTCCGTGATCGAGACGGTGTGCGGGGCCATCCCCGCCTCGGCTCTCGGAGCCGTGTCCACGAACGAGCACGTCCTCACCGACTCGCGAGGTCTGATCCGACCGACGCGCGAAGGAGGTCGGCTCCACGGTCCGATCCGTCCGGACATCCTGGGCGACCTGCGTTGGAATTGGCTCTCGCTCGAAGACAACCTCACCCTCGACGATGCGGACGACGCGGTCGCCGAGCTCTCTGCAGCGCACGCGCGCGGGCTCCAGACCATCGTGGAGGCGACGTCTTTCGGCATGGGGCCGCGGCCGGCCGCGCTTCCGGAGATCTCTCGACGCAGCGGGATGGGGATCGTCGCCGCGTACGGCAGCTACATCGACAAGACCCTCCCCGCGTCGTGGCGCGACCGGAGTGAAGCCCAGATGGAGGACGCCTTCCGCATCGCGCTGGACGAGGCGATTCCGGGCACGGACTTCCGCGCCGGCCTGATCGGACTCATGGGCACCAGCGCCGAGATCACACCGGCCGAGCTGCGCGCCCTGCGCGCGGCGGCACGCACCGCTGCCGCCTCCGGAGCCGCAGTGACCATTCGCTTGGATGCTGCCGCGCGTCGGGGCCCCGACGTCGCTGCCCTCCTGATCGCGGAAGGGCTCGCCGCGAATCGGGTCCTGTTCTGCAACATCGACAAGGTCCTCGATCTCCGATATGTCACGGAGATCGCCGATAGCGGCGCCGTCGTGGAGTTCGCCTTCGGCAGCGAACACCACTTCGGTGACCGCGCACGCGATGCCACGGACGACGAGCGGCTGGAGTTCCTCCTGACACTGCTCGCCGAGCGCCCCCTGGCGCGCATCACGATGTCCTGTTCGGTCTGGACGAAAGGACAGCTCGCTCGCCACGGCGGGATGGGTTACGGCCACGTCGTCACGCGCATCGTGCCGGCACTCGACCGGATGGGCGTGCCCGCGGAACGCATCCACGACATGCTCGTCACGACACCCGCCCTGCTGCTCGACCGCGGCTGACGTCGGTCCCGCTCAGCCGAGATCGATGGATCCCTCCCAACGAGCCAGCATCTTCGCGCACTCGACCGGAGTCGTACCGGTGCCGCCGACGATGACGACATCGGCGACTGCACCGCCGAACGGAAGCTCCAGCGAGTCCCGGTCGAGGAAACGTCCACCCCACGTCAGCGGCGTCCGTGCGGGCAGCACAGGACTGCCGAGCACGACGTCGGCTCGCGTCGGCGTCGCGCCGCCGGTGTCAACGGACACCTCGAGTCGCTCCCCGGGCCGGCCCGGCACGACTGCCGTCACGATCGCCGACTCACCCTCGCGCAGCGGATCCCCCGCCGGTAACGCGACCGGCCCCTCACGAGTGGCGACCCCGACGCTGATCCGCCCCCGGGCGTTGACTCCGATCCACCAGCCCGCGGCATGCTGCGCGTGGGCGACGGCCACTCTCGGGATGCCCGTCGGCGCCCCTCGGGGCTGCAGTCGTGCAGTGATCGTCACACCGCAGGCGTCGATCGTGGGGATCCCTGCGACGCGGAGATAGCGCCGGCCATCCCGGTCGATTCGCAGCTCGGCCACCGTACCTGGGGAGGCCACATCGAGCAGCCTGGGCGCGTCCACGATGCCGTCAGACCGCGCGGAGTCCGGTCGGCTCCGCATCGACCAGACCGAGGACGTCCTCCACTGTCGCACCCAGCCTCAGCAGTCGAGCGTCGCCGCGCGAGGGCCCGACCAGCTGCATGCCGACCGGAAGTCCCGTAGAGGTGAAGCCCGCCGGCGTTGCCAGCACGGGGTGACCGGTAACGGTGATCCGGCATGCCGCGCGCTGCCAGAGGAAGTAGCGGTCGAAGCTCACGCCGTCGATCTCGTGCACCCATTCCACCTCGGCAGGGGGCGCGGGCACCGGCGTTGCGGGATAGACGATCGCGTCGACCTCGTCCAATACGGCCGCCGTTCGCCGGAAGAGCTGTGTGCGCTGTGCCAGAGCGTCGGCATACGCATCCGCCGTCAAGGCGCGCCCTTCCCGCACGTTCCGCAGATAGTCCTCTCGGAACCCGCTGCGCCCTTCGGCGAACCGCGCAGCCCCGTCGGCCCCGAAATTGAACAGCTCGATGACCTCCCAGCATTCGTCTGCTCCCGCGAGATCGGGCTCGATGTCCACCACTGTCACGCCGGCTGCCTCCAGCGCGGTCCGAGCGCGACGGAGCACACCGCGCACCTCGGCATCGATCGGCAATCCTCCCACGTCGGGGCTCCACCCGAGCCGCAGCCCTCGCGGGTCCAAAGGCCCCTCGACCTGCAATTCTTCGACGTCCTCCACCCACGACAGCGGCGCGCGCGGATCACGCCCCGCGATTCCCGACAGCATCAGCGCGGCGTCTCTCGAGTTCCGCGCCATCGGCCCCAAGACGCCGTGCGGATCCCAGCCATTGCCCAGGCGTCCCGACGGGACGGTACCCGGCGTGGGGCGCAGACCGACGATGTTGCACAGCGACGCCGGATAGCGGATGCTGCCGCCGCTGTCCGAACCGTCGGCGATCGGCAGCATTCCTGCCGCGAGCGCCGCCCCCGCCCCACCGCTCGAGCCTCCCGCGTGGCGGGAGAGGTCCCAGGGGTTGCGGCACACGCCACGGATGGGGTTGAAAGTCAGCGTGCCCAGGCCCACTTCGGGCGTGTTCGTCTTGCCGATGATCAGTGCGCCGGCGCGACGCAGGCTCTCGGCGAGCACGCTGTCCGTCGCCGCGGGAGCGGCATCCGCATAGGCCGCAGAGCCGTGCGACGTGGGCAGGCCCGCGACATCGATGAGGTCTTTCACCCCGGTGGGCAACCCGTGGAGCGGTCCGAGGTGTTCGCCGGCGGCCACAGCGCGGTCCGCCTCGCGCGCCATCGCCAGCGCCTCGGACTCCGGCAGCAGCGAGACGAATGCCGCTACCCGCGACTCGAACTCCTCGATGCGCGCAAGATGCGCACGCATCACGTCGACGGCGGAGACCTCCCGGCTCGCGACGCCGGAGGCCAGGGCGCGCGCGGACCAACGGTGCAGGGGCAGGTCTGTGGTCATCGTGCTGTCTCCTTCGAGTAAACGGTGCGCCCGCCGACGACGGTGCGTAGGACGATGATCCGCTGCAACTGATCTGCGGAGACCTCCTGGGGCGCCGCCGACCACAGCGTCCAGTCGGCGCGGTAGCCGGGACGCAGCATCCCGCGCTCCTGTTCGGCCATCGCCGCGAACGCCGCCCCGGTCGTATAGGCGGCAAGAGCCTCATCGGCGGTGATCGCCTCGCGCAGGCTCAACGGCTGCGCCTCACCCGCCACCGCACGGGTGATCGCCTGCCACATGAGCATGCGCGGGTCGAATGCGAAAAACGGTCCATCGGAGCCGAAGGCCACGCGCGCTCCCGCGTCGAGCCAGCTGCGCAGCGGGTTCGCGCGCTCCGCGCGCTCCCCGAGCGCGCGCCGCAGTCCCGCGCCGTTGTGCCAGATGATCGAGGGCTGCACCGACGCGATGACTCCGGCCGCCGCGGCCAGCGCCATCGTCTCCGCCGACGTCTCAAGATACGAGTGGATCGCTTGGAAGCGCAGCGCAGCAGCATGGTGGCCCGTCGCTGCCGCAGCCCGGATGGCGAGCGCAGACGCCGCCGCTCCCACCGCGTGCGTGCCCACGCCCCAGCCGTGCCCGGCACACCACGTCACCAGGCGCACGTAGTCGTCGTCACTGATCCTCTGGAGTCCGCGGTACCCCGACTCGTTCCACGGGGTGTCCAGCAGAGCCTGTCCCTTCAACGCTTCGCCGTCGAGGTAGACCTTGATCGGTCCGATGCGGAGCATGTCGTCGCCGAAGCCCGTGCTGACGCCGATCCCGTCGAGGTGTACGATCGCCGCGTCCACGTCCGGCACCGCCGCCGAACCGATCTCGGGGTGCGGCATTGCCAGAGTGCGCATCGTCAGCACCCCGCGGCGATACGCCTCCTGGTACCCTCGCATCTCGCGGGTCGTCACGGCCGGGTCGACGATGCCCGTGATCCCCAAGGAGTGAAGCAGCGGCTGCACTCGCCGGAGTGCGCGGATGCGATCCTCGAACGGCGGGTTCTCAGGTCCGTCGTCGTCGAAGCTGTCGCGCATCGCCGCGCTGAACGTCTCGACGTCGTCGTCCTCGCCGATGTAGTCGAGCGCTTTCAGCCCGGCGCGCTGCATGTGCAGATGCGCGTCGATCAGGCCCGGCAGGATGACGCCGTCGAGCTCTTCCACGACGGCGTCGTCCGACGCGGCGTCGAGGACGTCACGGCGTGAGCCGACCGCGACGATGCGTCCGCCACGCACGGCCAGCGCCTCTGCCCGCGGGCACTCCGGGTCCATCGTGATCACGTCACGGGCAAGGAGAACCACCGTTCGGCGTTCTGGCACCGGCGGCAGCGAGGGGATGACGATGGAGACCTCCGGGAGGATGGATACATCAATCACTATAATGGATCCATTCAGGAGTCGCCCCGCCACCCGCCGACGTGCGTGCGGGCCGGAGAGGACAACCGTGAGCGTCGTCGTTGTGGGGCTCGGCCCCGCGGGCATCATCGCCTGCCGGGTGCTCGCGGCGGCGGGCATCGCGGTGACTGCGATCCAGCCGTCCGCAGCGAACGGCCGGGCGCCTCTCGCCGCGGCCATCCCCACGGTGCGTCGCACGATCGACGAGCCCGCTCGACCGGCACCCGCCCCGCACGCGGGCGCCGATGGCATCGGCGGATCCAAGCGGCTGGCGGCGCCGCAGAGCTATCGGATGGATGAGGGCGCGTTCCATGTGCGCACCGCAGCCGGGCGGATCGGCGACCGCGCAGCCCTGGACACCGACGTCTCCGACTGGCCGATGACCTCGAACGGCCTCGCCGACTACCACGAGCGTGTCGAACGGCTGCTCCAGGTCGCGCCACGTCCGCCGTCGCCGTGGACCGAGCGGATGTCGCGCGCCGCCTCACGATGCGGGTGGACACCGTTCGCCGCACCGGCGGCACGGTCCACGGACATGTCGCCCCTGCTGCCACCGGGCATCTCCGTGCTGGATGCGACCGCCACGCGCATCCGCACCCGTGCGTCCGGGGCGGTCGCCGGCGTGGTCTGCATCGACGCGACGGGCGCCGTGCACGACTTGCCGTGCCGAACGCTCGTCCTCGCCGCGTCGGTGATTCCGACGATCCGGTTGCTGTTGCTGTCGGGGATCGACGACTCCGGGCGCGTCGGGTCGGGCTTCATGGCGCACAACGCCTTCACGGTCAACGGCTGGTTCCCCGACGAGGACCTTGAGCGCGACCAGGGCAGCGCAGCGACGGCTGTCGCCATCTCCGACTTCGAGGCCGAGTCCTTTGACCACACCGGCCTGGGCTTCCTCGGCGGATCCGTGCTGCAGGCCGCAATGACCGGAGCACGCACCGATGCCTGGCTCGATGCCGCGGCGACAGACCTACCCCGCGGCCTCGGCAGAAGGACCTGGGTGCGCCGCCAGGCGCGCAGCATCGGCACCGTGTGGGCGCAGCCGGATCAACTGCCTCGCCGGGAGAACCGCATCGACCTGGATCCCACCCACCTCGATGCGGCCGGGCTCCCGGTGGCGCGTATCACCTACGATCTCGCCGACGACGATCACGCACGCGCACGTTTCCTGTCCGAGCGCATGGAGCAGTGGCTGATGGAAGCCGGCGCCGCGCGCACCTGGAGTGCCGCCCTGAGCGCACAGCCACTGGGGACTCATCTCTACGGCGGTGTTCGGATGGGTTCCGACCCCCTCACCTCGGTCGTCGACGATGCCGGCTTCGCCCACCGCGTCTTCGGCCTCGTCGTGCTCGGCACCGCGACGTTTCCCACTCCCGGTGGACGCGGCCCGGTGCAGACGGTGGAGGCGCTGGCCTGGCGCAGCGCGGAGCGGGTCGCCGAACGACACGCGTCGTGACGCTCGGGAATCCGTCCCCGGCCGCCGCACTGGCCACGTCACACGACGACGGGCAGACTCTCCAGCCACGCGGTGACCTCGGTCGATGAGACCAAGGCATCGCGTTGCAGATACTCCATGGCGCGCAGGGCCGCATCGTGCGCTTCCTTGCTGGAGCCACCGATGCAGTCGGTGACGACCCGGAAGTGATAGTCGTGCTGGTGCGCGTCCACCGCCGTGTAGTGGATGCAGACGTCCGTCAATCCGCCGATGAGGATCACGGTCTCGGCGCGGTACGCCTTCAGCACGATCTCGAGCTCGGTGCCGAAGAACGCCGAGTAGCGCCGCTTGCGGATGAGGAACTCTCCCGGCAACGGCTCGATCCCGGTACCCAGCTCCGTCTCCGGCCACCCCTCGATGCAGTGCGGCCCCTCCGCGCCGTCGAGCTCGCGGCCGATGTCGACGAGATCGGGTTTGTGCACCTCCTGGATGAACACCACGGGCACACCGGCCGCACGGCACGCGTCGATCAACCCGGTCTGCCGGTGACGGTTCGTCGCCCCCGTGCCCATCATCGGGATCTCGCTGCGCGACTGCTCACGCGGGATGTTGCCGCCCTGGATGTCGACGACGATGAGAACGGCGTTGCCGTGGACGTTCATGTGATCACTCCCTCCGGATCGGATTCACAGCGCGATCACGACGCTCTTGGGCTCGAGGAAGCCGCGCAGGCCCTCCTCGCCGAGGTCGCGTCCGATTCCCGACGCGCCGACGCCGCCGAAGGACAGTGCCGGGTCGAACAGATTGTAGGTGTTGACCCAGACCGTGCCCGCGTGGATGGCCGCTGCGACGCGGTGCGCACGGGACAGATCGCGCGTCCACACCCCGGCGGCCAGTCCGTAGGAGGTGTCGTTGGCGATGCGGATGGCTTCGGCCTCGTCGTCGAAGGGGATGATCCCGACCACGGGGCCGAAGATCTCCTCCCGGGCGATCGTCATGTCGTTGGTGACACCCGTGAACAGCGTGGGCTCGACGTAGTAGCCGGGCGACCGGGTTCCGCCGCCGAGGACGAGAGTCGCACCCTCGGCGACGCCGCGCCGGATGTAGCCGGTGACGCGCTCGCGCTGCGCCTCGGACACCAGCGGGCCCACCGTGATCCCCCCGGCCAGCCCATCGCCGACAGGGACCTTGCGCACTGCGGCGGCGAGGCGATCGGTCATCTCGCCGAGGATCGACCGCTGCACGAGCAGGCGGCTGCCGGCCGTGCACATCTGGCCGGAATGACCGAAGGACGCACGCATCGCGGTGAGCACGGCGGCGTCCAGGTCGGCATCCCCGAACACGATGTTCGGGCTCTTGCCGCCCAGTTCGAGAGTGACCCGGGTGAAGTCGTCGGCCGCCGCGTGCGCGACGATGCGCCCGACCTCGGTCGAACCCGTGAAGGTGATCTTCGCGATGCCGGGATGCCTCGTCAGCGCGGCCCCCACCTCACCATCGCCGGTCAGCACGCTCACGACGCCATCGGGAACGCCCGCCTCCTGCAGGATGCCCGCGATGCGCAGGGCGGTCAACGGCGTGTCCTCCGCCGGTTTGACGATCACGGGGCATCCCGCCGCGAGCGCCGGCGCTGCCTTGTACGCGACCTCCATGATCGGGAAGTTCCAGGGCAGGATCGCCGCGACGGGCCCCACCGGCTCCAGCACGGTGTAGACGTGGTGGGCACCGCCGTCCACGGGCACGACCGTGCCGTTCAGACGCGACGGGGCTCCGGCGAAGTGGCGGAAGGTGCGCGCGGCGCTGGCGGTGTCGGCGCGCGAGCGCTCGATCGGCTTGCCGTTGTCGCGCGTCTCGAGAATCGCCAGCTCTTCGAGACGCTCCTCGATCAGGTCCGCGACCCGGTTGAGGATCCGCGCGCGTTCCAGCGGCACCGCTCCGCTCCACCGTCGGTCGGCATGAGCCGCGACCGCCAGCTCCACGGCCGCATCGACGTCGGCCGCCGTGGCCTGGGCCACGGTCGTGAGCAATTCCTGCGTGGCCGGGTCGTACACCGCGATCTGCTCGCGCTCGCCGCGGGAGATCCACTCACCGCCCAGGAAGAACGGCTCGTCGGCGGGCAGCGCGGTCACGCTCGTCCTGAGGCTCATGATGTGGTCCCTCGCTCGTGTCAGTGGATGCCGAAGTACTCGCGCTGCTCCCAGTCGGAGACGTGGCGCAGGTATCTGGAGTATTCCGCTCGTTTGATCGTCGCGTACCAGTCGACGACTGTCCCGCCCAGCGCGCTGCGGAAGACCGGGTCGGCGTCGAGAGCGTCGAGAGCGGCACCGAGCGACGCGGGCAGCGCAGGGGCGTCGGTGCGGTACGGGTCGGCCGTGGGCGCGGGCGGGACGGCGCCGCGGTCGACGCCGTCCATCCCGCTGATCAGTTGCGCCGCGATGTACAGGTAGGGGTTCGCCGCCGGCTCGCCGGAGCGATTCTCCAGCCGGGTGGCGGGATCTCCCACTCCGCCGACCGCGCGGATCATCGCGCCCTTGTTGTCGATGCCCCACGCGATCCGGTCGGGCGCCAGCGAATACGGCTGGTAGCGCTTGTAGCCGTTCACCGTCGGCGTCGCGAAGGCGGCGGCCGCCGCGGCATGCTCGAGGAGTCCGGCGAGGTAAGCCGTCCCCGTCGGCGAGAGGATCGCCCCGGGCGCCTCCGGCGTGAAGATGCCCGCGCCCGTGCGCAGGTCGTACAGCGACTGGTGCAGATGCCACCCGGTCGACGCCGTCTCGGCGCCCTGCGGGCGCGACATGAACGTGGCGTGATAGCCCAGCCCGCGAGCGATGCGGCGCACGGCCATGCGGCACAGCACGATCGCATCGGCGATCTCTGCGGCATCCCCCGCCTCCATCGTGATCTCGAACTGGCTGGGCCCGAACTCCAGCTCGATGGAGCGCAGCGGCAGATCCAGCAGCGTCAATCCGCGGTAGAGCGCATCCACCAGCGGCTGCATGCCGTCGAGCGCCTCTTCGTGCAGCAGTTGCGCGCCGCGCGTGGTCGGTCGCCCCGTCAGCGCCCGTCCCGGCCGCCCGGGGGCGGCGAGGTGCTCCGCACTCAGCTCGTCCTCGTCGAGGCGGAAAACGTGGAACTCCAGTTCGGCGCCGACCGTCATCCCCCAACCCCGCGAGCGGAGAGCGGCGAGCTCGGTGCGCAGGATGGACCGCGTGCACAACGGCACCGGGCTGCCGTCGGGAAAGCGCAGATCGCAGAGGATCCAGGCGGTGCGCTCGGTCCACGGGAGCACCCGGAAGGTGAGCGGATCGGGCACGAGCACGATGTCGCCGGCGCCGCTGAAGCCGTCCACGCCGACCCCGGTGTCCGCGGAGAACACCGAGAACACCGATTGCCCCGACGTGTCCTTCAGCAGCAGCGAACTGGGCACGGCAACGCCCGAGCGCATAGCGGCGGGCACGCCGGCGCGGGTGATCGTCTTGCCCCGCAGGATGCCGTGCTGATCGACGAAGGAGAACCGCACCATCTCGATGCCGATCTCGTCCATGACGCGCCGCGTCTGCCCCGCCGCCGCATATTGCGCCTCGCTCCACAGGTCGTGACGCCCGATGAAGCCGGCGCGGTCCTTTTCGAGCATGGGACGGGCCGAGACTCCGCCGCCGTTCTCCCAGACGCGGCGCTCGTCGACGTTGCGCTCACGCATCGACGTGCTCCGCGTTCCGGTCGGCGCTCATGAGGGGTCCTGCCCACGGCGACGCGGCGCGGCGCTCGTTCTCGCGCTGCACCCAGCGCTGCGCCCATGCGTCGTTGCTGGCAATGGTGTCCATCGCGAGCGGTCCGGTCAGCGCCGCGGCATCCGCCTCGCTGAGCGGATGCGACGGCGTCTGGCCCCCGGCCAGGAAGGCCTCGATCGCCCGCAGCAGCAGGCGGCGGTTCGCACTCACGGCACGGTCCGACACGCCCAGCCGCTCGACGGTCCGATCCTGGATCGGGCCCATGCTCTCCACCGCCCACTGGTCGTGGACGTTGATGTCCAGCCCCATGCCCGTGTAGGTGAGCTCCTTCTGCTCCTGCGGATCGAAGCCCCAGTTGTTGCTGCGGTTGCGCAGCGGGCGGTACTCCGGCAGGCTTACGCCCTCGAGCCGCTGCTGCAGCAGCGTGTCCTTGTCCGTGGTCTCGGCGAAGTCGTACCAGATCATGTACCAGTACGAGCTCTCATCGTCGATCGGGACGTGCCACTGCGTGAAGACCTTTGTGTTGCCGAACGGCACGACGAAGGCGTTCGGGAAGAGCAGGTTCGTCACCCGCACGTGTGTGATGTCCTCGGTGAGCTGACGCAGCGCGTAGACACGGAGCCCGTGCTCGGCGTTTTCGACCTCGATGTCGGGGCGATAGCTCTCGCCGACGAGCATCGAGAGCTTCTTGCCGGTGCCCTCGACCTCCTCGGCGAACTGCTGGCCGTACATCTCCCGCGGGTCCTCCTGGATGAACCGGTGCAGGAACGAGACGTGGCTGGGATCGATCCCGCCCTCCAGCCCCTGCAGCCAATTGCACTCCCAGAGCCCTTTGAAGGCGAAGGTGTACTCCTCCGGCGCGACGAAGCAGTCGTAGTGCGGGAACGGCGGCGGGTCGCCGGCGCCCATATAGGTGAAGACGATGCCGTTGCGTTCGACGCAGGGGTAGTTGGCGATGCGGATCTTGCCGAGGAACTGACTGTGCTCGGGTTCGGCGGGCTGCTCGACGCAGCGACCCTCCGCGTCGTAGAGCCAGCCGTGGTACAGGCAGCGGATGCCGTCCTCCTCATGCCGCCCGAAGGACAGATCGACGCCGCGGTGCGCGCAGTAGCGACTGATCAGCCCCCAGCCCTCGCGCTTCTTGAAGAGCACGAGGTCCTCGCCCATGATGCGCACCGGCTTGACCGGTCGCTCTCCGGGCATCTCCGAGACGAGAGCCGCGGGTTGCCAATAGGACCGCAGCAGCGAGCCCAGGGGCGTTCCCGGGCCGCTGCGGGTGATCTTGTCGTTGTCTTCCTGCTTGAGCATCCCTGCGCCCTTTCGGTGTGAGCTTGGTTCGTCGAATCGGTCTACGCGTCGAGGACGAGCAGTGGGCAGGCGGCACGGGAGACGCAGACCATCATGCAGTCGCTGCGCGCCCTCTCCTGAGGCGTGAGGACGAAGTCGCGGTGCTCGACCTCGCCGTCGAGGACGCGCGTCTCGCAGCTGCCGCAGATGCCCTCTTCGCAGTCCGAGAGCACGTCCACCCCCGCGGCACGCATGACGTCGAGCACCGATTCGTCCGCTTCGACGTCCAGCTCCACTCCGGCGCGCTCCAGACGGATGCGGAAGAGGCCGCCGGGTTCGTACTCGATCCGCGGGGCGGTGAAGTACTCGACCCGCAGTCGCGCCTCGGCATCCGGGACGGTCTCGGCGAGCGCCGACAGCATCCGCTCTGGTCCGCACGCGTAGATCAGTGCGCCCGGGTGTGCCGCGATCTCGGCGGGCAGGTCGGCGCGCTCGCCCTCGTCGCGAGCGATCACGCACACGTCGCCGCCCAGTGCCGCCAGCTCGTCGAGAAACGGCATCCGCCGCCGGGACGCGCCGAGGTAGAGCAGCCGCCAGGGCGCGCCCGCGGCGGCGGCGGTGCGCACCATCGGCAGCAGCGGCGTGATGCCGATGCCGCCCGCGACGAACAGGTACCCGTCGGCCTTTTCGAGGGCGAAGTGGTTGCGCGGGCCGCGCACGACGAGCTCGTCCCCGGGACGCACGCGTTCGTGCACGGCGCGCGATCCGCCGCGGCTCTCGGGTTCGCGCAACACGGCGATGCGGTAACGGGGTGAGACGGGGTCGCCGCACAGCGAATACTGCCGCACCGGCGCTCCGGGGACGACGAGGTCGATGTGGGAGCCGGGGGTCCACGCCGGCAGCGGCTCGCCGAGCGCCTCCAACTCCACGGACATCACACCCTCCGCCTCGCGCACCAGACTGCGCACGCGCACAGGCAGGTCGACGACGGGAGCCGGAGTCATATTTGGATCCTAACATGCGTGTTATGGATCCAATAGGCGTAGACCGGACCCCACGCCGTCTCTTTGCGTCCCAACCGCGCGGCGGTCTGCTACCGTCCCATCACGTGGTGCGAGCAGGAGGAAACATGACCGCAGTCGACGAGTCGATCGGTTCGGAGTCATCCGGGCATGCACTGGTCGATGCGATTGCGGCCAAGATCCGCGCACGCATCATGTCCGGGGACATCCCGATCGGCGCGCAATTGCGCCAGGCCGAGCTGGCGGCCGACTTCGGCGTCAGCCGCACCCCGGTCCGTGAGGCGTTGCGTCAGCTGCAGACCGGCGGGCTGATCGAGGTGGTCCCCAATCGCGGTGCCGTCGTGCGGGTGCCGTCGCCGTGGGAGGTGCGCGAGGCGTACGAGGTGCGCGCCGAACTGGAGGCGCTCGCGGCAGCCCGCGCCGTCACGCGCATCTCACGGCTCGATCTGGAGACGCTGCGCACCGCGAACCAGAACATGTACGAACGTTCGCTGCGCGACGACCGCCCGCGCCCGGAGCGCGCACTCGACAGCCGCGCCGAGAACGACATCTTCCACACCACGATCACCCGCGTCGCGGCCAACTCGCGGCTCGCCCGCGCGATCGAAGAGATCAACGAGACCTTCCCGCGCAACGTCTCGGCGCAATTGCTGGTCAACGACGACCGCCACCGCGAAGAGAACCACGACGAGCACCTCCGGATCATCGCCGCTCTCGAGCGCGGCGACGCCGACGCGGCACGCGAGGAGATGCGCGCTCACGTCCTCAGTGCGGGCGAGCAGCTCGCGCAGTGGTACGAGCGACGCAGCTCGACCGTGTTCACCGGCTGAGCGGCCCGCACCGCGACGGCGACTCCCGGTCAGTGGTCGCAGGTGCGCCCGGGTGCGCAATCGCCTTCCGCCGGGGGCGCCGCGCAGTGGGCTGACGCCGACGGCGGCACGTCCAGCGCAGGGTTGCGGTCGAAGAAGCCGTCCGGCTCCATCCGCAATCCGATGCGCTGCAGCGGCATGATCGGCCAGTCCTCGGGGCGCACGTAGTGGTGCACGGCGACGATGGGCCACAGGACCAGCTCGGCGCCGTCGAGGGGGCGGTCCGCCTGCTGCCACGCGGTGATGCCCTCCTCGCCGAGCGGAGCCTGGTTCGGGTACTCTCCGGCGATGTAGCGCTCGGCGGGGTCGTACGCCGTGGCCCACAGGTGCTTCGCGATGAACGGCGCCTTGCGCTCCACGACGCTTCCCGGCTTTGCGAACAGCTTCGTGGTGTTGGGCAGCACGAGCCGGAAGCTCGTGTTGTCGCCGAAGCGGTTGGTGCGCTCCGTGCTCTCGATACGCCAGTGCACGGCGCGGGAGGCGTCGTTGACCCGGCCCGCCTCTCGCTCGGAGGCGATCGTGGTCGCAACCATGCGCACCGCGTTGCCATAGGGATTGAGCGCGTCGTCCTGCTCGACCTCGGCGTGCACCTCGACCAGACGGTTGAGCGGTCCATCGACGGCGGCGTCGAGCCGGATCGCGAAGTAGTGCTGGTGGGTCGGGGCCTGCACGTTCGGCGCGACCATGCGCCCGTAGGCCGGCTGCAGTCCGTCGGCGATGCCCGACACCGACAGGATGCCGGTGAGCTTCACCTCGAGCTCTATTGCGCCGTCCTGGTAGAGCGACCAGTAGAACCCGTAGTCGTAGTTGGCGACGGTCGCGAAGAACGAGATCACCAGTCGGCGCTGGCGGCGCACCTCGGCATGCCCCGTGCGGGTGTTGACGTGCTTCCAGAGGATCGAGTCGTCCTCCTCGTGCATGCAGACGCCGTTGGGGATCGTCTTCGCCTCACCGAATCCGTCGAGGTAGTGCACGTCGAAGTAGCGGATCTCGCCGAGGCAGTCGCAGCCCAGTTCGAGCGACGAGGTGAGCGGGCCGGCGCCGTACTCGCCCCAGTCGAAGAAGTTCTTGCGGTAGGCGGTCGGATCGGAGTCGAGGTAGGGGACGTACATCTCGTTGATCGACATCCGCCGCATGACCGGGCGCACACTCTCCCCGTCCCGGTACGACACGTCGTGCAGCACGAGACCCTCACGATGGGTGAAGCCGATGCGGAACGACCAGTTCTGCCACGTGACCGCGTGTCCGTCCACCTGGAATCCCGGCCCTTCGGGCTGGGTGATCTCCAGGGGCGCGACCCGCCGGTCGGGCCCCCACGTGCCCGAGGTGTACATCCCGGTCTCGCTGGCCATCGGGATGACCCCGTGGTCCTCCAGCCGGACGATCTCCAGCGTCTCGAGATCGATGATGGGGACGAGGCCGGCGACCGGGCGCGCGTAGCCGTTGTCGTCCGCCGACTCGCGGTGCCAGACGGTGCTCCACGACAGCCGGCGGTCGGCGAGGTCTTCGGGCTCGAACCCGGTGATCGACTCGGGGTCGACCCACGTGAGCGAGGTGTCGGTGATGCCGCGCTTGGCGAGGGCTTCTGTGAGGATCGGGCTGTTGCGAGCGGCCTGCGCGATCATCCGCGCCTCGTCCGAGGAGACCCCGGGGCGTTTCGCGTCGACCGGGAGCCACGAGCTCACCGACGCCGGCCGGTCGGTGCCGCTGGTCCATCCGGACACCTCCCACGCGGCGTGCGCGTCGGGATTCATCACGACCGCGCGCACGGGGCGGCCCTGGCCGGGCGCGAGCGCTCGGGCCAGCCCCTCCTCCACCGCGATCCCCCAGAACCGCGGCCGCTCGCCGATGCGCTCGTCGGCCCGCACGAGTGCGGCGAACTCGTCGATCTCTGCCGGCGTCAGCGGGTCGGTCCAGTGGCGAACGGTCACAGCGGCCTCCTCAACGGCGCGGACCGACCCAGGAGCACCGGTCTCATGGATCCAATCTTATATTAAATGCATCCATTACTGACGAACGACGACACCGAGGCCGTCCGCGCGGGGATCGCTGGCGGCCTCCAGCGGGTGCGCTCGGCGCGCCCGCACGAGCTGGACGTGTCCGGCCTCATCCGACGGTCCGTCCCAGGACGCAAGGCCCAGCCCCGCGTCCTGGGCGATCGGCCCGAGAGCACCGTCCACGCCGGGCTCGGCGACGAACGTGAGCGCGTCGAACCCGAGATCCCGATCGCCCACCGCCCAGCGCGGACGCGCGAGCAGGTGGTCGAGGTCGGCGCCGGACACCGCGTCCGGCAGCAGCTGGCCGAGGATCCACGGCTGCGCCCGGCCGCCCTGGCATCCCGCGATCACCACCGTGTCGGCGCGCTCCGCGATTGCGGGCGTGAGCGTGTGCGGCGGCCGCGCGCCCGGACGGATCATCGAGGGCAGCTGCGGATCGACCCCGAACGCCGAGCCACGATTGTGGAAGAGGATGCCGGTCTCCGAATCCAGCAGCCCCGATCCGAACGTCATGTAGACACTCTGCACGATCGTGACCGCCCAGCCCTCGTCATCCATCGCGACGACGGCGGCGGTGTCCCCCGCCGGCCGGGGTTCCCGCCCCGCGGCGGAGTCGTCCGCCGTGAGGTCCGTCATCGCGGCGACATCGATCTCCCCCGCGCGCGGGTCGCCGAGATGCCGCGCCCGCGCATGCACCCCGCGGATGCTCGCCCGCAGCACCGCGCCCGGATCGGGGTCCCCGGCGGAAGAGCCGATGACGCCCAGCAGCACCGCACCGGCCGAGGGCGGCGGCGCGACGGTCCACGTCGCACCCGCGGAGCGCACCGACAGCGCCGGCGTGACCTCGGCCGCATACGAGGCGAAGTCGTCCGCCGTGTGCACGCCGCCGTCCGCACGCAGCGCCGCAACGAGCGCACGCGCCGTCTCACCGCGATAGAAGTCTGCCGGATCGACCGCGAGGCGGCGAAGCGTCGCCGCAAGAGCCCGCTGGCGCACCGTGGCGCCCTCGGCGAGCACCGCACCGCCTTCCGAGAAGACGGCGCGCATTCCGGGGTCTGCCAGGACGGCATCGGCGCGCGACTCGAGCGCACGGCGCATGCCGGCGCTCACGGGGAATCCCGCGTCGGCCACGTCCGCCGCCGCCGCGAGGGCATCGCCCAAGGGCCGCGAGGCACCCTGCGCCTGGATCGCTTGCCATCCGGCAACGATGCCGGGCACCGTCACGGCGTGCGCACCGAACCGCGGCACGGCATTCCATCCGATCGCCACCCGGTCGATCGCGGCGGGCGCGGTTCCGGCGGCGATCACCGCGGTCGTCGCGCCACCCGGGGCGCGCACGAGGGCGATCAGATCACCGCCCAACGCGCACTGGTGCGGGTAGACCACCGTGAGCATGGCGGCAGCGGCCAGCGCGGCATCCAGAGCGTTCCCTCCCGCGGCGGCTACGGACCGGCCCGCCGCCACGGCGGCGGGGTGCGGAGCGGCGAGCGCGACCTCACGGCTCATCACAGTCCCCTCCGCGCCGTCGAGACGAATTCGAGATCGCCGCGTGGATCGCCCTCGCACATGTCCGCGAGCGCCTCACCGATCACGGCGCCGAACTTGAAGCCGTGACCCGAGCACGCCGATGCGACGATGACCTCGGGCGTGGCGGCCAGCGGGCCGAGGATGAAGCGCTTGTCGGCGGTCATCGTGTACAGGCAGGCGGCGGCATCCGCCCGAGACGTGTCGATACCGGGCACGTACGTCTGCATGAGCGTGCGCAACCGGTCGATCTCGTCGCCGGTCGGCGCGGCGGGCGCGGACTCGGGATCCCAGGGCATCCCGGCGTCGACGCCGAGCTTGAATCCGTTGCCGTCGGCGTCGGGGATGCCGAACACGAGACCTTCCGGCCGGTCGACCGAGAACGCGCCGAGCTGCGGCGGCATCGCAACCGTCTGACCCGCAGCGACGGTGAGCGTGAGGATCCGCCACACCTCCAACAGCGGTGCCAGAGCCGGGATCGCGGTCGCGGCCCACGGCCCGACGGCCACGACGAGGCGCCGCGCACGCAGGACGGCGTCGTCGAGCCGCACGTGAACCGCATCGTCTTCGACCTGCCAGTCGCGCACCCGCTGCGCGAATCGCAACTGCGCGCCAGCGTTTCGTGCGACCCGACGCAGCGCGTCGATCGCCCGTTCCGCCTCGAGCACCCCGGCCGCAGGGTCATATATGGCGCTGTACCCCTCGGGCACCCGGAAGCCGGGCATGCGCCGCGCGAGGTCCCCGGCGCCCTCGAGCGGGACGCAGTCGGGCCCTTGCAGCTGTGCCGCACCGCGATGGGCGTAGAGGCCTCCGGTGCGATGGATCAAGATCGCCCCGGTCTCGCGCTCCAGCCGCTCCCACGCTCTGTCGGCGCCGGCGACGAGGTCGTTCCACACGGCATTCGGATACGCGCGTCGGATCATCCGGGTGCGACCGTGCGAGGAGCCGCGCGCGTGCCCGGATGAGAAGCGTTCCAGGCCGATGACACGGTGACCGCGACGGGCCAGCGCGGCGACGGCGGCGCTGCCGTGCACACCGAGACCGACGACGATCACGTCCGCGTCGAGCGGCCCCGCCATCAGTGGCCGCCGCCCGGGCGCGCGGCGG
>JASGEE010000144.1:0-7970 GCA_047606715.1 Microbacterium sp.
CGCACCTCGACCTGTCGCAGAAGACGCCGCAGGCGCTCGTGCTCGCCCCGACCCGCGAGCTCGCGCTGCAGGTGTGCGAGGCGTTCGAGTCGTACGCGGCGCACCTGCGCGGCGTGCACATCCTGCCCGTGTACGGCGGCCAGGGGTACGGTCAGCAGCTGTCCGCGCTGCGTCGCGGGGTGCATGTCGTCGTCGGCACGCCGGGGCGCATCATGGACCACCTCGACAAGGGCACTCTGGACCTTTCCGAACTGCGCTTCCTCGTGCTCGACGAGGCCGACGAGATGCTCAAGATGGGTTTCGCCGAAGACGTCGAGACGATCCTCGCCTCCACCCCCGACACGAAGCAGGTGGCCCTGTTCTCGGCGACGATGCCCGCGCAGATCCGCCGGCTCGCGGGCACCTACCTGAAGGATCCCGACGAGATCAACGTCAAGGCGAAGACCTCGACGGCGACCAACATCGCCCAGCGCTACCTCGTCGTCTCGTACCCGCAGAAGGTGGATGCCCTGACCCGCATCCTCGAGGTCGAGCCCTTCGAGGGCATGATCGTGTTCACCCGTACGAAGAACGAGACCGAGACGCTCGCCGAGAAGCTGCGCGCCCGCGGCTACACCGCCGCGGCGATCAACGGCGACATCGCGCAAGCTCAGCGCGAACGCACCGTGAACCAGCTCAAAGACGCCAAGCTCGACATCCTCGTCGCGACCGATGTCGCCGCCCGTGGGCTCGACGTCGACCGGATCAGCCACGTCGTCAACTTCGACCTGCCGATCGACGCCGAGTCGTACGTGCACCGCATCGGTCGTACGGGGCGCGCGGGGCGCACGGGGGATGCCATCAGCTTCGTCACCCCGCGGGAGCGGCGGATGCTGGCATCCATCGAGAAGGCGACGCGCCAGCCCCTGACGGAGATGACCCTGCCGAGCGTCGACGACGTCAACGCGACGCGCCTCACGCGCTTCGACGACGCGATCACGGCTGCTCTCGCCGAGACCGAGCGCATCGACCGGTTCCGCGACATCATCAACCACTACGTGACCCACCACGACGTGCCCGAGGCCGATGTCGCCGCCGCTCTCGCCGTCGTCGCGCAGGGCGAGACCCCGCTCCTGCTAGAGGCCGACGCCGATTCCGTGCGTCGGGAGCGGTTCGATCGCGACGACCGCGGGCGTGAGCGCGGTGACCGTGGCGATCGTGGTTCCGCGCGCGACGGGGGCCCGAGTCGCGAGGGGCGCCGCCGGGCGTCGGGCCCGACGGCGACCTACCGCATCGAGGTCGGGCGCCGTCACAAGGTCGAGCCGCGGCAGATCGTCGGGGCGCTGGCGAACGAGGGCGGCCTGCGCCGTGAGGACTTCGGGGCGATCCAGATCCGACCGGACTTCTCGCTCGTCGAGCTGCCCGCCGAGCTGCCCCGCGAGACCCTCAAGCGCCTGGAGGGCACGCGCATCTCGGGCCGCCTCATCGAGATCAAGCCCGATCGCTTCCAGCGCTCGGCCAAGCGCCGCGACTGAGTCTGCGGTGTGCGCGCCGCCGTCTCGGTGGCGAAGACGAGACCCGCTCCCGGCGCCGAGACCCGGCGCCGGGAGCCCGGGTCTCGGCGCGCAGAGCGGGTCTCGGCGTGGATGCCGGTGCGGAGGTGCAGATGGCGACACGTCGCTCGAGATCGCGTTCTGCTCAGGGGTGACCCAGCGCGATCATCGCGGTGGCAGCGTCGCGAGGGATCGTGACGTCGAGGCCGGTGAGTTCGGTGAAGCGCGAGAGACGGTTCAGCACGGTGTTGCGGTGACAGAACAGCCTCTGCGCCGTGCGTTGCACGCTGCCGGTGGCGAAGTATTCCTCCAGCGTCTCGATGATGCGGTCGCGTTCGTACGGAGGGCACGAGGCCCATCCTTCGGTCACGACGGGCCGGAGATCGACCTTCTGGTCGATCAGTGCCCGCCGAGCGAGCAGGGGGATGCTGTGCTCCAGGTCGACGATCTGCTGCCGCAGGGCGTCTGTCGCGTCGAGCACGCTGAGCAGTGTCCTCGCGGTGCCCGGGACGGCGGCGAGGCCGCGCACGCCGCGGGCGCGAGAGGCGCGAACCTCGTCGAGAGCGGGGGCCTCGTCCTCGACCGACGATGGCCAGAACACGACCGTGGCGCCGCTGAACCGATGTGTGAAGACCTGCGCGGAGCGAGGCAGCCTCTCGACCACGGCAGCCAGTCGATCCTGGGAGTCGGCCTGATCGGCGACGACGACGGTGAACTGATCTCCCGCATCGCACCCGATCTGGAACGCGACGGTGCGGGCGAGCGACTCGTGCGGGGTGGCGAACAGACGGCCGATCGTCGCCTGGCGCAGGTTGGTCTCGTGCTGTGCCAGGCGAGAGATCTCACTGTTGTACGACGACATGACCGCGGCGGTGAACCGGTCGACGATGCGCCAGGTCGGTTCCACGTGCGCCGTGAGGATGACGGCATCGCGCGGCCCGCACATCTCCAGGAGCGCTCCCCAGATCACACCGAAGTCGAGCTGGAGCGCAATCGCCACCGACTCGGCCGGCACGCGTTGGAACGCGCGTCGTCGCCCCAGTTCTCCGGCAGCGACGTCCAGTTGATCGCCGCCGTGCCCGTCGCGGATGCTCTCGATGTGCAGACGGATGCACGTGACCGCTGTCTCCAGCAACTCCTGGTCGCCCACGGCGCTCGATTCGGCCTCGTAGCCGGGCACCGCGCGCACGCGTCCGACGTACTGCGCGGCGAGATCGGGGACGAGCACGAGCAGCTCGTCGAGGAGCTCCCGCCAGCGGGTCGAGGTCGATCCGCCCTCGGCGATGGCGCCGGCGCTCATGGGTGGAGCTCGCCGCCTCTGTGCAGGTGAACAGTCATCTCTCTCCTCGCTCGTGCATGGCACGAGTCTGGCAGGCGCACTGGCCGGCTCGCCTCTTCTGTCTTGTGCGATCGCACAGTCATTGGCGTCGAAAGCGCGGCGTGCGTCCAGTGACTATCCCTTCGGTCGCCGACATCATCAGTACAACCCGACGAACGGAGTGCGATGAGCCTCACCGAGCACAGCCTTCTCGCCGCGAACTTCTTGCACGACTTCGCGACGATGAGCACGTTCGGCGCGACGCCTGCGGGCGGGGTCGATCGACAGGCGGCTTCTTCGGCCGACATCGCACAGCGCAACTGGCTGCACGGGCTGCTGGAGAGCCACGGCATCGACGTGCGGTACGACCGCGTCGGCAACCAGTTCGGCCTCGTCGAGATCGTCCCGGACGCTCCGTACGTCGTCGTCGGCTCACACATGGACTCGCAGCCGACCGCGGGTCGGTTCGACGGCGCCTACGGGGTCATGGCAGCAGCGCACGCCGCGTTCCGGCTCATCGACGAGTGGGCCCAGTCTGGTCACGTGCCGCGCTACAACCTCGCCGTCGTCAACTGGTTCAACGAGGAGGGGTCGCGGTTCATGCCGTCGATGATGGGCAGCTCGGTCTACACGGGTGTTCTGCCGCTTCAGGCGGCGCTCGCGACGACGGACCCCGCCGGCGTCACCGTCGCCTCGGCGTTGGGGCAGGCGGGTTTCCTCACCGAGTGGGAGGGGCCGGATGCCGTCTCCTGCGCCGAGATCCACGTCGAGCAGGGCCGCCTCTTGGAGGACTCCGGAACGACGATCGGCCTCGTCACGGCGACCTGGGCCGCGAGCAAGTACGAGATCCTCGTCGAAGGAACGCAGGCGCACTCCGGTGCGACGGTCATGGAGGACCGACAGGACGCCCTCTACGGCGCCTCGCTGCTCGTCGTGTTCGCGCGCCAGTTGGCCGACCGGTTTCCCGGCCAGCTGCACACGGCCGTGGGCAAGCTCGACGTGTACCCGAACTCTCCCGTCGTCGTAGCCTCCCGCGTGCGGCTGCTGCTCGACCTGCGCTGCGCCGACGAGAGCGTGCTGGCGCAGGCCAACGCCGCGTTGCGCGCCGAATGCGCCGAGATCGAGCGCACGGCGAACGTGCGTGTCGAGCAGCGGCTCTCACACGAGTGGGGGATCGACCCGTTCCAGCCTTCCGGCGTCGAGCTCGCGCGCGAGGTCGCTGCCGCTCTCGGACATCCGCACGACGAGATCCTCACCGTGGCCGGTCACGACTCGGTCAACATGAAGCGCCGCGTGCCCACCGTCATGCTCTTCGTGCCGTCGGTCGACGGGGTATCGCACAACGAGGCGGAATTCACGCGCGACGACGACCTGTGCGCGGGCGTGGACGTGCTGACCGAGGTCGTGCGCCGACTCGCCGACGGGGCGTTGGCGCAGTGACGAAGGAGAACATGACTGACATGTCCGCGCCGTCGGGGATGAACGAGGGGCGCTTCCACCGCATCCTCGCCCCGCAGCCGTCGCCGGCGTTCGAGTCGGAGTCGGAGCTGGTCTCCGGATGGGGACGCAAGTGGGGCGCCGCCGACGAGGTGAGCCGAGTCCGCGCGATCATGCTGCGCCGGCCGTCGAAGCTCCTCGAGCGCGTCGCCGAGCTCGGAGATTCCGCGTGGGAGAGCGAGCTCGACGCGTACCTCGACCCGCAACGGCGCTGGTATTGGACGGGGCGCGACCTGCCCGACCTGGAACGCGCCCACCGCGAGCACGATGCGCTCGCCGACACACTGCGCGGCCACGGCGTCGAGGTCGTCTACGCTCCCGATCTCGACGGATTCTCCAAGAGCGTGTTCACGCGTGACCCGCTCGTGACGGTGCCCGGTGGCGCGATCATCCTGCGGCTCGCACCCCGCATGCGGCGTGGTGAGGAGCAGTCGATCACGCAGACGGTCGCGGCCACAGGGCTCCCGATCCTCGCGACGATCGGCGGCACGGGCGTCGCGGAGGGCGGCAGCTTCATCAAGGTGCGACCGGACCTCGCCTTCTTCGGCACCTCGGTGCGCTGCAACCCGGAGGGGTACCGGCAGCTCGCGCGGATCCTCGAGGACCGCGGCATCCGCTGTGAGCGCTACCAGATGCCGGGATATCAGATCCACCTCGACCTGTGCATGGCGATGATCGACGACGATCTCGCCGTCGTGAACCCGAGCATCGCGCCGTACGATCTCATGGCGCGACTGTGGGAGCTCGGCATCGAGACCGTCGACGTCGCACCCGGCGAGGACTGGGCCTGCAACCTGCTGACCCTCGATCGCCGCACGGTCCTGTTCCCCTCGCATCTGCCGCGCACCGCGGAGATCCTCGCCGACCGGCATGGTGTCGAGGTGATCCCGATCGACTATCGGGAGATCAACAAGAACGGTGGTGGCATCCATTGCTCGACAATGGAGCTGCAGCGTGACTGGTGACCGCACGGGCGGGGACGTCGTCGTCGAGACTGTGACGGCGCTCGGCGCGACCCATGTCTTCGGCATCCCGGGCCAGCATGCCCTCGGTCTGTTCGACGCGGTCCGCCGCAGTGAGCTGATGCTCGTCAGCTCGCGCGTCGAGAACAACTCCGCTTTCGGAGCCGATGGGTATGCGCGGGTCACAGGTCGCGTCGGTGTGCTGCTGCTTTCGACGGGGCCGGGGGCGCTCACGGCTCTGGGCGCTCTGCACGAGGCATACGCCACAGGTGTCCCGCTGCTGGTGATCTCCAGCCAGGTGCCGCGTCGCGGACTCGGCGGCACGCGCAACGGGATGCTGCATCAGCTCGACGATCAGCAGGAAAGTGCCCGCAACGTCACGAAGTCCACGGCGCTCGTGCGGGATGCCGCGCAGATCCCGTCGGCGCTCGCAGACGCCTGGGCTCTCGCCCAGGCTGCGCCGGCCGGCCCCACCTGGGTCGAGATCCCGGAGGACGTGATCCTGGGTCCGGCCGGCATGCCGCCGGTGCGCGATGTCGCCGTCACGATTGCGCAGCGGCCGGCGCGCAGCGAGCTCGTCGCCGAGGCGGTGCAGATCCTGTCGGCCGCCGAGCGGCCCGTCATCCTCGCCGGCGGCGGTGTGCGGCGATCTCAGACCGGTCCCGACGGGCTGCGGCGGGTCGCGGAGGCACTGGGTGCGCCCGTTGTGTCGACTGTCGGCGGCAAGGGCGCCATCGCGTTCTCACATCCGCTGTCGGCCGCATCGTGGATCGAGGACCGCGACACGACGGAGCTCCTCGAACGGGCCGACGTGCTGTTGGCGGTCGGCACGGCGATCGGCGAGATCACGAGCAACTACTTCACGTTCGCCCCGGAGGGTCGGTTGATCCAGATCGACGCCGAGCCGCGCGTGCTCGGGTCGAACCATCCGGGCCTCGGCATCCACGCCGACGCGGGTCTCGCATTGAACGCGATCGCCGACCTGCTCCCCCCGCCGACCGTCGGCGCGGGGGAGGGGGGCGCACGGATCGCCGCCGATCTGCGGCGGCGCGTCGAGGCGCGCATCGCGGCGCAGGACCTCGCGCCGGAGCGGAGGTTTCTGGCCGGTTTGCGTGCCGTCGTGCCGGATGACATGCCGACGTTCTGGGACATGACGATCGCGGCCTACTGGGCGTGGTCGGCGTGGGATCCGCGCGATGGCGGGTTCCACAGCGCGCAGGGCGCCGGCGGCCTCGGCTTCGCCTACCCCGCCGCGGTGGCCGCGGCGATCGGGTCGGGGCGTCGCACGCTCGCCGTCTCCGGCGACGGCGGGGCGATGTACGGCATCGCCGAGCTGGCGGCCGCACGCCAGCACGACGCCGACGTGACGTGGCTGATCGTCGACGACGGGGGCTACGGCATCCTCCGCGAGTACATGACGGGAGCCTTCGGCGCGGCGACGTCGACGGACCTCCACCGCCCCGACTTCGTCGCGCTCGCCGGCGCATTCGGCATCCCCGCCTACGAGGCATCGCTCCAGGGCGCAGGCGACACCCTTGCCCGCGCTATCCGCGAACCCGGCCCGGCGGTCGTGGTCGTGAAAGCAGTACTGCGCATGTTCGCACCCACGCATCTCACTCGATCTGGAACGAAGGAAACCCAATGACCATCGACATCGTCATCATCGTCGTCTATCTCGTCGCCATGCTGGCGTTCGGCTTCTGGGGCAAGACACGAACGAAGAACTCCAGCGACTTCCTCGTCGCGGGGCGAAGGCTCGGCCCCGGCTTCTACACCGGGACCATGGCCGCCGTCGTGCTGGGGGGCGCGTCCACCGTCGGCGGCGTGGGACTGGGCTACACGTACGGCATCTCCGGGATGTGGCTCGTCGTCGCCATCGCGGTCGGGCTCATCCTGCTGAGTCTTTTCTTCGCCGGCCCGATCCAGCGGCTGAAGGTCTACACCGTCGCGCAGATGCTCCAGCTGCGCTACGGAATCAACGCCACGAGCGCCTCGGGGATCGTCATGGCGATGTACACGCTCATGCTCACGGTGACCTCCACCATCGCGTACGCCACGATCTTCAACGTGCTGTTCGGCACGCCGCGGCCGGTCTCCATCGCCATCGGTGCCGCCATCGTGATCATCTACTCGTCCATCGGCGGCATGTGGTCGATCACGCTCACCGACATGGTGCAGTTCATCATCAAGACGATCGGTGTCTTCTTCCTCCTCCTGCCCTTCGCGTGGTTCAGCGCGGGCGGCATCGACGGCATCATGGAGCGCCTCGGCGACGCGGGTCCGTCGTATTTCGACCTCGGCACGATCGGTGTCGACACGATCGTCACCTACTTCGTGATCTACTCCTTCGGGATGCTGATCGGGCAGGACATCTGGCAGCGCGTCTTCACGGCCCGCACGCCGCGGGTGGCGCGCTGGGGTGGCACGGCGGCCGGCGTCTACTGCCTGCTGTACGGCGTCGCCGGTGCGCTGATCGGCACGGCCGCCGCCGTGCTGCTCACCGACGGCGAGGCCAAGGATGACGCCTACGCTGCGATCGCCGAGAAGGTTCTGCCAGCGGGCCTGTCGGGCATCGTCCTGGCCGCGGCGGTCGCCGCGATGATGTCGACCGCATCCGGTGCCTTGATCGCCTGCGCGACCGTGACCCGCGCCGACGTCGTC
>JASGEE010000145.1:0-6024 GCA_047606715.1 Microbacterium sp.
CGCCGCGGCCGGCGGCGGGGGCGCCGCGGCGCGCGCGAACGCCCGGACCGGGCGGAAGAGCACATCGTCCCCGGGCGCGATCAGCGCCGGCTGCGCGCGCTGTGCGTCCCACACCGCAGCGTCCGTACGCCCGATCAGCTGCCAGCCGCCGGGCGATTCCTGCGGGTAGATGCCGCTGTGCACGCCGGCGAGCGCGACCGATCCGGCGGGCACCCGGGTGCGCGGGCTCTTCCTCCGTGCGATCTCGCGCTGGTCGGCCGGGCGTGAGAGGTAGGCGAACCCCGGCGAGAAGCCGGTGAACTCGCTGCGCCACGCGGCCCGTGAATGCCACGCGACCAGAGCCTCTGCGCTCGTGCCCAGCGCTGTCGCCAGCGGTTCGAGGTCAGCACCGTCGTAGACGACGTCGATCGTGTGCGTCGCGGCGGGGGCGGGCTCGGGGGCGTCGGCGAGAGCATCCAGCCTCGCCCAGACCGCGGACGCGTGCGGCCAGGCGACGGCGAAGCACACGAGCACGGTCTGCGCGCCGACGACCACGTCGACCTGGCCGAGCAGCGGGTCTGCTCGCAGTGCGGCCCGCAGCCGCGCCGGAACACCGCGGTCGAGCCCATCGATCAGCAGCGCGCGATCCCCGCAGCGCCGCACGGTGAGCGCCGGCGACCGAGGACCGTCAGGCATGGAGCACGCTGCGCACGGCGATGCCGGCCGCATCCAGCGCCGCGCGCACGGCGCGCGCGACCTCCACCGACCCCGGAGTGTCGCCGTGCACACAGATCGAGTCGACGTCGATCGTGACGCGCGCCTCGTCGGGGGTGAAGACCACACCTTCGCCCACCATCCGCACCACCCGCTCGGCGACGTGCGCGGGGTCGTGCACGAGAGCACCCGCGCTCCCCCGCGGCACGAGCGTGCCATCGGCGCGGTAGCCGCGATCGGCGAAGGCCTCGCGCACACAGCGCAGCCCGGCGGCCTCGGCCCGGCGCAACACCGCGGAACCGGGCAGACCCACGACCGCCAGGCCCGGATCGACCGCCCGCACCGCCGCGACGACGGCCGCCGCCTGCTTCTCGTCGTGCACGATCGCGTTGTAGAGGGCACCGTGCGGTTTCACGTACGCGACCCGCGTGCCGGCGACCGCGGCGAGCGCGCTCACCGCACCGATCTGATAGATCGTCTCGGCTTGAAGGTCGCGGGGTGTCACATCCATCGCCCGTCGGCCGAATCCGGCCAGGTCGCGGTAGCCGACGTGCGCACCGACGCACACGCCGCGCTCGGCGGCCGCGCGCAGCGTGTCGAGGATGCCGGCCGGATCGCCCGCGTGGAAACCCGCCGCGACGTTGGCGCTCGTGACGAGGTCGAGCATGGCCGCATCGTCGCCGAAGCCCCACGCGCCGAAGCCCTCGCCGAGGTCGCTGTTGAGGTCTATCGAAGAGGCCATCGCCACCTCCCGCCGTGTGCCCGTAAGGCATCTTCCCACGGCACCGCGCAGCGTGCCGAGGAGCCAGCCCGCTACACGAACGTCTGACGGATGGTGCCGATGCCCTCGATCGTCGTGACGAGTGTCTGACCCGGCTGCAGCAGCCGCTCGGGCTCGCGTGAGAACCCGACGCCCGACGGCGTGCCGGAGTAGATGATGTCTCCCGGGTGGAGGGTGAGAATGTGCGACAGCTTCTCCACGAGCGACGGCACGTCGAAGAGCATCTGGCTCGTGCGTCCCTCCTGCACGACCTCGCCGTCGAGCTCGCCGCGGATCGCGAGGTCGTCGCGATCGGGCAGCTCATCGGGCGTGACAAGCCACGGCCCCTGCGGGGAGTATCCGGGGAACGACTTGCCCAGGCCGAACTGCGGTGCGGGACCGTCCAACTGCGTCGTCCGCTCGGACAGATCCTGAGTGACGGTCAGCCCCGCCACGTAATCCCACCCGGTTCCCTCGGCGATCTCGTGTGCGATGCGGCCGATGACGACACCCAGCTCGGCCTCCCAGTCGTTGCGACCGCCCGGGACCAGCCTCACCGTCTCGTAGGGTCCAGCGATCGACGACTGGAACTTCGGGAACACCGGCGGCAGTCGGTCGGGCCGCGCGAACCCGCTCTCGACGACGTGATCGGCGTAGTTCAACCCCACCCCGAGCGACTGCAGGGGACGCGGCGCCACCGGCCCCAGCTTCGCCTCGTCGAGGGCGATCTCCTCCCCCGACGCATGCGGCGCCCAGGCGAGGAAGGCATCCCACGCGTCGTAGATCGTGTGGATGTCCGGGCCGAACCGGCCGTCGCTGGCGGTGGCGATGTCGATGCCGACGCCGTCACCGGTGAGCAGGAGGGCACGGCCGTCGTGGTGTGCAAGGCGCATATGCGGGTTCTTTCTCGATGGGGATGGATGCTCGGTGCAGGCAGATGGGGAAGAGAGCGGGTTCAGCGCTCCACGGGGGCGACACCGTAATCGAGGATGCCGTCGGGCACCTGACCGTCCCACTGGTTGATCCAGTACAGGTCGTCGGGGTCGAAGGTGCGAGCGGGACGGTCTTTGTCGCGGATGGTCTCCATGTCGCAGTAGTACTCGATCACGGCACCGTTGGGCTCGACGTAGTACACGGCGATGTTGTCACCCGCGCCGTGGCGCACCGGTCCCCACGCGAGCCGCGCCCCCCGGCGAGCCAGCCGATCGCCCAGCCGTGCGAGGTCCATGATGTTGCCCGCCTGCCACGCGTGGTGGTGCATGCCCAGCTCGGTCGAGGAGAAGATCGCGATGCCGTGATGGTCGTTGTTGCACCGCATGAAGAAGTTGTCGATGCCGATCGCGTCGGACACCCGGAAGTCGAAGACGTCGTGCAAGAAATCGCGCATCACCGGCGCGTTGCGCGACTTGATGTTCACGTGCCCGAGGCGATCGGCGGTGAGGCTGCCGCGCTTGCGCATGCGGTAGCTCTGGCCCTTGTCGGTGACGTACAGCTGCCAGGTGTACCCCTCGGGTCCGACGAATGCGAACCCCTGCTCGACGTGGTCTTCGATCGGCTGCTCCGACACGATCTGGAATCCGCCGCGGTCCACCTTGGCGCGGATCGCCTCGAGCTCGGAGACGTTGTCGACCCCGAGACCGATGTGGTCGACGGCATCTGTGTCGGCCTGCGTGTACACGAGCTCATGATGCGTGTCCTGTGCGGTGAGGAACGCCTTCGTGGCGGTCGATTCGGTCTCGATGAGTCCGAAGACGTCGGCTGCATTGCGCAGCGAGGCCGAGAGGTCGCGGGTGAGCATCGACACGTAGCCGATCTCGGAGACGGCACCGATGGCGGTCATGGGGTTTTCCTTTCCGCCGCGTCGTCGCGGCAGGTCGCTCTGGTCCTCAGGCGATCGCCGCGCGCGCGGCGTCGATCGCGTCGATGTCGATGGGTTCGGCCTCGCCAGTGGACTTGCCGATCTGCGGCACGGCGGCGCGCACGCACTCCACGCCGTCGATGACCTGCAGATAGGTCTTGGCGGAGCAGACCCGGATGTGCGAGCTGTCGCCGTGGACGATGCTCGTGTGGGCGACTCCGAGCGGGATGCGGACGAAGTCGCCCGGGACGAGTCGGACCATGCCGCGTTGGGTGATCAGGAGCCGCTCGCCGCTGATCTGATACTGCATCTCCTCCGCGTTGTGGGTGCGGATGTAGGCGAGACCTCTGTCGTCACGCAGATTGGTCTGACCGATCAGCAGTTCGTCCGAACCGTACAGCCACGTCGTGCCGACAGTGTCGGGGTCGACGCGCAGGATCTCCAGCCGGTCGTCGGTCTCCTGCACGTGACCCCAGATGTCGTCCTCGTGGATCTCGCCCATCGTGATGTCGTGCTCGGGGCCGCCCAGGCACTCGGTCACCAGCTCTGGGCGGGGACCGGCCGCCCACGACTGCGGCGGGATGACGACCTCGCTGCGCCGATACGAGGGCACGAGTTCGTTCACGGGCGCCGGGAAGTAGAACAGCACGTGGATGTCGTCGTCGGAGAAGTTGTCGTGGGTCACCCCGACCGGCAACCGCGTGTAGTCGCCGGGACGCATCGTGGCCAAGCCGATGTCGGTCATGAGGCTGCGAGTGCCGGCGACCTGGAACGAGAGCTCGTCGACGTCGGTGTTGCGGTGGTAGAAGGGCTGGCGCGTCCCCGGCATGGTCTGCCACTCGATGCGCAGGTAGTGGCTTTCGTACACCGGGCGTGGGATCGCGAAGCTCCCCGGCTCGAACTCGGCGGGGAAGTGGATCACCTGGATCGGCGGGTGCGGGACGAGCTGCTTGAATGTGAACTCGGGCGCGAGCAGCAGGCCGCGCTCGTCGCGCGTGACGATGCGGGGTCCTTTCGTGAACGGGAAAGTGCTCCAGTGCTCTTCGATCCGTGTCATGTCCGCTCTCCTCATCGCGAACGGCGACCGTGCCGTCCGCCACCGGCCCGGGTGACTGCCCGTGCGGCTGACGCCACTGTAGGCGCGCCGTGTCCGCATCCTCCCGCGGACTTTCATTGATCGGAATGGATGCCGCCCCGTGCGGTGCTCGGTCAGTCCGCCGGCAGCCTGGTACGCGCGACGTCGCGCGAGATCGCTCGTGCGATGGCGATGACGGCGGGCTCCGCCGACCGCAGATCGACCGTGCCATCGCCGGCGAGCACCGAGAGGGCCGCAATGCACTCGCCGTCACGATCGAACACGGGAGCGGCGATCGCCTCGGCCGGTTCGGGCAGCACGCGCGAGAACGTCGCCACACCGCGCGAACGGGTCTCGTCGAGCTGCGCGCGAAGCGCCGCGGTGTCGACGGGAAGGTTCTCGGGCTCGAGCACGAGCGGGCGAGTGAGGTAGGCGGCACGAAACTCCGGCCGCGCGTAGGCCAGCATCACGATTCCCAGACTCGTGCCGTGAAGGGGGAACCTGCCGCCAGCGTGATAGAGGACTCGCCCCGCCCCGGGAGCAGACAGCCGCTCCACGATCACCCCCTCGTCCTTCTCCCGCACGGCGAACTGTACGTGCTGGCGCGTCGCCCGGTGCAGGTCTTCCATGTAGGGCAGCGCGATCGCACGCAGCCCATGACCGCGCGGGGCGAGGGCGGCGAAGTTCAGCATCCGCAGTCCGATCGTGAACCGGCCGTCGGGCAGGCGCTCCAGCGCCCCGAGCCGCACGAGGTGCTGCCCGATGCGCAGGGTGGAGCTCAGGGGGACCTCGGTCTTCGCGCTGAGCTCGCCGAGGCTTAGCGTGGGGTCATCCTCGGTGAACGCGCCGAGCAGCCGGAAGGCACGATCCAGCAGCGGCTCGCCCACCGCGGGCCGGCCTCCGCGTCGACGCGGCGCCGGAGTCTGATCACCCATGCGTCGATTGTGCCATTGATTGAAAGCAGCGGGCGGCGGCGGACAGCGGGCGGCCAGGATCGACGCAGACCGCCGGGGCTCTCACTCCTGCGGCATCCGTTCAGCCAAGGAGACTCATGACGACACACTTTCCCGTGATCATCGTGGGCGCGGGCCCGGTCGGACTGACCACGGCCCTCGAACTCGACCACCACGGGGTACGCTGCGTCGTCGTCGAGCCACGTACCGTCGTGGAGAACTCCCGCCCCCGAGCCAAGACGACCTCGGCCCGCAGCATGGAGCACTTCCGTCGCCTCGGAGTCGCCGACCGCATCCGCCGTGCCGCACCGATCAAGGTGGACTGGTCGAACCGCATCTCGTTCGTCGACACCGTCGTGGGCCGTGAGATCGCGCACATCGACGGCGCGCTCGGCCTCGCCGTCCCGCCCGCGCTCTCCCCCGAACCGGGACAACAGATCAGCCAGGGGATGGTCGAAAAGGTGCTGCGCGGTGCGATCGGCGGGCGCCTCGGGATCACGACGCTCTTTGGCGCCCGCGCCGTCGCGGTGACACAGGGCGACGCGGTCGCCACTGTCGCCGTCGAGACCGAGGACGGCACGCAGCGGCGGCTCACGGCTGACTGGGTCGTCGGGGCGGACGGCCCGCGCAGCGTCGTGCGCGCTGCCATGGGCGCGCGCTACGAGGGCGCTCCGGGTGGGCGGCC
>JASGEE010000146.1:0-13761 GCA_047606715.1 Microbacterium sp.
GGCGCTGACCGGCGTGTAGCCGACCTTGAAGGCTCCGCCGTCGTCCTCGGTCGGGAAGGCGATGCCGCCGGTCATCTCCGGCAGGCGCGAGGTGACGGCGCGCCAGATCCCCAGGCCGCTGGGGGCGCGGTCCTCCGTGATGCCGAGCTTGGGGCGCGTCTGCGACTTGATGCCCTCGGCGATGACGATGAGGTCCCACGTCTCACTCGTGCCGTCGGAAAGCACGGAGGTCGCCGTGTCGCCGTGGTTCTCGAAGGAGGTGAGCTCGAGCCCGAGGCGGATCTCCACGCCCAGCGATTCCGCCTTGGCCACGAGGATCTCGTGCAGATCGGGGCGGAGGGCTCCGATCGTGGCGGGGAGGTCGTCACCGCCGGTGCGAGGCGTGGGCATCTCGGCGAGGATGTGTCCGTTCGCCAGCGACAGGGTCACCGAGTTCTCCGGCTGGCCGACGGCGAGCACGTCGTCGATGATGCCGATCTCCTTGAACACGCGCAGCGCGTTGCCCTGGATGGTCAGGCCGTGCCCGACGCGTGCCCACGCCGACACTTTGTCCACGAGGGTGACCTGCACATCGCGCTGAGCGAGCGCGATGGCCGTGGTGAGCCCCGTGAAGCCTCCTCCGACGATGAGCACATTCTGAACCGACATGTTTCGTCTTCCCTTTCATGGCACGTGCGACGTCGCTGACGCGCCTGAGTCCTGGCACGACGCTAGGCCCGGCGATGCTCCGCCGCCAGCGGCCTGCGGCGATGCCTGCTATCGCACGACGCCAGGCTCCGACAGCACACCGGCCTCGACGCACTGCGCCGCGAGCGCGCGCAACCACGCGTGCCCTTCGTCGGGTCCGTGCGCCGGATGCCACCACAGACGCTGGATCAGCTCGACGGCGGGGAACGGCGTCGGGACGAAGGCGGTGCCGGTGGCCCGCGCGTTGCGCCGCGCCAGTCGGCTCGGCACGATGCCGACGAGGTCGGTGCCGCTGACGATCAGCGGCACCGACAGCAGGGTCGAGGTCGTCACGCGCACGCGCGGGTGCAGATCGAGCTCGTGCAGGCGGCGCTCGGCGGGCGTCAGGTGTGCCCGGCCGAAGTCGCAGCGGATGAAGGGGCTGGCGAGCAGGTCGTCGAGCGAGATCTCGCCGTCGGAGATGAGGGGATTGCCGCGATCGGCGATCACGACGTATTCGTCGCGGAACAGTTCCATGCTCTCCCCCTCGATGCCGATGCCAGGCGTCGCGACGACGAAATCGTGCGCGAGCAGGTCGCGCTCGGCGTCGGTCGGGGTGCTCGGCAGACGCAGATCGTCGAACCGGATGCCGGGAGCCGCGGCGCGGGCGAGACCGAGCAGCGGACGCAGTTCGACGGCCGCATAGTCGGTCACCTGGATGCCGAACGTGCGGCGGCTGGACGCCGGGTCGAACGGTTCGTGCTGGCCCAGCGCCTGCGCGATCAGCGGCAGCGTCAGCTGCACGTGCGGCAGGATCTGACGGGCCAGCGGCGTCAGCTCGTAGTCGCGACCGATGCGCACGAGCAATTCGTCCTGGAAGACGGCGCGCAGCCGCGCCAGCGCCGTCGACATCGTGGACTGCCCGCTGCCGACCCGTTCACCGGCCCGCGTGACGTTGGCCTCCTCGAGCAGCGCGCGCAGAGCGACGAGCAGATTCAGATCGGTGTCGACACTGGCCACAGATGCATGGTATCCGCCCCGGGCATGGCGCCCGGGCGCGAGCCGGTCTTACTCTCGGGGTGGCCGCCTTCGGCGCGCCGGCGAACACTCGATGAAAGGTCGACGATGACTGCGCGACTCGTTTCCCACTTGCGCTACGGTGCTCTGGCCGTGCCCAACTTCGAGCAGGAGCGCGACTTCTTCGTCAAGCACTGGGGCCTGACCGAGGTCGAGGCCTCCGACGATCTCAGCTACCTCGCCGCCGAGGGCTCCACCGAGCCGTTCATCCTGCGGCTGCGGCGCGACGACAAGCGGGTGGACCTGGCCGGCTTCGGTGTCGCGAACCGCGCCGACGTCGACGCTCTGGCGGCGAAGCTGCACAGCGAGGACGTGCAGTTCGTGCACGAGCCGCAGGAGTTGACCGGGTTCGGCGGCGGCTATGGCTTCCGCGTGTTCGACGGCGACGGCCGGGTGCTGGAGTTCGCCACCGGCTACCAGACCCGCGAGGCCCGCAAGATCCGCGAGCGCGAGCCGATCCCGGTGAAGCTGTCGCACATGGTGTTCAACTCGGCCGACCTGGGCACGACGGCGCAGTGGTACATCGACCACCTCGACTTCACCATCTCGGACTCTCTCGTGCGCCCCGACGGCGTCGACATGATGCACTTCCTGCGCTGCAACGCCAACCACCACTCGATCGCCATCGCCGTCGGCCCACACCACTCGCTGCACCATCTGTCGTTCGAGATGCGCGGCATCGAGGAGTGGATGCGCGGCGCGGGCAAGATCCTCCGCTCCGGCGCGCGCATGATCTGGGGTCCGGGGCGCCACAACGCCGGCGACAACACGTTCGCCTACTTCCTCGACCCGTCCGGCAACACGATCGAGTACACGACCGAGCTGTCGATGGTCGACGACGACTCGTGGGTCGCGCACCGGCACGACATCAGCCAGCTCTCCACCCAGGATCAGTGGGGCACCGCCCAGGAGATGAGCGAGCTCGTCGCCCGCGAGTCGTTCAACGACATCGACAAAGGCCTGTTCGTCGCCCCTCCGGTCTGACCCGCACTCCCCGCACAGAAGGTCACGGACATGACACGCATCCACTTCGCCGCCGACCACGGCGGCTATGAGCTCGGCCAGACGCTGCGAGGCCGCGCCCAGGCCGCGGGCTTCGACGTCGAATGGCACGGCACCGACGAGATCGACCCCGGCGACGACTACCCGATCTACGCCGTCCGCGTGGGCACGGCGGTCGTCGAAGACCAGGATGCCGGCGTCGACGCCTTCGGCGTGCTCGTGGTCGGCGAGACCGCCGGCGGCGTCGTCGCGGGCAACAAGGTCAACGGCGCCCGCGCGGTGACGAGCACGTCGCCGCGCGATGCGATCAACTCGCGCGCCGTGGTCGATGCGAACGTCCTGGTGCTGGACGGCGTCGCGTACGAGGAGTCGGCGTGGCTGAACCTGTACGCGTTCGTGACGTCGCCGATGCAGCAGACCGTCGAGCGCGGCCGGCAGATCCTCCAGATCGAAGAGTACGAGAACGCCGGCACGATCGAGGGCTGGGCGATTCAGCTCGAGCCGGAGCAGATCGCGGTTCGCCACGAATAGCGCCCGCACCGACGAAGGAGATCCGATGACCCGCGCAGCCCTCTACGACCGCACCGGTGGCCCCGACGTCCTCTACGTGGGAGAGGTCGACGACCCGCAGCCGGAGCCGGGCACCGTCGTCGTGCACGTGCGGTCCGCCGGTCTGAACCCCTTCGATGCCAAGCAGCGCAGCGGCTTCATCCCGTCGAAGGCGCCGTTTCCGCGCCGCATCGGCGGCGATGTGGCCGGTACCGTCATCGCGGTCGGCGACGGTGCGACCTACTGGGACGGCGTGCCCGTCGCCGTCGGCGACGAGGTGCTGGGGCGGGCATCCGGCGCTCTCGCCGAGCGCGTCGCGGCATCCGCCACCGAGCTTGCCCGCCGCCCCGAGGGCACACCCGTCGAGATCGCCGGCGGCCTGCACGTGGCGGGGCTCACCGCCGTGTCGTGCCTGGCGACCGTGCCGGTCGGACCGGGCGACACCGTGCTGGTCGGCGGTGCCGCGGGCGGTGTCGGCCTCGTCGCCTCGCAGCTCGCGATCGACGCGGGAGCGCGCGTGATCGGCACCGCATCCCCGCGCAACCATGACCTCCTGCGCTCGCTGGGCGCCTCGCCGATCTCCTACGGCGAGGGTTTGGCCGAGCGCGTCGCCGAACTGGGCGAGGTGACCGCCGTCATCGACTGCCACGGGCGCGAGGCGTTGGATGCGGGCGTCGCCCTCGGCGTGCCGAAGGAGCGGATCGTGGCGATCGCCGGGTACGCCGCCGTGGATGAGTTGGGGGTTCTCAACGCCGAGCGCGCCGCGCGCACCCCCGAGAACCTCACGCGCCTCGCCGAGGGCATCGCGGCCGGCACGCTCGTGCTTCCGGTCGCCGCGACCTTCCCCCTCGACGACGTCGCCGCCGCGTTCGCCGCTCTGGAAGCCCCGCACGCCCCCGGCAAGATCGTCGTCCTGCCCTGAAGCTTCCCACCCCGCGCCGCGCGACATGTCGCGTTCCCGTGGCCGCTTTCGCGGCTTTGGTGAGCCGCGCGCAAATGGAGCCGATCGTGGTCGGTGCGCGCCATGTTCCGTCGCGGCTAAATGTGGGTCGTGGATGCGCGCACCCACAAAATTCCGCGACCGAACCATGGGAGGACGCACCGGGCACTCGATCACCGGGGGCGTAGCGCCGGCTCCTCGATCACCGGGGGGGTTGCGGCGGAGCGCTCAATCGGCAGGAGGCACACCCGACGTGCGCACGCGACACGGGCCCGCCGCCCGAGGCCGGCGGCTTCATCCGGCGCGTATCGCGGCTATCTCGCACAATAGCCCCGATTTGCGTCGGATGAACGACGGTGGTTTGACTTCATCCGTCGCAAAACACTGTGACCTGGCGCCATGACCCCACTCTGCGTCGGATGAACGACGACGCACGTCTCCCCTCGACGCGAACGTCAGGCCTTCCACACGGTCTGCAGGTTGCAGAACTCGCGGATGCCGGCCGCTGCAAGCTCGCGGCCCACACCCGAGTCCTTGACGCCGCCGAACGGCAGCTCCGGGTACGAGGCGGTCATCCCGTTGATGAAGACGGCGCCGGCATCCAGGCCCTGGACGAACCAGTCCTCCTCGTCGGGGTCGTTCGTCCACACCGCCGAGCTGAGGCCGAAGGTCGTGCCGTTGGCCAGGGCCAGCGCCTCCTCGCGGTCGGCAGCACGGTACACGGTCGCGACCGGCCCGAAGGCCTCCTCCAGGTGCAGCCGCATCTCGGGCGTGATGCCCTCCAGCACGGTCGGCTCGTAGAACCACCCGTCGCGGTCGGGCACGACCCCGCCGGTGCGGACAATCGCGCCCTTGGCGACGGCATCCGCCACCTGCCCCTCGAGCTCGTCGCGACCCGACTCGGTCGCCAGCGGCCCGACGTCGACCTGCTCGTCGAGCGGGTCGCCGACCGTCAGCGCCGCCACGCGCTGGCCGAACAGCTCCACGAACTCGTCGTAGACGTCGGTGTGCACGATGAACCGCTTCGCGGCGATGCACGACTGGCCGTTGTTCTGGTTGCGCGCGGTGACCGCGACGGATGCCGCCCTGTCGACGTCGGCGCTGGGCATGACGATGAAGGGGTCGGAGCCGCCGAGCTCGAGCACGACGTGCTTGACCTCCGAACCCGCGATCGACGCGAGCGAGCGACCGGCCGGCTCGGAGCCGGTGAGCGTCGCCGCCTTCACCCGCGGATCGCGCAGCACGCCCTCGACGCGGGATGCCGGGATCAGCAACGACCCGAACGCGCCGACCGGGAATCCGCCGCGCTCGAACAGCGTGTCGAGGTAGATCGCCGCCTGCGGCACGTTGGAGGCGTGCTTGAGCAGACCCGCGTTGCCGGCCATGAGCGCGGGGCCGGCGAAGCGCAGCACCTGCCAGATGGGGTAGTTCCACGGCATGACCGCCAGCACGATCCCGATCGGCGCGTAGCGAGTGCCGGCCGCCGAGGCCCCGACGACCGACGGATCGGCGAGCGGGTCGGGAGCGAGGAGCTGCTCGGCGTTGTCGGCGTAATAGCGCAGACCCTTCGCGCTCTTGAGCACTTCGGCGCGGGCCGCCTTGATCGGGCGGCCCATCTCGATCGTGATGAGGCGGGCGACCTGCTCGACGTCGTCCTCGAGCAACTGCGCGGCGGTTCTCATCCACACGGCGCGCTGCGCGTACGTCGTCCCACGCATCGTCTCGTACGCCGCCTGCGCGGCCGCGATGCGGGCATCGACCTCGGCGTCGGTGTGCGGCTCGAACTCCTGCTCGGTGAGACCGGTGAACGGGTTGATCGTCGCGATGGCCATGCGAATGCTCCTCTTCGAGGCGGGTGACGTCGTGAGCGTACGGCGGAATCCGTCGCCGCGTCCATTCTCTCCCGTGATAGGTGGCATGGCATCCGGCGGTGAGAGCCGCATCTGAGCCGACCTCCCGCTCGCCGATGCCATGCATGTCCGGAGGCGGGTGTCGCCGCGCTCCCCGCACGTCGATGATGGACGGCAGACAAAGGAGTGCCCATGCGTTTCGTAGACCTGTCCATGCCCCTGGATGACGTCATCCCGGTCGATCCGCCGTTCCTGCGGCCCAAGATCGAGTACAAGGATCACATCGCGGGCCTGAAGGACATGTATGCGATGTACGGCATCCTGCCCGATCAGCTGCCCGACGGTCAGGGGCTGGCCGCCGAGACGGTGACGATCACGACCCACGCCGGTACCCACGTCGACGCGCCGTGGCACTACCACCCCACGATGAACGGTGGCGAGAAGGCGTGGACGATCGACGAGGTGCCGCTGGATTGGTTCTTCCGCCCGGGCGTCAAGCTCGACCTGCGGCATCTGCCGAACGGCCACCTCGTGACCTCCGCCGACATCGACGCCGAGCTCGACCGCATCGGCTACGAGCTGCAGCCGCTGGACATCGTCCTGGCGCACACGATCGCCTCGGACGCCTACGGCCGCGAGGACTACATCGACACCGGCATCGGCTTCGGCCGCGAGGCGACGCTGCACCTCACCGGCAAGGGCGTGCGCGTCGTGGGGACGGATGCCTGGGGGTGGGATGTTCCCGTCTCGATCAATCGGGAGCAGTTCGAGCAGACCGGCGACCCGTCGATCGTGTGGGAGGGCCACAAGGCCGGCGCCGAGGTCGGCTACTGCCAGATCGAGAAGCTGCAGCACCTCGACGAGATCCCCGCGTTCGGCTTCACGGTCGCGTGCTTCCCGACCAAGGTGCGCGGCGCGTCGGCCGGCTGGACGCGCGCGGTCGCGATCTTCGACGAGTGAGCCGGCGCTCATCGGACGCCGCGAGCGCCCGGGGCGCATCCGGCGAGCGCCCATAACTCAGGCAGAACCGGTCGTTCCGGGCGCCCCGCGGGCCCTGTGCGCCCGTTCTGCCTGAGTTATGGGCACGTCGCCCGATGGGAGGCATCGCCGGATGGCAGTGGCCACCGGCATCCAGCCCCCGTACCGTGAACCCCGGGGGCACCGCCCCGACGACGACGTCCGAAAGGAACACACTCATGGCATTCGTGTGCAGCGCCACCTGGATCGCACGGCCCGGCGAGGCCGAGACCGTGCGCGACGCGCTGGAGAAGCTCTCCCCCGCCTCGCGCACCGAGCCCGGCAACATCTACTACCAGGCCTATCAGAGCCCCGAGGAGCCGAATGTCTTCCGCATCTTCGAGGTGTACGCCGACGAGGACGCGTTCAAGGCCCACGCCACCTATCCGCACTTCGAGCAGTGGGCCCTCGGCCAGGCGATCCCCGCCCTTCAGACGCGCCAGCGCGACTTCTACGAGACCCTGGACTTCTGAGGTGGCGCAGTACGCGCGCTACGTCGGCGAGAACGGGATCGTCCACACCGGGCGCGTGCAGCACGGCAAGCTGCAGGACGTGCCCGGCGACCCGGAGATCCTCGACCTGCTGAACGGGCCGGAGGACGTGCGGCGCGACCTCGATCTGCGGGGCGGGCGCTACCAGAAGCTGCCGATCGAAGACGCCGTGTTCGCGGTGCCGGTACAGCCGCGCGCGATGCGCGACTTCCTCGTGTTCGAGGCGCACATCGCCGGCATGAAGAAGAACGAGCCGGGCAACGGCCAGGTGCCGCCGCAGTGGTACGAGGCGCCCGCATTCCTGTTCATGAATCCGTGGTCGGTCCTGCCGACCGGTGCCGAGATCCCGATGCCGCCGTTCACGCGGAGGCTCGACTTCGAGCTCGAGGTGGCGATGATCGTGAAGCACACGGTGCGCGACGTGCCGATCGAGGAGGCGCACGAGCACATCGCCGGGTTCTGCCTGCTCAACGACTGGAGCGCCCGCGACATCCAGGGCAATGAGATGCGCGTAGGCCTGGGCCCGAACAAGGGCAAAGACTTCGCCAACACGCTCGGGCCGTGGCTGACGACTCCCGACGAACTGGAGCAGTACCGCGAGGGCGACCGCTATGCGCTGGAGATGTCGGTCGCGATCAACGGCGAGGTGGTCGGCACCGACAACCTGCGCAACATGTCGTGGTCGTTCGAGGAGATGCTCGTGCACGCCTCCAGGGATGCGTGGGTGGGTGCAGGAGACGTGCTGGCCACCGGTACCGCCTCGCAGGGCGCGCTGAGCGAGCGCTGGGCGCGTGCGGGCGGCGAGCTCGTCATTCCGCCGCTGCAGGTCGGCGACGTCGTCACGATGACGGTGCAGGGTCTCGGCACGATCGAGAACCGCATCGTGGAGCAGCGCAGCCCCGGGTACACCGTGCCGCCGGCCCGTCGCACCTACGGCGACGACCGGCTCTGACGCGTCGCGCACGCCGGTCTCATCCGTCGCGAATCACGGTCATCCGGCGGCATAGCCGCGATTCGGGCCGGATGAACGCGGGATGCGTCGCGTCGACCAGCGTCATCGGGCGCGATTAGGCTCGCGTCATGGACGATCTGCGGGGCATCGATCTCAATCTCGTCGTCATGCTCGACGCGATTCTCACCGAACGCAACCTCACTCGCGCCGCCGAGGCCCTGGGGACGACCCAGCCGACCGTCAGCGGTGCCATGGCGCGACTGCGCGTCCTGCTCGACGACCCGCTGCTGATCCGCAGCGGCCGCACGTCGGAGCTGACCGACAAGGCGCGGGCGTTGCACCCCGTCGTGCGTGCGGCGCTCACCGAGATCGACCGCACCCTGGGCGTGCGGCCCATGTTCGACGCGCGCACGAGCGATCGGCAGTTCCGCCTGTCGGCATCCGATTACGCGCTGTCGGTCATGACGGCGCCCCTCCTCGATGTGCTCAAAGCCGAAGCGCCCGGGGTGTCCATCGAGTTCAGCCCGCGGGGCGCTCTCGATCCCCTCGACCTGCTGCGCGACGATGTCGCCATCGCCTCGGTCTCCCCGGGGGTGCCGGGAAGACGCCGCTCGCTGTTCTCCGACACGATGGTGTGCGTCGTGCGACGAGATCATCCCCGGTTGACCGACGGCGCGCTCGGCCTCGACGATCTCGTCACCCTGCCCTATGTGCAGGTCGCCCTCGCCAACGGCGTCGTGATGTATGCCGACGAGACGCTGACCGCGCTCGGCCTCGACCCGCGCGTGGCACGCACCGTGCCGGGCTTTCTCCCCGTGCCGTTCGCGGTCGCCGGCACCGACATGTTCGGGTTCGTCCCCGCACGCCTCGCCGACCTCTACGCCGACGATCTGGATCTCGTCGTCGCCCGCATCCCGGTGCAGCTTCCGGTTCTGGTCGAGTCGGTCTTCTGGCATCCGTCGCGCGACGACGATCCCGCGCTGCGCTGGTTGCTGAGGATTCTGCACACGGTCGCCGAGCGCGTCGAGTTCGCAGGCGAAGCGGTGTGAAGGTCAGTGTGCCGCGAGCGTCCGCTCGACGATGTCCGCCACGCCGGGGCGCCGCGCTTCGTCGCCCATGACGATCTGCCACGGGCGCGAGGATCCGTCGACCACGACGTCATAGTTCTCGATGCGCCCGTTCGACAGTTCCGCCTCGATGTATGCGTCGACGTGCACGCAGCCGACGACGCCGACGCCCCCGCGCACCTCGATGCCGAGCAGCCGCGCTCGCTCGAACAGCGCCGCCACGGCATCTGCATGGTCGACGAGGCCGGATGCCGCATCGTGCAGACGCGCCGCACGATGCACGACGGCGGCTTCCGCACCCTGCTCGGCGAGGGCGATCGCCACGGCGAGCGCCGACACATCGGCACCCTCGATCAGCACTGCTGAGACCGTCATCGACACTCCTGCGACGCTCTGTGCACTCGGCTGCCGCCGGTACTGCACCGAACGTACGATGCCGTGCACGTGCGCGGGAACGCCGAAACGGCGATGACACCTATCGCACAGCTTCTGATGCGCTGTGCGTCGTCTCAGGGTGCCTGTTCGGCGTGGACCGCGGCCAGCAGCCGCTGGCGGAACCACACGTGCGCCGGGTCGCTGTCGTGGCTCTCGTGCCACCACAGCTTGAGGTCGATCGGGACGCGGCCGAAGGGAGCCTCGACGCCGATCACTCCGTGCGCGGGTCCGACCCGCTCGGCGAGCATGCGCGGCACGACCGCGACGAGGTCGGTGCCGGCGACGATCGCCGGCAGCGGCAGGAAGCTGGCGGCGGTCACCCTCGGCTCGCTGCGATCGACGCCGAGCTCGCGCAATCGGCGGTCGGCGGGGGTGAAGTGCAGACGGCCGAACTGCGCCACGGCCTGCGGCAGGGCGACAAACGCCTCGAACGACAGCTCTCCGCCGGAGAGCGCCGGATTGACGGGGTCGACGATGCAGACGTAGTCGTCGACGAACAGGTCAGCACTCTCGCCTTCGATGCCGATGCCGGCGACCGTGACGACGAAGTCGTGGGTGATGAGGTCGCGTTCGCTCTCCATCGGCCGCTCGGGCAGCGGCGTGACCTCGATCTCCATCTCGGGCGCGCCCTCCAGCACCCGCGCGAGCGGGCCGCGCAGACGCATCGTGCCATAGTCGGTCATCATCATCGTGAAGCGGCGCAGGCTGGATGCCGGCGAGAACTGCTGCTCGCCGGTGAGCACCCGCTCGATCAGCGGCACCGTCTCCTGCACTTGCGGCAGCAGCATGCGGGCAAACGGGGTCAGTTCGTACTCACGGCCCACGCGCACCAGCAGCTCGTCGTTGAACACCGCCCGCAGCCGGGAGAGCGCCGAGCTCATCGACGACTGTCCCATGGCGACCCGCTGCCCGGCGCGTGTGACGTTGGCCTCCTCCAGCAATGCCCTCAGCGGGATGAGGAGATTGAGGTCGTATCCGCTGCCCGCCATGTTCCGTATCGTAGCGGCCATCATCACCGGCGATACCAGACACCGCGACCGGTGCCCCCGTCACGAGCGCGGTGCCCCGTAGCGTAGACGGCGATGACCTCATCAGACAGCCCCGCATCCGAAACCCGCCCCCCGGACATCGGCACGCAGGCCGGGCGAGGCCTCGCTGCGTCTGCGCTCGTCACGATGGGCGCCCTCACGATGCTGGGGCCATACAGCACGGATGCGTTCCTGCCCGCTCTGCCGCAGATCTCCGTCGAGTTCGCCGTTTCGGGTGGTTCCGCCCAGCTGGCGCTGACCGGCATCACGATCGGCATGGCGGTCGGCCAGTTGTTCGCGGGGCCGCTTTCCGACGGCTGGGGGCGCCGCGGCCCGCTGCTGGCCGGCAGCGCCGCGATGGCGCTCGCGTCGGTAGGTGCGGCGCTGGCCGACAGCATGCTCGCGCTCGTGATCTGGTGCAGCGCGATCGGACTGGCGGCATCGTTCGGAGGTGTCGTCAGCCGGGCCGTCGTCTCGGACCGCGTCACAGGCCCGAAGCTCGTCTCGGCGTATGCCGTGCTCGGCACGCTCGTGGGCGTCGGCCCGGTGATCAGCCCCACGATCGGCGTCGTGCTGATGACGGTGTGGGGGTGGCGCGGGATCTTCGTCGCCCTCGCCGTCATGGCCGCGACGTGCTTCGTCGCCCTCGTCTTCGCCGTGCCGGAGAGCCTGCCGGTGGCGCGGCGTGTGCGGCATCCGCTGCGTTCGCTGCCGCGCAACACCGTCGTCGCGGTGCACAAGCCCACGTATCTGAGCGGGGCAGGCCACATGTGCTTCGGCTTCATCGTCATGTTCGCCTACATCGCGGGCTCGTCGTTTCTCGTGCAGTCTGTGCTGGGCCTTTCGGCGGCGGTGTACGCCGTGATGTTCGGCCTCAACGGGGTGGGGCTGATCCTGGCCGGGATCATCACGGCGCGCCTGTCGCGCCGCGGGAAGGCCCACGACATCATCGCGATCGGGCTGATCATGCAGGCGGCGGCCGCGGTCCTGGTGCTCACGACGGCGCTGACCGGCGCGGTCAACGCCTGGACGCTGTTCCCCGCGCTGACCCTCATCGCTGCGAGCATGGGTTTCGTCTTCGGGCCGGCCACCTCGATCGCCCTGCACGGCCTGCAGCACGTCGCCGGCACCGCCCTGGCCGTCGCTGGCACGGTGCAGTTCGTCCTCGCCGGCATCGTCTCACCGCTCGTGGCGATCGGCGGCGAGCGCGATCCGATGCCGTTCGCCGTCATCGTCGTGACCGGCACGGCCCTCGGCTGGGCGTGCTGGGCGGCGTTCCGGCCCGCCGCCCGCTCCGCCGGCTTCGCCCGCTGACGCGCCCGGCACGCGCCGGGAACCACCCGGCATACGTGCCATCGCGTCCGCGATGCGCGCGCCGCGCGATCCGGGGGCCAGGATGGGGGAAGGTTTCGGCAGGAGTCTTCGCTCGAGGAGGAGAGATGGGACGTTACGAGGGCAAGGTCGTGCTCATCAGCGGTATCGGCGCCGGGATGGGCAGGCAAGCCGCCCAGCGCTTCGCCGCGGAAGGTGCGAAGGTCGTCGGTTGCGACCTGAACGCGACGAAGCTCGCGGCGACCGTCGCCGCAGTGCGTAACGCGGGAGGCGAGATCACCGGCTTCACCGTCGACGCCGGCGACCCGCAGCAGGTGTCGCAGTGGATCGACGACGCCGTGACGACGTATGGCGCGATCGACGTGCTGTACAACAACGCGGGTTGGCAGGCGCCGTTCCGCACGATCGACGAGCTGTCGATCGAAGACTGGCAGCGCAACATCGACCTCGAGCTCAACCTCGTCTTCTACGCCGTGCACTACGCCTGGCCGCACCTGAAGGCGTCACGGGGCGTCATCGTCAACATCGGCTCGATCGCCGGCATCCGCGGCGTCGAGTTCATCCCGCAGAACGTGCACGGCACGGCCAAGGGCGGCGTGATCAACCTCACGCAGCAGCTCGCCGTCGAGGGTGGGCCGTTCGGCATCCGCGCCGTGTGCATCTCGCCCGGATTCATCGTGACCGAGGCGACCGCGTTCCTCGTCAACGACCCCCCGCCCCCGCTGAAGGAGAACTGGGACCGCATCCCGCTGCGCCGCGTGGGGCACCCCGACGACATTGTCAACGCGGCCCTGTTCCTCGCCAGCGACGAGGCATCTTGGATCACCGGCGTCAACCTCGTCGTCGACGGCGGCGGGTCCGTCCTCGGCTGAGAAACCGCGCGGTCGCCCAGAAGGCGCCGCTCGCGGCGCGGGCGCGGGCTGCCCCCGTGGTGTCCGCAGGACCGGCCGATCGGCGACCGGCCGCCGTAGGCTATGCGGGGTGAGCCATGCAGACGAGGTGTACGCGCTTCTGCGCGCGCGCATCGTGTCGTTCGAGTTGCCGCCGGACACACGGATCAGCGAGCGTACGATCGCGGCATCGCTCGGATACGGCCTGACCCCGGTGCGCGACGCGCTGGCCCGCCTTGAGCTCGAGAGGTTCGTCGAGTCGATACCGCGGGTGGGAACGCGCGTGACCCGCCTGGGCGTGTCGGACATGCTGGAGATCCTCGACAACTGGGCGGTGCTGTGCGCCGAGGTCTACTGGCAGGGCGTCGTGCGGCTGACGCCGCAGCAGCGACGCGAAGCGATGGCCCTGGGCGGCCGCACCGAGCGGCTTCGAGCGGCCTCGGTGCCGGAAGCCGGCGGGTGGAC
>JASGEE010000147.1:0-3365 GCA_047606715.1 Microbacterium sp.
GGTGTTCGTCTTCGTCTTCTTCGGACTCGTCGCGACCGCAGGCACGACGTTCGTGCAGGCGGGCCAGATCGTCGACGAGGCCTGGCTGGGCGGGACGGTCGCCGGCCTGTTCGCCTGCGCCGTGCTGTTGGCGAACAACCTGCGCGACATCGACCAGGATCGCCTGGCCGGCAAGCGCACCCTGACGGTGCTCATCGGCAGGCGTGCGACGCAGGTGCTGTTCACGGTGCTCGTGCTCGTGCCGTTGGCGATCATCCTCCTGATCGCGCAGGTGTATCCGCTCGCGTGGCTGGGCCTGTGGGCGCTCGTGCCGGTGGCGTGCGCCCTGCTCATCGTGTGGACCTACCGCGCACCGCGCGAGCTGGTCGTCGCCCTGAGCATCACCTCGTGGACCTCGCTGGCGGTCGCCGCTCTGCTGTACTGGGCGTACACGGGCTGATCGCGTCAGTCGGCGGATGCCGCATCCGCCGCGGCGTCTTCGGCGTCGGCATCCGCGCGGGCGCCCCGTGTGGGGGCACTGCCGCGAAGAGCGCCGCGGCGCGCGGCGATCTCGCTCGTCAGGTTCTCCAGCGGCCGGTGCAGCAGCAGCATTGACAGACTCAGCCCGATGAGGGCCGCGAAGATCGCGGAGAGCCAATAGAAATCGCGCATGATCGGGATCAGCATCATGATCCCGAACGGCACCAGGAATGCCAGCAGCCGCAGCACGGAGTAGACGACGGCCGAGCGGATGCGCATGGCCTCAGCATACGTTGTGGGAATCGGTGTGCGCCGACGCAGCCGAGACGTCCTGGCCTACCATGGAGGGGTGGTGCGCATTCTGCTGCCTGTCGTGTTGGTGCTGATCGCCTTCTGGGTCTACAGCATCGTCGACTGCGCCCTGCAGCCGCCCACCCGCCACCGGGGCGTGGGGAAGGCCGTGTGGCTGTTCATCGTCGTCCTGCTGCCGATTGTCGGCGGTGTCCTGTGGTGGGTGCTGGGGCGCAGCCGCCCGCGCGCGGAGCAGGCGATGCGTGCTCCGGACGACGACCCGGAGTTCCTCGGGCGCATCGGTGCGATCAGCGATCAGGACGACCGCATCCGTCGCCTGGAAGAAGAGCTCGCCGCTCTCGACAGCGAGGGTCCCGACCCCGATCGGCCGCCCGCTTCGCCGAGCGTTCAGCCGTCGCGAGGGAGCGACGACGACGCCGACGACCCCCGTGACTCCGGTTGAGATGACCGGCCGGGCTCCCGCGACGGATGCCGCCGCCGCGCTCATCGGCCGTCTCGTCGAGCTCGGGGTGCGACACGTCGTCTTGAGTCCCGGTTCGCGCTCGCAGGCGCTCGCGTTGGTGGCGGCCGAGCTCGAGGCGCGCGGCAGCATCGCGCTGCACGTGCGCATCGACGAGCGGGTCGCCGGGTTCACCGCGCTCGGCATCGGACGGGAGAGCGCCATGCCCGCGGCCGTCGTCTGCACCTCGGGCACGGCGACGGCGAATCTGCTGCCCGCGGTGCTCGAAGCCCACCACGCGGGCGTGCCGCTGCTGCTGCTGACCGCCGACCGCCCGCCCGAGTTGCGCGGCGTCGGGGCGAACCAGACGACACGTCAGCCGGGAATGTTCGCCCCGAACACGCGCCTCGACGCCGATGTCCCGGTGCCCGAGGAGGTCGACGACGGTGCGGGCGAGCAGTCGGCGATGCTGCGCCGCATCGCCGAGGAGGCGGTCGCTGCCGCTCTCGGGGCCGGCACGCGTCAGCCCGGCCCGGTGCACCTGAATCTGCCGTACCGCGAGCCGCTCGGCGGTGCGCTGCCCGACTGGCTCGGGATCCCCGCGATCGCGCTGGCGCCGCCCGCATCCGGTCCTGACGTCTTCGTCGACGAGCCCGTGGAGGCCGAGCCGTCGGGAGCGCTCTACCAGGGTGGGGGCGGCATCGGCGAGTCGAACGTCCCCGACGACGCCGATCCCGCACCGGTGGCGCTCGAACCCGGCCCGCGCACGATCGTGATCGCGGGGGCGGATGCCGGGCCCGCCGCCGAGGCCCTCGCCCGCGCGGGCGGGTGGCCGCTGGTGGCCGAGATCGTCAGCGGAGCGCGCTTCGGTCCTCACCTCGTGCACGGATACCGGGCGCTGCTGGCCGATCCCGCACTCGGCGGGAGGGTCGAGCGCGCCGTCGTGTTCGGCCATCCGACCCTCAGTCGCGAGGTCGTCGCGGTGCTCTCCCGCCCCGACCTCGACGTGCTCGCGGTGCGCGGCCCCGGTGAGCCGCTGGGGTTGAACGGCGCCACGACCGCCGTCGATGCCGTCGCGGCCCCTGCCCCGGACGATGACGACCGCCAGTGGCTGGGGGAGTGGATGCGCGCGTCGCGGGCGGCATCCGTCGACTCCGAAGCGATCCAGATCGACGCCCCGATCGACCGTGTCGGGCTCGTCGACGCGGTGTGGCGGGCGACCGCCGGGCACGACCGGCTGATGTTCGCCTCGTCGCGGCTCGTGCGCATCGCCGACGAGGTGCTCGGCGGCAAGAGGGTCTCGGTGCACGCGAACCGGGGCCTCGCGGGCATCGATGGCACGATCGCGACCGGCATCGGCATCGCCGAGGCCGCCCGGCGGGCCGGAGCGCCGGGCCTGACCCGGGTGGTGACTGGAGACCTCGCCTTCCTGCACGACGTCGGTGCGCTGCTGCTGGCGCCGGGGGAGCAGGCTCCGCCGATCCAGCTCGTCGTCGGCAACGACGGCGGCGGCACGATCTTCGACGGGCTCGAGGTTGCCCGTCTCGCCAGCCCGCAGGCCCTGCGGCGCGTGCTGTACACGCCGCAGTCCGTCGAGATCTCCCAGCTCGCCGCCGCCTACGGGTGGGAGTACCGCCGCGTGGCGACCCGCACGGCGCTCGACCAGGCGCTGACCACGCCGGTCGCGGGATGCCTGCTCATCGAGGTGCCGCTCGCGCGGTGAGGCACGCGGTGCGCCGGCGTCGGAGAATGTCACAAGCCCCGGAGCCCCGCGGCGAAGTCCTCCGATGTTGGCGGCATTCTCCGACGTACGCGGTCCGAGTCGTGCGGGGCGCTCACCCCGCACGGCGTTGCGATCGTCGACGTGGAGAGGCGCGTGACGGATGCCGGCATCCGAACCGTCAAGGTCATGCCGCACATCTCGCACGGCGAGCAGGAGTGCCGACCGGGCGAGCTACACCCCGGACGTCGACGAACGCGGGTCGTGGTCGCCGCACGGGCATGCCGACCAGGGCGCATTCGAGCGCACCTCGACCGACAACGTGCCGTGGTGCCGTCGTGCCGGCGAACGCCAAGCGGTACGCCCGACCCGTCGTGCAGCCCCCCGCTGCGCGAGCCGCGGGGGCCATCCCCCCGCGCCCCCCCGCGCCCCGAC
>JASGEE010000148.1:0-3486 GCA_047606715.1 Microbacterium sp.
CCGCCGTCGACCTCGCCGCGGCCGCCGCCGCCGAGGCAGTGGCGACCTCGGGCGTCGATCCGGCTCAGATCGACGCCGTCATCGTCGCGACGATCTCCAACCCCAAGCAGACTCCCTCGGTTTCCGCGATCGTCGCCGACCGTGTCGGGGCGAACCCCGCCGCCGCCTACGACGTGAACGCCGCGTGCGCGGGCTTCGCCTACGGCATCGCCCAGGCCGATGCCCTCATCCGTGCCGGAGCAGCCCGCTACGCGATCGTCGTGGGCGCCGAGAAGCTCAGCGACATCGTCGACCCGGCAGACCGCTCGATCTCTTTCCTGCTGGGAGACGGCGCCGGTGCTGCGGTCGTCGGCCCGAGCGAGTACCCCGGCATTGGCCCCACGGTGTGGGGATCCGACGGCTCCAAGGCCGACGCGGTCGGCATGAACCACACGCTCGTCGAGTTCCGCGACGGAACCGCCCCGTGGCCGACCCTGCGCCAGGAGGGCCCCACGGTGTTCCGCTGGGCCGTCTGGGAGATGGTCAAGGTCGCCCGGCAGGCTCTGGATGCCGCCGGGGTGACCGCCTCCGATCTTGCCGCGTTCGTGCCGCACCAGGCGAACCTGCGGATCATCGACGAGTTCGCCAAGCAGCTGAAGCTGCCCGACAGCGTCGTCATCGGCCGCGACATCGAGACGACCGGCAACACGTCGGCGGCATCCATCCCCCTCGCCACCCACCGGCTGCTCGCCGAGCATCCGGAGCTGTCCGGCGGCCTCGCGCTGCAGATCGGCTTCGGCGCGGGACTCGTGTTCGGCGCACAGGTCGTCGTGCTCCCGTAAGCGGCTCAGCCCCCGCCCTAAACTGAAGCCCGACCCCACCCGGGGCGGCACACACCCCGAGAAAACAAGGAGAAACCCATGGCATTCAGCACCGACGAGGTCCTCGCAGGACTCGCCGAGCTCATTACCGACGAGACCGGCATCTCCGCCGACGAGGTCGCGCTGGAGAAGTCGTTCACCGACGACCTCGACATCGACTCGATCTCGATGATGACGATCGTCGTCAACGCCGAGGAGAAGTTCGGCGTGACGATCCCCGACGAAGAGGTCAAGAACCTCAAGACCGTCGGCGACGCCGTCACCTTCATCACCGCAGGCCAGGCCTGACCCTTCCAGGCGGTGGGGGCCCGAAGCCCCCACCGCAGGATCCGAGGACACCATGAGCATCCCCCGAATCGTCGTCACCGGCATCGGCGCATCCAGCCCCATCGGCGGCACGGCACCGGAAAGCTGGTCGGCGTTGCTCGCTGGCGCATCCGGCGTGCGCACGCTCGAGTACGACTGGGTCGAGAAGTACCAGCTTCCGGTGACCTTCGCCGCGCAGGCGGCCGTGCGCCCCGACACGGTGCTCGCCCGTCCGGTGGCCAAGCGCCTCGATCCGTCGTCGCAGTTCGCGCTCGTCGCCGCGATGGAGGCCTGGGAGGATGCCGGCAGCCCCGAGGTCGACCCCGAACGCCTCGGCGTCGACTTCGCGACCGGCATCGGGGGTCTGTGGACCCTGCTCGATGCGTGGGACACGCTGCGCGAGAAGGGCCCGCGGCGCGTGCTGCCGATGACGGTGCCGATGCTCATGCCCAATGCGGCGGCCGGGAACCTGTCGCTGCACTTCGGTGCGCGCGCCTACGCCCGCACCGTCGCCAGCGCATGCGCGTCCAGCACGGAGTCGATCGTAGGCGCGCTGGAGCACCTGCGCGACGGGCTCGCCGACATCGTCATCGCCGGCGGCACCGAGTCGGTCATCCACCCCATCACGATCTCGTCGTTCGCCTCGATGCAGGCGCTGTCCCGGCGCAACGACGACCCCGCGACGGCGTCGCGCCCGGCCAACGTCGACCGCGACGGCTTCGTGATGGGCGAGGGCGCAGGTGTCCTGATCCTGGAGACCGAGGAGCATGCCAAAGCTCGCGGCGCGAAGATCTACGCCGAGGTCGTCGGCGGCGGCGTCACGGCCGACTCGTACCACATCACCGCGAACGACCCCGAGGGCGCGGGCGCGGCTCGCGCCGTGCGGCAGGCGCTCGCCTCGGCCGATGCGTCGCCCGACGACGTCACGCACATCAATGCGCACCTGACGTCGACACCGGTCGGTGACCCGAACGAGTACACGGCGCTGAGAACCGTCTTCGGTGACCGAGTGGACGAGATCCCCGTCTCGGGAACGAAGGCCTCGACCGGTCACCTGCTGGGCGGCACCGGCGCGCTGGAAGCGATCTTCACCGTCCTCGCGCTGCGCGACCGCATCGCTCCCCCGACGATCAACCTCACCGATCAGGATCCGGCGGTGCCGTTCCGGCTGTCCACCGCGCCCTCTCCGCTCGATGCCGGACCGCAGCTCGCCATCAGCAACTCTTTCGGCTTCGGCGGGCACAACGCCGTCGCGGCCTTCAGGTCGGTCTGACCGGGCGGCATCCGGCACACCCCCCGAAGACGTCGGCAGTTGTGGCCGCCTGCCCACGAGGCCGCCGCAACTGCCAGGGAGATGGATGCCGGGGCATGAAGAACCCCCTCCGCGAAGCCTGGCGGAGGGGGTTCTCTCGGGTGAGGCGGCCGGCACGCGCTCCCAGTCCCCGGGAAGCCGTCCGAGGCCGGTACGGGCGCGCCTGCGCCGCCTGGTCTGTCGTGGTGCGCCTACCCCACCTTGTGCAGCCACACGACGGGGGCGTCGTCGCTCGCGTGCCGGAACGGTTCCAGCTCCTCATCCCACGCCGCGCCGAGGGCGACGTGCAGTTCGCGCTGCAGCTCGAAGGGATCGCCGGCGGCGATCTCCAGGGCGTAGCGGATGCGATCTTCGCCGATGACGACGTTGCCCGCGGTGTCGGTCTGCGCGTAATGGATGCCGAGGTCGGGCGTGTGCATCCAGCGCCCTCCGTCGCTGCGCGGCGTCGGGTCCTCGCTCACCTCGAACCGCAGATGCTCCCATCCACGGATCGCGGTCGCCAGCGCCGCGCCCGTGCCCGCTGGCCCCTCCCAGTAGAACTCCGCACGACGGCTGCCGGCCAGCACGGGCTGATCGGCCCAGTCGAAGCTCACCGCTCGCCCGAGGGCACGACCCACAGCCCACTCCAGGTGGGGGCACAACGCGCGTGGCGCCGAGTGAATGTAGATCACTCCGCGCGCTTGTGTGCTCGCCATCTCATCTCCGTTTCATCAGGTGCGTCTTCCCCAACGACCTGAGTGCCGGATGAGCGGCGGATATGCGGTTGTGGGCCCATTATGCCCGATCTCGGCCGCAAATGACAACGCTGTGATTCCACCGACGACGGGCGGCCGCCGTTCGGGAGGAGATCGCGCTCCAGGAGGACGAAAACACCACCGGCGATCCTCCTGAACGCCGATCTCCTCCCGAGTGCACGCCGGATTGCGGTAGGGCGGGTGGGACTTGAACCCACGATCGTCGGGTTATGAGCCCGCTGCCTTGACCAGCTTGGCCACCGCCCCCTGCGAC
>JASGEE010000149.1:0-2935 GCA_047606715.1 Microbacterium sp.
GGCCGTGACCGCACGCCGCGCCGTGACCGCGCGCGCCGCGATCGCCGCTCTGGCGTCGGTCTGCGCTGCGATCCGTGAACTGGTCATACCCCCGTTGTGCTGACCCCCTCCGACATCACCTTCGAAGATATGTCCAAAGTCTCAACCGCGGGTCGAGGTGAGTTCGGCCGATTCGATGCCGTCGATGCTCACGGCGCCTCGTGTCGGAGGCGCAGGGGAGAATCGGTGACGAGAGGAGCATCGTGGGGTCATTCCTGGAATACAGCCCGTGGGCGAGGCAGTCACGCTCACGGCGCCCGTTCACCGCGTTCGCTTCGCGCGTCCTCGTAGTCCTCGCGGTCGCGATCGCGGGGCTGACGCTTCCCGTGCTGCTCCTCGTCGCAGGAACGATGGCGGCGAGTCCCGAGTGGCAGAGGATCGCCGTGCAGTCGACCGTCGCCCTCCTGGGCGTCGTGCTCTTCCTCGGCATCGCCTACCTCGCTCCGACGTACCGCTTCGTCACCGTCACGGCGGGACTCCTCGACAGCGGTTCGCCGCTCGTCATGCGGGCCGGCCCGATCGTCTGTGAGGTCTGCACGGTCTCGCGCGTCTTTGTGCACCATGGTCGTCAGCCGCCGCTCGCATGCATCGGGCTCGTCGACGGCCGCGACGTCGACTGGCCGCTGGCCACCGAGCTCTCGGTCGCCGTGCCATACGATCTGTTCCACCGCTTCCGCAACCGCTCCCCGTCCGGACGGGTTCCTCCGACGCAGCCCTCCGAGCCTGTGACCCTGGCGCTCGCGGCGATCTGGGATACGAGGCTGCGCCTCCGAGAGGACGAGATCGCGGTGCACGAGCTGGCGGAGGAGTACGCGAGCACCTTCCCCGAGCAGTGGTCCGCGCTCGACCTCGAGCAGGTGCTCGCGGAGGCCGCCGACCTCCGGCTTCTCCGCAGGCGCCGTCGAGGGATCGGGCGGAGACAGAAAGAGTACGTTGAGATGACGGGCCTCGGATACGTGACGCTGTCAGCCGAGATGCGCGAGCGCGAGATCGAGATCCACACCGACGCGGGAAAGGAGATCCCGGTGACGACGATCAACAACAACTCCGGCATCATCATCACCGGCAGCCCGGGCGCAAGTGCGAACATCGGCTCCGGTCATGCTGTGAGCGGCATCCCGCTCGAGGTCGTCGTGACGCTTCGTCGCATCGCCGACGCGCCCGATGCCCTCGCCGCAGGCGACGATGACGCGCTCCGCCAGCGCATCGACGATCTTGCACACGAGCTGGCGCACCCGAACACGACCGAGTCGCGGTTGAGAAGGGCGGCCGCCGCGGTGGCTGACGTGGGTGCCGCTGCGATCGCAGGCTTCCTCGGCAATGCGGCGTGGGGCGCACTCTCGGCCTGGCTCGGGTTGCCGCCGAGGGACGGGGGCTGAGAGCCTGATCGGGGCGTGACGCTGATCCCGCGTGCACACTGTGTGCGAAGAGCCGTCACCCGCATTGACGGCAGGTGGGATCGGCGGTTGGCTGAGCACATGTCCGATGATGTGCAACCGGAAGGGCCGGAGCCGCCCCGACACTCGCCACCCACCTCCGATACCTGGCGCCGCGTCGACGCGTACCTGACAGACGCCCTCGTCGGGCACGACCCCGACCTCGAGGCGGCGATCGCGGCGCAGCACGCCGCGGGTCTGCCCGACATCGAGGTCGCGCCGACCGGGGGCAAACTCCTCCACCTGCTCGCGCGGGCGACCGGGGCGTGCCGTGTGCTGGAGATCGGTACCCTCGGCGGCTACTCGACGATCTGGCTGGCCCGCGGCATCCCGCCGGGCGGTCGGGTCGTCACGATCGAGGCCGAGCCCGCCCACGCGGCCATCGCGCGCCAAAGCATCGACCGCGCCGGGGTGGGGGAGATGGTCGAGATCCGCACGGGGCGCGCCGCCGATGTGCTTCCGACCCTCATCGGTGAGGATCCGTTCGACCTCGTCTTCATCGACGCCGACAAGGAATCGACCACGATCTACCTCGACTGGGCCGCCAGACTCGGCCGGCTGGGCGCCGCCGTCGTCGTCGACAACGTCGTGCGCGGCGGCCGCATCGTCGATCCTGCCGACCGCAGCACCCAGGTCGAAGGCGTGCGCGCGGGGCTTGCGATGCTCGCCGGCGACCCTCGATTCGACGCCACCGCGCTGCAGTCCTTCGATGCCAAGGGTTGGGACGGCATCGCGATCGCGCTCGTGGTCGAGCCGAGCACGCCCGAGCCGAGCGATGCGGAAGCCATCAAGGTGGATTGATCCGTCGGATGACCTGTGCCCCCGACATCCATCTCACTATGCTCGAAGACGGAGCGGGATCACACCGTGGCGCTCCGAGATTCACCCTCCACAAGCAAGGAGTCCCCAGTGGCACTGATCGAGGCTGTAGGCGCACGCGAGATCTTGGATTCGCGTGGCAACCCGACCGTCGAGGTGGAGGTGTTGCTCGACGACGGCATCGTCCAGCGCGCGGCCGTCCCCTCCGGCGCATCCACCGGCGCGTTCGAGGCATATGAGCTGCGCGACGGCGACAAGAGCCGCTACAGCGGCAAGGGAGTGCTCAAGGCCGTCGGCGCCGTCATCGACGAGCTCGGCCCCGCCATCGAGGGCATCGATGCGAGCGAGCAGCGCATCATCGACGAGATCCTCATCGCCACCGACGGCACCGAGAACAAGTCACGGTGCGGCGCGAACGCGATCCTCGGCATCTCGCTCGCCGTCGCGAAGGCCGCCGCCGACGCGGCCGACCTGCCGCTGTTCCGCTACCTGGGCGGCCCTAACGCGCACGTGCTGCCCGTGCCGCTGTTCAACGTCATCAACGGCGGCGAGCACGCCGACAACGGCATCGACTTCCAGGAGTACTTCCTCGCCCCGATCGGGGCGGAAACCTACGCCGAGTCGCTGCGCTGGGGCACCGA
>JASGEE010000150.1:0-6184 GCA_047606715.1 Microbacterium sp.
ATGATCGCCATGGCGATCGCCAGCCGTCCGAAGCTGCTGATCGCTGATGAGCCGACAACCGCGCTCGACGTGACGATCCAGGCCGAGATCCTCGACCTGCTGGCCGGGCTCGTCGAGCAGGACGGCATGTCGCTCGTGTTCATCACGCACGACCTCGCGGTGCTGTCGCAGATCGCGACGGATGCCGTCGTGCTCGAACGCGGCCGCGTCGTGGAGAGCGGACCGCTGTCACGCCTGCTGTCGGCGCCGGCATCCCCCGTCACACAGGGACTGCTGCGCGATGCGACCGCGACGCTGTGGCGTCCGGGGGATCCGTCATGAGCGCCGTGCTCGTGCGCGCACGCGGGCTGAGCCGGCGCTTCCCGCAGCCGCGCGGCGGCCCGTTCGAGCTGCGGCGCTTCGCGACCGCGCTCGTCGATGCCGATGTCGACATCCGCGCCGGGTCGGCGGTCGGGATCATCGGGGAGTCCGGGTCGGGAAAGTCGACGCTCGTCCGCCTCCTGCTCGGGCTGGATGCCCCCACCTCCGGCGCCGTCACCTTCGGCTCTCGCCCGGTCGACCCCCGCGCCGGGGCCAGGGCGCTGCACTGGCTGCGCCGCGAGACGGGCATCGTCTTCCAGGACCCGTACGCATCGCTGGATCCGCGGATGAGCGTCGGGCGGATCATCGGCGAGCCCCTGTGGGCGCTCGGGATCGACGGCGACCGCCGCGCGCGCGTGCGCGAAGTGCTGGGCGAGGTCGGCCTTCCCGCCGAGGCGGCCGAACGATACCCGCACGAGTTCTCCGGCGGTCAGCGGCAGCGCATCGCCCTGGCGCGCGCGATCGTCCACCGTCCGCGTCTGCTCGTCGGCGACGAGCCGCTGTCGGCGCTGGACGTCACGGTGCGCGCCCAGATCCTCGAGCTGCTGCGCGAGCTGCGCGCGACCCAGAGTCTGACGCTCGTGATGGTCTCTCACGACATCGGGGTCGTGCAGAACCTGTGCGACGAGGTGATCGTCATGAAGGACGGACGCATCGTCGAAGAGGGCCCGACCGAGAAGGTGCTCCTGGAGCCGCAGGTCGCCTACACCCGGCGCCTGCTGGCATCCATCCCCACGATCCGCTGATCCCCCGCCCGCGAGACCAAGCAAACGCACGTCATTCGGGCCGTTGCCGCGCGAACATCTGGAAGGGATCGCGAGCATTCGGCGGCGGTCAGGGGCGGCGGCCGAAGAGCGTGCGGCGGCGCTTTTTCGGTGTGAGCTGCTTCTGCAAGTAGACCGTGCCCAGCCAGCGCCCGAACTTGAAGCCGACGCGGCCCATGCGCCCCACCTCGACGAAGCCGAGCTTCTGGTGCAGCGCGATCGAGCTCTCCGCCCCCTTGTCGCTGATGACGGCGACCATCTGGTGGACGCCCGCCTCTTCGCTCGCGGCGATGAGCGCCTCCAGCAGGGCGCGCCCCAGGCCCTTGCCGGTGGCGGCGTGGCCGAGGTAGATCGAGTTCTCGACGCTGTAGCGGTACGCCGATTTCGACGACATCGGCTGCACGAGCGCATAGCCGAGGATCTGCCCCGTCGGCGACTGCGCCACGAGGAACGGCATGCCGAGCCGGTGCAGGTATGCGGCCTTCTCACGCCACTGCGTGAGCGACCACTTCTTCTCGTCGAAGGTGACGACGGAGTTGGTCACGTAGTGGTTGTAGATCTCGCGGATGCTGGGGATGTCGCTCTCGCGCATCGGACGGATCTCGAACGTGAAGGGAAGCTCCCGCTCGACGCGGCGCAGATGGGCGGGCTTGCGCCGCCGGGTCCGCTCATATTCCTCTTCCAGCATGGAAGGTAGCCTACGCCGGCAGTGCCCAGTCCACGGGTGTCGCACCCTGCTGCGCGAGCAGTGCGTTCGCCCGCGAGAACGGCCGCGATCCGAAGAATCCTCGGCTCGCCGACAACGGCGACGGATGCGCCGACTCGATGACCGGCGTCGCGCCGAGCATCGGCTTCAGGTTCGCGGCATCCCGCCCCCACAGGATCGCCACGAGCGGACCCCCGCGCGCGACGAGCGTGCGGATGGCGTGCTCGGTCACCTTCTCCCACCCCCAGCCGCGGTGGGATGCCGGCGCCCCCGGCGCGACAGTGAGCACCCGGTTCAGCAGCATGACGCCCTGGTCGCTCCAGGCGGACAGGTCGCCGTGCGGCGCGGGCGGGATGCCGAGATCAGACTGCAACTCCTGGAAGATGTTCGCCAGGCTCCGCGGCAGCGGTCGCACGTGCGCGTCGACGGCGAAGGACAGCCCGATCGAATGCCCCGGCGTCGGGTACGGGTCCTGCCCGACGATGAGCACCTTCACTCCCGCGAGCGGGCGGGCGAAGGCGCGCAGCACCCGGTCTCCCGCCGGCAGGTAGCGCCGGCCCGCCGCCGTCTCGGCGCGCAGCCGGTCGCCGAGGGCGGCGATGTCACCGCCGACCGGAGCGAGGGCACGGGCCCACCCCGCGTCGATGAGTCCCGCCGCCGCCAGCTCATCGAGGTTCATCGCCATCAGGCGCTCTCCGGCCTCTGAGCGGCATCCTCTTCGGCGACCGTCCCCCGCCCCGACCACGGGAAGTCGATCCACCGGTCGGTCTCCCGCCACGAGTAGTCGGGCCGGGCCATCGAGTCGGGCTTCGTGTAGATGCACACCGAGCGCACGTCGGCGCCGGCATCCGTCAGCAGCCGCGCGGCCAGGACGAGAGTGCGACCGCTGTCGGCGACGTCATCGGCGAGCAGGACACGTTTTCCGGCGAGATACCCCAGGTCGAGGTCGGGCGGCAGCAACTCGGGCTCATCGAGGACCGTCCCGATGCCGGTGTAGAACTCGACGTTCAGCGTGCCGCAGCTTTTGACGCCGAGCCCGTACGCGACGGCGCCGGCCGCCAGCAGTCCGCCGCGGGCGATCGCCACGACGACGTCGGGGGCGAATCCGTCGGCGACGATCGCCCGCGACAGCTCACGGGTGGCCTCGCCGAACCCGTCCCACGTCAGAATCTCGCGCTCGTCGCCCACTGCTCCTCCTTCGTCCCCCGCCAGCCTACGGCGAAGGGCACGGCCGCGACGTCGACGTACGACATCGCATCACAGCGTCTGCGCGTAGGGGTCGAAACCCTCCTCGACCAGCGGCACCTCGCCAATGCTGCTCTCGACGGTGACGGATGCCGCGGACACGATCAAGAGGTTCCGCCGATAGGTGGCGCATAACTCAGGCTGGGCGCCGCCACGGCTGGTCGAAATCCGCGGAATCACGCGGCTGCCCGTGGAGCGCTGACGAACGCAGCCTGAGTTATGCGCCGTCGCACGGGCCCATCGGCGGAACCTCCAAGCTGACCGGCGTCGCCCGTCGTGGGCGGCGAGCCACGCGATCTCGTCATCGATGGAGCCGTACTGGTGAGCGAGGATGTTCCGCATCCCGATGATCTCGCGGCATCCCAGAGATGCGCGCCTGCCTCAGGCTGCAGAGAGATCCTGCGCACCGCCGAGGTCCGACGCCTGGAAAAAGGGATTCTGCACTGAACGTTCCATGACGAGGTCGACTCCCCGCCCGACCATGCGTTCCAACTCGAACTTCAGATCGAGGCAATCACGAAACAGATTCTCCCGCCCAGGCTGGAACTCGACGAGGAGGCCAACGTCACTGCTGTCAGGGTCGAAACGATCGGTGAGCACCGATCCGATGACGCGGAGTCGCTCCACCCCATACCGCTCGCATGCGCGCCCGAAGGGCGTTCGCCCGCGCGATGACGTCGTCGGTGTCCTCAAATGTCGCGATCGGCGCGAACGGCTCCTCTCGCATGATGCGAGCATCGTCGGTGACGCCGTCGAGCACCGTGGGAGCAAAGAAGTTCCCCTCAATGTGTGGCACGCGGTCTCCGCCGGCGACGAGCCGTGCACCCTTGGCGAGCGCGTCTTCAACGAGTCGACGCGCATCATCGACAGCGGCCGGCCCGATCAGAGGCCCCATCTCGGTACGGCGGAGTGATCGCAGCGCTGGCCCGCATGGACGCGCATACGATCGGTCGCATCGAACGGCTCCAGATACCGCTCGTCATCATCGACCCCGTCGGGGCGGTGACTCGGGCCATCTCGACAGTCAGCGCCAACAACTGGATCGGAGGCATCGAAGCCACTCGCCATCTGCTCGATCTCGGACACCGCCGCATCGGGATCATCACGGGCCCCGAAGACATCCTGTGCAGTCAGGAACGGCTCGAGGGGTACACGTCGGCGCTTGGCCGAGAAGGCATCGCGGTCGACCCCGCGCTCGTAGCCCGAAGGAACTTCGAGATCGCGGGCGGGCGACGCGCGGGAGCTGCGCTGCTCGATCTCGCGGATCCTCCGACCGCGATCTTCGCTGGCAGCGACCTGCACGCTTTCGGCGTGTACCAGGAAGCGCTCGAGCGCGGACTGCGCATTCCCGACGACGTCAGCGTCATCGGATTCGACGACGCCGACCTGTGCGAGTTCGTCGTCCCACCGTTGACGACCGTCCGCCAACCGATCGCCGAGATGGCCGCTGTCGCAGTACGCCAGATCGACGCGATGCGCGGGAGCCGCAAAACCCCGCCGACCCACACGAAGCTCAACACCTACTTGAAGATCCGGGAGAGCACTCAGCGCATCGAGGCGCCGATATCAGGTGGTAACCGCGGCTTTTCGCGACCATCTCCACTCAATATGACGATATCGGCGAGGAGCCGGTAAGACCGGGTTCGATCGCAGCTGGCTTGGCAACTCCGACCGCCGGAGCGCCGCACCTGCCGCTCACCGGTCGTCCTTCATCGGCAGCCCCGGCGTGCGGCGAGCCAGACAGCGGCATCCCTCGGCGGGTATCTGACCGTGTGGGCGATCTGCGCGACCGGCGGATTCATGGCCGCCGTCCTGCTGCTGTTCGTGCCGAAAGTCGCCTTCGCCGACGCGTGACCGGCATCCCCACTCCCCTTTCCCGCGCGGAGGCCGGGGACGAGAGCGGGGCGGGTCAGCCGCGAGGGCGGAGCGGACCGCGGGCGACCAGGTGCTGCGCCGACTGGGCGACGGGGCGCATCGTGACCAGGTCGAGGTTGACGTGTCCGGGAGCGTTCAGCGCGTAGGCGATGACGTCGGCGACGTCGGATGCCACGAGCGGATGCTCGACGCCGGAGTACACGGCCTCGGCGGCGGCTTGATCGCCGCCGAGGCGGTTGAGGGCGAACTCCTCGGTGCGCACCATTCCCGGCGCGATCTCGGTCACCCGGATCGGCTCGCCGCTGAGCTCGAGGCGCAGCGCGTGCACGAGCATCGCCTCGCCCGCCTTCGCCGCGTTGTACCCGGCCCCGCCCGGGTAGGCGATCTGCGCGGCCGTCGAGGTGACGTAGAGCGCGTCGGCGTGGCCGCCGTCGGCGATGCCCGCACGCAGCTGCGGCAGCAGAGCGGCGGTCACCAACTGGGCCGAGAGCACATTGACCTCGAACATCCAGCGCCAGTCGGCCGGGTCGCCGTCTTCGACGCGGTCGGACCCGCGCGCACCGCCGGCGATGTGCACGAGCGCGTGCAGAGGCCCCGTGGCGGCCAGGTGCGCGGCCAGCGCGGCGACATCGGCCTCGCTGGCGAGGTCTGCCGCGAAGGATGCCGACCCGGTCTGCGCATCCAGCGCCGCGAGACGCTCGGCCCGGCGCGCGACGCCGACGACCTCCCATCCGCTGGACCGCAGCGCACGCACCGCCGCCTCGCCGATCCCGGAACTCGCCCCCGTCACCACTGCACGCCTGGTCATGCCTCCACGCTATCGCGGCGCAGCCACGCCGCCCACGTGCTTCGTTACCGCACGTTTCCGCCCTCTTGTCGCGAGCGCGCACCGACCGTACTGTCGGTGTGGTCGCGGCATCCGTCGCCGACCACACATCCCGACCACAATGGGGGCCCGCCATGACCACTCCCGAGAACTGGCGCTTCGAGACCAAGCAGATCCACTCCGGCGCCGCTCCCGACCCGGTGACGAAGGCGCGTGCGACGCCGATCTACCAGACCACGTCGTACGTCTTCGACAACGCCGACCACGCCGCGAACCTGTTCGCCCTGGCCGAGTTCGGCAACATCTACACGCGCATCCAGAACCCCACTCAGGATGTCGTCGAGCAGCGGGTCGCGGCACTCGAGGGCGGCACCGGTGCGCTGTTGGTCGCCTCGGGACAGGCCGCCG
>JASGEE010000151.1:0-6815 GCA_047606715.1 Microbacterium sp.
CCCCGCCGCCGGCCGCGGCGCACGATGCGCCCGGGCATGGTGCGCTGCGCGTCGTATCGCCCGGCATCCTCGCTTTGATCCAGGACGCCGGGCGGCGCGGGCTGTCCGATGCCGGGGTCTCTTTGTCGGGGGCACTGGATCGTCAGGCGCTGGCTGCGGCGAACGAGCTGGTCGGCAATGCCCGTGGCGCCGCGGTGATCGAGGCGATATCGGTCGGCGTCGATCTCGAGGCCGTCGCCGACGCGGTCGTCGCCGTCGTCGGTGAGGGTACGGCCGTCACGCGTGTGCACGCGGGTGAGAGTGTGCCGCAGAACGTGGGGTCGCCCTTCGCGCTGACCATCGGCGATCGTCTGCGGATGGACTCGGTGGGCGGCCTGCGCTGCTGGATCGCGGTGCGCGGCGGCATCGCGGCCCCGCGCAGCCTGGGGAGCCGGTCGGCCGACACCCTGAGCGGCCTCGGCCCGGCGCCGCTGCGGGCCGGTGACGTCATCCCCGTCGGCGACGAGATCGCCGGGGCCGTGCTGCTGGCGCTGCCGGCGTCGCCCCGGGCGTCCTCCGCGGGCGCAGTGACCTTGCGGGTCATCCTCGGGCCCCGCGACGACTGGTTCACTGCCGACGCGGTGGGGCGACTCCTCGGGGCCGAGTGGCAGGTGGATGCGCGCAGCAATCGGGTCGGCATCCGGCTGAGCGCTGCGGGTGGGGGCACCGCACCGATCGAACGAGCGATCACCCGGGAGCTTGCGAGCGAGGGAGTCGTCGCAGGGTCGATCCAAGTGCCCTCCGACGGCGATCCGATCCTGTTCCTCGCCGATCACCCCGTGACCGGGGGATACCCCGTCATCGCCGTCGTCGTGGCAGAAGACCTGGGCCTGGCCGCTCAGTGCGCCCCCGGCGCCCGGGTGCGCTTCACGCGCGTCGCCCCCGGGGCTCGGGGCACGTCATGACCCTCGGAGAATGTCACGAACATCGGAGGATTGCCCCCGAATTCTCCGACCTTCGCGACATTCTCCGACGCGGGCGGCAGTGCAGCGGGTCAGCTGCGCGCGAACGGGTCGAAGTCGACCGCGACGGTCGGAACCGGGTCCACCGTGCTCTCCACGCGCACGCTCTGACCGCCGGCGGCGGCAGACTCGCTGGCGGACAGCATGATGTCGAGCACGTGGTAGCCCAGCTCGCCGGAGGCCACGTGCGGACGTCCCTCGGCAATGGCGCGCACCATGTCGATGACGCCGATGCCGCGGCCGGGTCCGACGCCCTCCTGCTCGATGTCGATCCATTCCTGGGTCAGCTCGAAGCCGTCGGCGAGCTGGCTCATCGGCCGCACGTACGCGCTGCCGCCCTCGAACCGGTTGGGGTCGGGCAGCACGATCGAGCCCTCCGTGCCGTGGATCTCGAGCACGCCGTGACGTTCGAGGGCCGAGTCGAAGCTCAGCATCGACTGCGACTGCTGGCCCGCCTCGAAACCGACGAGCACCGAGACGGTCGTGGGGACCTCGACGGGGAATGCCTGCCCGGCCAGCGGCCCGACGTGCGGCGCGCGCTCGGCCCGCGGCTTCGATCCGAGCGCGCTGACCCGGTCGGCCGAGCCGAACAGGCTCACCAGAGCGCTGAAGTAGTACGGGCCCATGTCCAGCAGGGGTCCCGCGCCCTGCGCGAACAGGAACGCGGGGTTCGGGTGCCAGGCATCCGGGCCCTGCGTCTGGAACTGCGTCTGGGCGAACAGCGGCGTGCCGATGACTCCCGACTGGATGGCGCGCTTGGCGGTCTGGAAGCCCGGGCCGAGGATCGTGTCGGGCGCAGAACCGACGCGCACGCCGACCTCGGCGGCCTGCTGCAGCAGGGCGGCGGCCCCGACCCGGTCGAGCCCGAGCGGCTTCTCGGTCCACACGTGCTTGCCGGCGGCCACGGCGGTGGCGGAGACGGCGATGTGCGCGTCGGGGGTCGTGAGGTTCACGACGAGCTCGACATCGGGGTGGCCGAGCACGTCCTCGCTGGTGCCCCACAGGGGGACGCCGTGCTTCTCGGCCTGCGAGCGGGCCCGATCCTGGTCGAGGTCGCCGAGGATGACCACGCGCACGTCCGGGAACGAGCTCAGGTTCTCCAGGTAGGTGTCGCTGATGACTCCGACGCCGATGAAGCCGATGCCGACGGGAGCGCTCATGCGACGAACCCTCCGTCGCGCAGGAACGCGTAGCTGGCGGCGATGTCGTCGAAGACGTCACCGGGGGCGCGGTCGTACTCGATGACGGCGTACTTCAGTGCGCTCGCGGCGCGCAGCGCCTCGGCCAGCGGCACCTCGCCGGTGCCGGCGTGGCGCTGGTCGAGGCTGTCCGAGCCGAACGGCGGCGCCCCCGGCGCCCACGGGTTGCTCGTCGGGACGGAGCCGTCCTTCACGTGCACCGCGACCAGGCGCGAGCCCAGTCGTGAGACGAGGGCGGGCACGTCCTGGCCGCCGGTGAAGGCCCAGAACAGGTCGAGCTCGAGCTCGACGCGCTCGTCGGTGAGGGCGACGAAGCGCTCGTACGCGCTCTGCCCGTCGAAGTCGGCGATGAACTCCTGCGCGTGGTTGTGGTAGCCCACCGACAGGCCGAACGTCGCGGCGACGTCGGCGAGGCCGTTGAGGCGCTCGGCGATGTCGGCGACTCCGTCGGCGGTGAGCCAGCGTGCCGGGTCGACGAAGGGGTCGATGACGGTCGTGATGCCGATCGTCGCGGCGGCCTCGAAGACGACCTCGGGGGCCGGGGTCGGGATGGACCCGTCCGGCGTCCAGAGCTCGTCGGACAGCAGGGGAGCGTGCCCGGTCGGGGAGGCGAGGCCGGCGGCATCCAGCGCGGCGCGAATCTCCTGCGGCCGATCGACGAAAGCGAACGCCTCGACGTCACGCAGGCCGATGGCGGCGAGCTTGTCCAACGACCCCTGCGGATCGGCGGTGAACTGCTCGGCCAGTGTGTACAACTGGATGGATGCGGACGGGAGGGACATGACACCTGCCTTGAACGGCGCCCGCCCGCGACCTCGCGGTGGGCGACACTGACCTGGAAACAGCGCTGCGCGTGGCGCGCGATCGCTCTGAATTCCTCATCATAGTCGGTTTTCGAAATGTGGTGCGTGCTCGTCTTTCCCGGACCGGGCGGGTGCGCCAGACTGGCAGGATGACTGGTGCACTGGTGATCGGCGAAGCGCTGATCGACATCGTTGAGACGGATGCCGGCGACAGCGAGCTCGTCGGCGGCAGTCCCGCCAACGTCGCGGTGGGCCTGGCGCGACAGGGGCACGGCGTGCGTCTGCTGACGCGCCTGGGCACCGACGACCGCGGCCGGCGCATCGCGGCGCAGGTGTCGGCCTCGGGCGCGGTCGTCGACGATGCCTCCTGGACCGATGCCGCGACCTCGACGGCCCGTGCCCGCCTGCGCGCCGACGGCTCGGCGGAGTACGAGTTCGCGATCGACTGGAGCATCCCGGCGCCCGACCTGCGGGGCATCGGCACCGTGCACACCGGATCGATCGCGCTGTTTCTCGAGCCGGGAGGCTCGGCGGTGCTCGACACGCTGCGTGCGGCGGCGGGGTCGTCGCTGGTCAGTGTCGACCCGAACATCCGTCCCGCCCTGGTCGGCGTCCACGACGAGGCGCTGGCGCGGTTCGAGGCGGCGGCGTCCGTCGCCGATCTCGTCAAGCTCAGCGACGAAGACGCGCAGTGGCTCTACCCGGGGCTGGGACCCGAGGCGGTGCTGCGGGCGATCGCCGCGACCGGGGCGGGTGGCCGCGGTCCGCGGATCGTCGTCATGACCCGCGGCGCCGAGGGCGCGATCGGGCTGGGCGCGGGCGGAATCGTCGAGGTCGACGCGATGCCGGTGCAGGTGGCCGACACGATCGGTGCGGGCGATGCCTACATGGCGAGTCTGATCTCCAGCGCGCTCGACGATCTCGCCGTCTTCGATGACGCCGCGGCGTTCGCCGATGCCCTGCGCCGCGCTGCCGTGACGGCCGGCATCACGGTCTCGCGCGCGGGGGCGAACCCGCCCACGCGCGCCGAGATCGACGCCGCGCTATGAGCGTTGCGACCGCTCGACGCCGTCCGATAGCGCCCGCAGCAGTCGCGTCAGGGCCTCAAGGTCTTCGAGCGGCCAGTTCTCGACCGCGCTGAGCACGAGGCTCTGCCGCGGCGCGTGCGCGTCCTCGAGGCGTTCCACCCCGAATTCGGTGGGGGAGAGCAGACTCGACCGGCCGTCGGCGGGGTCGGGCTCGCGGGTGACGAGGCCCCGCGTCTCCAACTCGCGGACGGCGCGGCTGAGCTGACCCTTGTCCATGATGAGCACCTCGGCGAGGGCTGAGAGCGTGACCGTCTTGCGGCGCGCGATCGTGCTGAACACCTTGTAGGCGCCGGGCATCAGCCCGGGGCTGACCCGTTCGGCGTTCTCGGCGGCAATGCGACGAAACCGGGTGACCAGCTCGCCGAACTCGGCCTCCAGCTCGCGCACCACGGTGGCGCGCGAGCCGGCATCCTCAGTCATCGCGAGAACCGGGCTCTGCGGGCGGCCGCTCTGCCCCGGCGGTGCGCACCGACCCGGTCGCGGTGAGCACGTCCATCGCCTCCGGCACCGAGACCGTCGCCAGATCGGCTTCGCTGGCCTGCAGGCGCTCGGTCGTGGTCATCGAGGTCAGCGGCTTGTTCGGCAGGAAGACGATCGCAATCAGCGACAGCACGGCGAACGGCACGGCGAACAGGAACGAGTGCGAGATGCCGCCGGCGTAGACGTCCTCGAAGATGACTCGCAGCGTTTCGGGCATGGACGACACCGTCGGCAGGGTGCCCGACTGCAGCTGCTCGCTCCAGTACTGCGCGTCGTCGCCGAGGCCCATGATCGCCGCGGCGATCTCGTCCGTGCGCTCGGCGACGAGGTCGATCACCCTCGCGGAGAGCGCCGCGCCCATCACCGACACCCCGATCGTGCCGCCGAGGCTGCGGAAGAACGTGACGCCGGAGCTGGCGACGCCGATCTGCTCGGGGCGGGTCGTGTTCTGCACGACCAGCACGAGGTTCTGCATCGTCATGCCGACGCCGGCCCCGAGGGCGAACATGTACACCGAGACGAGGAAGAAGTCGGTGTCGTAGTGGATGGTCGACAGCAGGTACGAGCCGGCGATCAGCAGGATCGCGCCGACGATGAGGAAGGGCTTCCAGCGTCCGGTGCGCGTGATCAGCGCACCGACGAGGATCGAGGAGAGCAGCAGACCGCCGATCATCGGGATCGTCATGAGTCCCGCCTCGGTCGGCGTCGCACCGCGGGCGAGCTGCATGTACTGGCTGAGGAAGACGGATGCCCCGAACATCGCGATGCCGGTGGCGATCGAGGCGATGACCGAGAGCGTGAACGTGCGGTTGCGGAACAGGCTCAGCGGAACGAGCGGCTCCTTCGAGCGCAGCTCGACGATGACGAACAGCAGGGCGCTGAGGGTCGCGCCGCCCACCATGAGCACCGTCACGAGGCTCCACCAGTCGTTGTTGCCGAAGTCGGACCACTCTCCGCCCGTGCTCGTCCCGGCATTGGTGACCCAGATCAGCAGAAGACCGACGGCGACCGCCAGCAGCACGATGCCGAGGTAGTCGATCGAGGTCTTCTTCTTCGGGCGCACCGGTACATGCAGGGTGACCTGCACCAGAATGAGCGCCAGCACGGCGATCGGCAGCGCCACGAAGAAGTTCCAGCGCCAGCCCCACGCGTCGGTGATGACGCCGCCCAGCAGCGGGCCGCCGATCGTGGCGAGGGCCATGATGCCGCCGAACAGACCCATGTACCGTCCGCGTTCACGCGGGCTGATGATGTCGGCCATCAGCACCTGGCTGAGGGCGGCGAGCCCCCCCGCGCCGATGCCCTGCACGCCGCGGAAGACGATGAGCATCTCGGGATTCTGTGAGAACCCGGCGGCGGCGGTGGCCAGCACGAAGATCGCGATCGCCGACTGGTAGAGCACCTTGCGGTTGGCCAGGTCGGCGAGCTTGCCCCAGATCGGCGTCGAGATCGCGGTCGTGAGCAGGGTTGCGGTGACGACCCACGTGAAAGCGGTCTGATTCCCGTCCAGATCGTGGATGATCACCGGCAGCGAGCTGGAGACGACGGTCGAGGCGAGCATCGACACGAACATGCCCAGCAGAAGCCCCGACAGCGCTTCGAGCACCTGGCGCTGGGTCATGCGGGGCGCGCCGGTCTCGGCGAGGGATTCAGACATAGAGGTTCCTTGAGGAAGGGGAGGGGCTGCGGTGCCGATCGGCGAGTTAGTTGATCACAATCAACTGTTGAGATGTGTCAACTATAGGCTCATCGTTGAGCCACGTCAACTATCGTGGCTCAGTCCGTGAGGGCGAGGGCCCGGTAGGGTGCGCGGTTCGTCGCCTGATCCCGCCGGAGCGTCGTGCGCCGATACAGCTCGTCGATCAGCTCGGTCGCCAGGCGCACGAGCTGGCCGATCTCGCGTTCGTCCCGGTCGACCCACGCGCAGCGCGGTTCGTCGCCGACGGGGATGAAATCGGAGTGCTCCTCCCACACCACCAGGGTGCGCTCGGCGCCCAGGACGTGCTGCTGCCACCACACCTGCCGCAGGTAGGTGCGGGGAATCGACCGCCAAGCCTTGTTGGTCGTCTTGATCTCGGCGAGCGTGATGCGGCCGTCGTCATCGACGGCGATGCCGTCCGGAGTGGCCAGATGGCGCTTCTCGACGACCGCGTGGAACAGCGCGGACGACGGGTGGATGCCGTGGGTTGCGGCGACCCACGCCGCGATCTCCGGCTCGCGCCGCCGGCCGTGCTCCGTGTAGGC
>JASGEE010000152.1:0-3946 GCA_047606715.1 Microbacterium sp.
AACACTCCATGAACACCCGACACCTCAGGCTGACCGCGGCGGCGGTCGCCGCCGCGGCGGCACTCGCCCTCACCGCTTGTGCGGGCACGTCCGATGCCACCACCGCTGAGTCCGCCGACGAGACCGCGGCGGCGGCCTTCCCCGTCACGATCGATTCGGCGCTGGGCTCGACCACGATCGAGTCGGCTCCCGAGCGCATCGCGACGTGGGGCTGGGGTGCGACGGATGCCGTTCTCGCACTCGGCATCGTCCCCGTCGCCATCCCCTCCGACGACTACTCCGGCGGCGACGACCGGATCTCGCCGTGGATCTCCGAGGCGATCGATGAGCTCGGCGGCGAGGCGCCGACGATCCTCGACAGCTCCACCTACGAGCTGTCGGTCGAAGAACTGCTCGCGACCGACCCCGACGTGCTGCTGGCGCCGTACTCCGGGCTCACTCAGGACGAGTTCGACGCGGTCACCGCCGCCGGCATCCCCGTGGTGGCTTACCCCGACGCGGCGTGGACCACACCGTGGCGTGACGTCATCACGCTGACCGGTGAGGCACTGGGTCTGGTCGACGAAGCGAGCGCCGTGCTCAGCGACCTCGAGTCGCAGGTGACCGCCGCGGCCGAGGCCCATCCGGAGTTCGCCGGAACGACCATCGCGTACATCGACGACGATGTGGACACGTTCTACATGTATCTGCCCACCGACGCACGCGTGGAGATCCTCGAAGACCTCGGCTTCGTCACGCCCGACAGCGTGACCGCTCTGGACACGGGTGAGGGAACGTTCTACACGACCGTCAGCTACGAGAACCTCGACCAGATCGACGCCGAAGTGATCTTCACCCAGGCCGAAGAGCAGTCCACGCTCGACGAGTTCCTCGCCTCTGACCGCGGGCAGCTCATCCCGGCGGTGAAGAAGGGCGCTGTGGCTGCCATCGTCGGTGCCGAGAACGCCGCCGCCGTGTCGCCGACGGCGCTGAGCCTGCCGTGGATCCTCCCGACGATCGTCGAGAAGCTCGCCGCGGCCACCGCGATCGCGCAGGGCTGAGCAACGCAAAAGGCCCCCGACCTGCACCTCGCGGGTCGGGGGCCTTTGCGCGGAGCGCGTCAGTCGTGCTTGCGGCGATCGGCCGCCCGAACCCCGGCCCAGGCCGCGGGGATGAGCACGGCCGCGATGGCGGCTTTCACGAGCCCGCCGACGATGAACGGCCACAGGCCGAAGGCGAGGATCTCGTCGACGCCGTAGCTGCCGCCGCCGATGACGTTGAGGATCAGGGCCATGTAGGGGATGCCGAAGACGAACGGAATCGCACTGGCGAGCACGAATCCGATGAAGGCGAGAAGCGGTTTGCGGTCCCACGCACGCTCGGCGAACCAGCCGGCGACGAACGCGGCGAAGACGAAGCCGATGATGAAGCCGAAGCTCGGCTTGGCGACGGCGGCGAGCGTTCCGGTGAATCCGGCGAACACCGGGAGGCCGAGGAGGCCGGCCAACAGGTAGGTCGTCAGCGCCGCCGCACCGCGCCGGGCGCCGAGCGCGGCGCCCACAACCACGACGCCGAGTGTCTGACCCGTGATCGGGACGGGCCAGAGCGGGACCTCGATTTGGGCGAGCAGCGCGACGAGCGCAGCTCCTGTGACGACGAGCGCGGCATCCACGGCGAATGCTCGGGTGCGACCCCCGGGCCGTGCGACGAGGTCGGCGAGGACGGGGCGGCGGACTGTTGCGGGGAGAGACATGCGGCCCATCATAGGGGCGAGGGGGCACGCACCGGCTCAACCGCCCGCGGGTCCCGCCGCCCGCTGCTTGTTCTCGCCCCCGCTGGCCGAGCATCCGCCGCTTCCCGTCGGTGGGGGAGAAGCCGCGTCCCCGCTGGTTGGGCAACGTCCCTTCCCGCTGGTCGAGCGGCCGCCGGAGGCGGCGTATCGAAACCGTTGCAACGCTCTGGACGTCGATCTCCACGGGGCCACCGACCGCTGCGCACCGTCACGCGCGGTGCACGCAGCGGGCTTACTTCGCGTGCAGCCGTTCGATGACGTCGGCCAGCTCTGCGACGGGGCGACGCCCGTCGAGTTCGAGGGAGGCTCCGCGCCGCAGCAGCGGCTCAACCTCTTCGACGTAGCGACGGATGTCCGCTTGCTGCACGGGCGTGCGACCGTAAGGGTTGCTGGTCCGGGTGGTCACGCGCTCGATCAGCACCTCGTTGGGCGCGCTCAGGAGCACGACGTGCGCGAATCTGTCGGAGAAGAGCCCCTGGTTCTCGACCGTTCCCGACACCACGATGTCGTCCTGGCTCGCCAGGAGCGCCGTCATGCGCGGCTCGTCCCAGCGGGCGTCGTCGATCGTCCAGCCGTCCACGTCGGTGTCGATCGTGACGTGACCGCGCCGAGCGAGCTCGGCGAGCAGTGTCGACTTCCCGGCGCCGGACATTCCGGTGATGAGGATGCGTGACATGGGTGGTGCCACCTCTTCGCTGCCGGTCATCGCCAGCCACCGGTCGCGGGAGAGAGCGAACTGGACGTATCTCGACGGTGCGCCGAGGAAGACCTCGGTGGCGCCGAACCCGGTCTCGCGCATTCCCACCCTTCGCAGGATTCGTACCGAGCCGACGTTCGCCTCCAGCGCTTCGGCCCAGACGCTCGACAGTCCCAGCGTCAGGAACCCGTACGACAGGCCCGCGGTCGCGGCGGCTGTCCCCAGGCCGCGATGCCATCGGTGCGAGGGACCGATCACGAAGCCGAGCTCGCGGGTATCGGGGGCGCCGCCGTGGAGATCGACATACCCGACCGGGACACCGTCGTGAACGGCCATGAGGCGCATCAGCAGTGGGTCTGGGCGCGCGATCGACTCGCACCACCACGCCACCGCGTCAGTGGATGCGGGGCGCTGCCGCCACCCCGCATGCGCGCAGAACACCGGATCGGTCGCCCATGATGCAAGCTCCTCCGCATCGGCGATCGTCAACGGGCGCAGGTGAAGTCCCACCCGCTCACCCTAGCGATCGCTGACCCTGCCGTCGCCGCACCCGGGCGCCGAGACCCGCTCCACGCGCCGAGACCTGCTGTTCGGCGCACGGGTCTCGGCGCGTAGAGGCGGTCTCGCCGGCGGCGAGGGAGGCGCGCGCGTGCCGGTCGCCGGTAGACTCGGAGACTGGCCGCTCGGCCATCTCCCTCACCGCCGAAGAACGGACGTCAGCTGTGCTCGCCGTGCACGATCTCGAGATCCGCGTGGGTGCGCGCACCCTTATGTCGGACGTCTCGTTTCGCGTGTCCGACGGCGACAAGATCGGCCTCGTCGGCCGCAACGGAGCGGGCAAGACGACCCTGACGAAAGTGCTCGCCGGCGACCTCATCCCCGCGGACGGCAAGGTCGAACGCTCCGGCGAGCTCGGCTATCTTCCGCAGGACCCGCGCTCGGGCGATCCCGAGATGCTCGCCCGCACCCGCATCCTCGATGCACGCGGCCTCGGTACACTCGCGCTGCAGATGCATGAGGCGTCGCTGTCGATGGGGGATGCCGACGACGCCGTCGCCGGCAAGGCGATGCGCCGCTACGGCAACCTCATGGAGCGCTTCGAAGCGCTCGGCGGCTACGCGGCGGAGTCGGAGGCGGCATCCATCGCCCACAACCTGTCGCTGCCCGACCGCATCCTCGACCAGCCCCTGAAGACGCTCTCGGGCGGTCAGCGCCGCCGCATCGAGCTGGCCCGCATCCTCTTCTCCGACGCCACGACGATGATCCTCGACGAGCCCACCAACCACCTCGACGCCGACAGCGTCGTCTGGCTGCGCGAGTTCCTGAAGAACTACAAGGGCGGGCTGATCGTCATCAGCCACGACGTGGAGCTGGTCGGTGAGACCGTCAACCGCGTCTTCTACCTGGATGCCATGCGCCAGGTCATCGACGTCTACAACATGAACTGGAAGAACTATCTGCGCCAGCGGGTGGCCGAC
>JASGEE010000153.1:0-33526 GCA_047606715.1 Microbacterium sp.
CGAGCCAGCGGTCGCCGTCGCGCGTGAGCGCCGTCGCGCGCGTGCCCGTGCGCACGTCGGCGCCGAGCGTCGTCAGCTCGGCGGCGAGCGCATCGACGAGCACCGACATCCCGCCGCGCAGCGTCGCCCGCATCGCGCGGTCGGCGGCATCCGGTTCGGGCTGCTGCGACGCATCCGCGCGCAGCTGTCCGACGGCCCCGCCGAGCGAGCCCGCGCGCGTCAGCGCCGCGCTCAGGCCCGGAGCGGCCCGGTCGACGTCGATCGCCTCGGGGGCGACGCCGAAGGCGCCGATCGTCAGGGGGGCGACCATGCGATCGCGCACCCGCGCACCCATCCGGGCGTGCACGAGAGCGCCGAGGCGCTGCTCTCGGCCGATCGTCAGCGGCGGCCGCAATCGGTCGAGGTAGGCGCGCCACGCTCCGCGCCATCCGATGATGCGCCGCACGTTCTCGGCCCACGGGTTCTCCGGAATGCCGGCCAGCGCGGCCGACTCGGCGCCGCTCGGGCGCGCCGCGCTCGACGGCAACGGTGCCGCGCGCGGGGCTCCCGCTCCCGCCGGGAGGGCGACCCACACGGTGTCGGTCGCGGCCGGTTCGACGAGCCCGCCGAGGCCGAGCTCGTCGATGAGCGCGACGACGGCGGGGTGAGGCGCGAAACTCTCGGCGAGCAGGTCGACGGCCAGTCCGTCGAGGTCGACCGTCTGGATGGCGCCGCCGAGGCCGTCTGCGGCCTCGAGCACCGTCACGGTCATGCCGACCTTCGCGCACTCCCGGGCCGCGACGAGCCCGGCGATGCCACCGCCGACCACGACGACGCGGGTCTCGTGCGCGCGCGCGACGAGGTCAGGCGCAGGGCGGTCGGGCATGCCCCCATCCTCTCACCGCGCCTCGGCCCGCAGGCGCGGCTCAGGCGCTGCGTGTGCCAAAGACAGGGGGAACTGCACCGCGACCGGCCCGGGACACCTCCGAACACCGTCTCGGCCTGCTTCTGGCACGACCGACGGCCGGCATCGCCGTTCGGCAAGGCGTAAGGTGCGGTCATGACTGATCTCGACCGTCCTGTCGCCCCCGATCCGTACGCGATGCTCCCGGCCGTGCCGTCGTTCGCGGCGACCAGCACCGACATCGTCGACGGCGCGCCGCTGCAGCTCGCGCAGATCGCCGCGGGCGGCAACACGTCGCCGCACCTGGCGTGGAGCGACGTGCCCGAGGGCACCCGGTCGTTCGTCGTGACGTGCTTCGACCCCGACGCGCCGACCCCGAGCGGATGGTGGCACTGGGTGCTCGTCGACCTGCCCGCAGACCTGCGCGAGCTGCCGGCCGGCGCCGCCGCGGCACCCCTGCCCGCCGGGGCTTTCCACGTGCGCGTCGACTCCGGTGACGCCGGCTACTTCGGCGCCGCGCCACCCGAGGGCGACCGCCCGCACCGCTACTACTTCGTCGTGCACGCCGTCGACGTGCCGACCCTGGGCGTGTGGATGCCGACGCCTCTCCCGCGGCCGTCTCGTTCCACCTCGCCTTCCACACCCTCGGCCGCGCGATCATCCACGGGACGCACCGGGCCTGATCACCGCGCCGCCCCGCATCACCGCGCCGCGCCGCCGGTCGCGGCATCCGCCCCGCCACCCCCGTTGCGAAAAACGGAAAAGTCGTGAAAAACGGATGCCGCCGGCCGAAACCATCCGCATCTCGCGACATCTCCGTTTCTCGCGGTGGCTCATAGCGGGCCGATAGGGTGGAGACACCCCCGAAGCGAAGAGAGTCACAGATGACACCGTTCCTCATCGTCGGCGGCATCGGACTCGTGCTGCTGCTGATCTCTCTGCTGGTCGGCGACATCTTCGACCACTTCGAGATCGGCGACGGCGCCATCTCGGGCACCTCGCTCGGCATCGCCGGCGTCGTCTTCGGCGCGGCGGGCGTGCTCACCGGGCAAGCCGGACTCGACCCGATCTGGGCCTACGTCGCGGCGGCGATCGGTGCCGTCGCGGCCTACCTCGCCGCCCTGTACGTCATCAAACGCCTCTCCGCCTCGTCCGACGGGGTGCCGGCGAACGCGGTCGGGCTCACGGGCGTGTCGACCTCCCCCATCTCCCCCGCCGGCGGCGAGGTCAGCCTCGACGGTCCCGGTGAGATCGAGCGCCGCCTCGCCTACTCCGACGAGGCCATCGCCGCGGGGGTGCGCATCCGCGTCATCGAGCACACCGGCACCCGCGTCAAAGTCGTCGCCGAGTAGCCGGCACGAACCTCCCCCACAGAAAGGCCCTCGCCATGGACCCCCTTCTCGTCCAGGTCGCCTCCATCTTGGCGCTCGTCGTCGCCGTCCTGGCGCTGCTGATCTTCATCGCCCGCCGCATCCGCCGTGTGCCGCCGAACCAGGCGCTCGTGATCGTCGGGCGCGGCGCGGGCCGGCCCCAGCCCGGCGACACCGGTTCGCAGCGCGTCGTCATCGGCGGGCGCACGTTCGTGTGGCCCGTGCTGCAGCAGGGGTTCCCGATCTCGCTGGAACAGCGCCAGATCGCCATCACCGTCGAGGGCGTCGACAAGAACCGCATCAAGATCGCCATCAAGGCATCCATCAACTTCAAGGTCTCCGGCACGGAAGAGGGCGTGCGCCGCGCCGCGCAGCGCTTCCTCTCCCAGCAGGAGGCCCTGACCGACATCATCCGCGAATCGCTGGAAGGGTCGCTGCGCTCCATCGTCGGCGACATGACGATCGAGCAGATCATCTCCGACCGCAAGAGCCTGTCCGACCGGGTCGTGGCCGAGACCAAGGCCGACCTCGTCGAGCAGGGCCTGCAGGTGGATCTGCTGAACATCAGCGACATCTCCACGCCGGGCAGCGATTACCTCGCCAACCTCGGACGCGCCGAGGCGGCCCGCGCCCGCCAGGTCGCCGAGGTCAGCGAGGCCGAGGCCGCCCGCGCCGCAGAGTTCGCCCGCATCGAGGCGAACGAGCAGATCGCGGAGCGGCAGAAGGCGCTGTCGCTGCGGCAGGCCTCGATCAAGGCCGAGACCGACCGCGCCAACGCCGAGGCCGAGGCCTCGGGTCAGCTCGCCAAGGCCGAGCAGGACAAGGCCGTCGCCCTGCTCGAGCGCGACGCCCTCTCGGAGCAGGCGAACGTGACGCAGGAGCGGCTCGACATCGAGGTGCGCAAGCCCGCCGAGGCGCAGGCCTACGCCGAGGTGCAGCGCGCGACCGCCCAGCGCGATGCGGCCAACGCCGCGACCGAGGCCGATGCCTTCAAGCGCACCAAGATCGCCGAAGCGAACAAGGTCGCAGCCGTCCAGGATGCCGAGGCCGCAGCGACCGCCGTGCGCCTGTCGGGTGAGGCCGACCGCGACCGGCAGGTCGCCCTGGCGGCCGGTGTGCGCGCCGACGGCGAGGCGCGTGCCGCGGCGATCCAGGCGGAGGGTCTGGCCGAAGCGGCCGCGACCGACGCCAAGGCCGAGGCGTTGAAGAAGTACGGCGAGGCCGCCCTCGCGCAGGAGATCATCTCGCGCCTGCCCGACATCGTGCGCGCCGCCGCCGAGCCCATCGCCGCGATCGACACGCTCACGGTCGTCTCGACCGACGGCGCGTCGGAGGTCACCAAGACCGTCGGCCGAGTGCTCGGCGAGGGCACCGAGGTGGTCAAGGGTCTCACGGGCCTGGATCTGACCGCGCTGCTGCAGCGGTTCGCGCAGAGCGCGCCGGCGACGGGGGATGCCGCGGGCACCGCCGCGACGGGTGCGGCATCCGTCGCCACCCCGAAGGGCTGACGCGCCCGGCATCCCCTCCCCCGTTCACCCGACGCGAATCGTGCTCATGCGGCCCGAAAGCCACGATGTGCGCCGGATGGGCACGCCCGCACGATCGTCATCCGGCGCAAACCACGGCTATAAACCGGCGTAACCACGATATGCGCCGGACAAAGGGGGCGAGCGGATGCGCCGGACAAAGGGGCGAGCGGATGCCGCGGGACGAAGGCGCGAGCGCCTGCGCCGGGCTCACGCCCCGCGCAGGCGCTCGGCGAGGAGCCCGACGAGGCCCGAGAGCGGCACGCGCTCCTGCGCCATCGTGTCGCGATCGCGCACCGTGACGGCATCGTCGTCGAGCGAGTCGAAGTCGACCGTGACGCACAGCGGCGTGCCGATCTCGTCCTGGCGGCGGTAGCGGCGGCCGATCGCGCCGGCATCGTCGAAGTCGACGTTCCAGCCCTGCGCGCGCAGGTCGTCGGCGACGCGGCGTGCGAGGGGCGAAAGACGCTCGTTGCGCGAGAGCGGCAGCACCGCCGCCTTCACCGGCGCGAGGCGCGGATCCAGGCCCAGCACCGTGCGGGTATCGGTACCACCGGCGGCCTTGGGCACCTCCTCCTCGCGATACGCATCGACGAGGAACGCCATCATCGACCGCGTCAGCCCGAACGCCGGCTCGATCACGTAGGGCGTGTAGCGCTCGCCAGATGCCTGATCGAAGTACGTCAGGCTCTGCCCGGATGCCTCGGTGTGGCTGGACAGGTCGAAGTCGGTGCGGTTGGCGACGCCCATGAGCTCGCCCCACTCCTTGCCGGGGAAGCCGAAGCGGTACTCGACATCGATCGTGCGCGCGGAGTAGTGCGCGCGCTCGCCATCGGGAACGTCGAACTGCCGCATGTTCTCGGGATCGATGCCGAGGTCGGTGAACCAGTTCCAGCAGGCATCCACCCAGTGATCGAACCACTCCTGCGCCTCGGCGGGCGGGGTGAAGAACTCGATCTCCATCTGCTCGAACTCGCGCGTGCGGAAGATGAAGTTGCCCGGCGTGATCTCGTTGCGGAACGACTTGCCCACCTGGCCGATGCCGAACGGCGGCTTCTTGCGCGAAGCCGTCAGCACGTTCGAGAAGTTCACGAAGATGCCCTGCGCGGTCTCGGGGCGCAGGTAGTAGAGCGCCGACTCGTCGTCGAGAACGCCGAGGTAGGTCTTGATGAGACCGGAGAAGGCCTTGGGCTCGGTGTACTGGCCCTTCGTGCCGCAGTTCGGGCACGGGATGTCGGCGAGGCCGTTCTCGGCGGCGCGGCCCTTGCGCTCCTCGAAGTCCTCGACCAAATGGTCCTCACGGAACCGCTTGTGGCACTGCAGGCACTCCACGAGCGGGTCGGTGAAGGTCGCGACGTGACCGGATGCCTCCCACACGCGCTTCGGCAGGATGACCGACGAGTCGAGCCCGACCATGTCGCCGCGGCCGCGGACGAACGTCTGCCACCACTGCCGGCGGATGTTCTCCTTCAGCTCCGTGCCGAGGGGCCCGTAGTCCCACGCCGAGCGCGATCCGCCGTAGATCTCACCGGCCTGGAAGACGAACCCGCGGTGGCGGGCGAGGGCGATGACTTTGTCGAGACGGGACTGCTCGGCCACGGGTGGCTCCAATGGTCGTGTGACTCGCGAGGGCGAGAGAACGGATGCCGCGAACTCACAGCGGCATCCGTCAAGTCTATCGGGGGCTCCGGGGCGCTACGCGGGAGCGCGCACCACGGGGCCCGACGGTGGTCCCACCCAGGTCAGAGCGCGCAGATCAGGACACGAACCTGATCGACAGCGGGTAGGTGTACCACTCGCCCCTGTTGGCCTTGACAGCGGCGATGATCGAGAACACGAGGGCGACGACGGAAATGGCGAAGATCAAGAGAACGCCCACCCCGACGAAGACCAGGAGCGCCCCGACGAGATCGGCGATCAGGATCGTCAGCTGGAAGTTCAGCGCCGCCGCGGTGTGCTGACGCACGAACGGGCCACGATCACGCAGCACGAGGTAGCCGACCAGCGGTGACAGGACGCCCAGGACGATGCCGCCAACGTGCACGAGCGTCGCCCACATCTTCTCGTCGGCCGGGCTCATCGGCGGCACGGGCTGGGCCGCGGCGTACGGCGGCTGCGGCGGAACGGGGGGCTGGTTGGGAGGGGTGGCCATGGCCCGATCTTACCGAGGGGATTCAGCGGCGGGCTGTTTCGCTCTGTGACGGTGTGAATGGCGTCGAACCCGGTCACGGTCCAGCCTGGATACCTTCCCCACCACGAGCGCCGCAGCAGCGTTCCGCAACCAAAGAGGTATCCACATGTCCACGTTCCGAGCCCGCACGCTCGTCGCGCTGGCCCTCGTCGCCGCACTCGGTCTGTCCGGGTGCGCGGGGACCGCCGACACCGGCGCGTCCTCCGATGCCACCGCCGAGGTCCAGACCGGCGGCGTCTACACGCACGCCTTCGAGGCCGCCGTCACGAGCATCTACGCACCGACGCAGATCTTCCACGTCGCCCTGAACATCGCCCGCCAGACCGTCGACTCGCTCGTCGACCAAGATCCCGACACCGGTGAGATCGTGCCCTGGCTCGCCGAGAGCTGGGTGATCTCCGACGACGCGCAGACGTACACCTTCACCCTCAAGGAGGGGCAGACCTTCGCCGACGGCACCCCGATCGACGCCGAAGCCGTCAAGGCGAACTTCGACTTCATCTCCGAGGTGCGCGCCGACGGCCTGGCCACCGGCGCCGGCCCGCTGCTGAACGGCTACGTCGGCACGACCGTCGTGGACGAATACACGGTGCAGTTCGACTTCGACCAGCCCGCGGCGGCCTTCCTGCAGGCGCTCGCCGGCGCGTGGTTCGGCCTCATCTCACCCGCGAGCCTCGAGTACGACGGCACGGCGGAGGGCCGCACGGCCCTGCTCGGCACGCTCGCGACGGGCGACTACGCCGGATCCGGCCCCTTCGAGGTGACGAGCTTCCAGGGCGACTCCGAGATCGTGCTGACGGCCCGCGACGACTACGACACCGCATCCCCGCTGGCCGCGCACACCGGTCGTGCCTATGTCGACGAGCTGCGGTTCGTCATCACGACCGAGTCGAGCGTGCGTGCCGGCCAGGTGCAGACCGGCGAGGTCGACTCGGCATCGAACATCGCCTTCCAGGACGAGGCGAACCTCACGTCTTCCGGCGTGACGCTCCTCCCCGCCCGCATCCCCGGCCTGACGGAGACGATCATCTTCAACTGGGAGAGCCCGTTCGCACAGGACGAGGCGGTGCGACAGGCCATCAAGTACGCGGTCGACCCGCAGCAGTTCATCGACACCGTGTTCGGAACGTCGTGGGGCCTGCCCCAGTCGATCCTCGGCTCGACGACGCCCGGGTTCTCCGACCAGTCGAGCCTGCTCGGTCACGATGAGGACAAGGCGAACCAGCTCCTCGACGACGCCGGCTGGATCGACAGCGACGGCGACGGCATCCGCGAGAAGGACGGCGTGGATCTGGACATCAAGCTCATCACGCCGAGCGGCTGGGCGGGCGCGGAGCTGCTGCAGGCTCAGCTGGATGCCGTCGGCATCCACTTCGACATCCAGACGCTCGACTCCGCCGCCCTCAACGCCACGCTCGCCCTCGAGGGCAACGAAGGCTATGACGCGTACAAGTGGCAGATGACCCGCGCCGACCCGTCGATCCTCAACGCGATCTGGAACTCCGAGGCCACCTCCCAGGGCTACGCCCGCGCCGACGACCCGGAGCTGGACGAGCTGCTGCTGGCCCAGGAGTCGGCGATCGACCCGACCGAGCGCGCCGAGGCGAGCGCCCAGGTGCAGGAGTGGCTCATCGAGCGCGCCTGGGCCGTGCCGCTGCTCGACCGCGCGTGGACGTACGCGATCAACGAGCAGTTCGGCCACGGTCTGACCCTCGACAGCGAGACGAAGCTGAAGTTCTACGACGTCTGGGTGTCGGCGGAGTAACACCGCACGCCGCCCACCGCACGAGAAGACGACGGAAAGGAACACGATGCCCGCAGTGCTGCGCTACTGGCTCACGCGCATCGCCCAGTCCGTGTTCGTGCTGTGGGCGGCGTTCACCCTGAGCTTCATCATCCTGCAGGTGCTCCCGAGCGACGCGGCCGTGCTGCGGCTGTCCGCCGGGGGCACCGGCGGCACCCTCGACGAGGCCGAGCTGGCCGCGCTGCGCGCCACGCTCGGCCTCGATCGACCGATCCTCGTCCAGTACTTCGATCGCCTCGGCGGGTTCCTCACGGGCGATTTCGGCGTCTCGATCCAGAAGGATCAGCCCGTCGGCGATCTCGTCGCGCAAGCCCTGCCGTCGACCGTCACGCTCGTGCTCGTCGCGCTGCCGCTCGCGCTCGTGTTCGGCGTCCTGGTGGCCGTCGTCGCCTCCAGCACCCGTCGGGGGTGGCTGCGCCAAGCGCTCCAGTCGATCCCCCCGGTCGTGCTGTCGCTGCCGGGCTTCTGGGTCGCCCTCGTGCTCATCCAGGTGTTCGCGTTCCAGTTGCGCTGGTTCCCCTCCACAGGTGAGCAGACGACCGCGTCGATCGTGCTGCCGGCGATCACGCTCGCGCTGCCGGTCGGGGCGATCATCGCCCAGATCCTCACCAAATCGCTGCTCACGACGTGGCGGGCCCCCTTCGTGCAGGTCGCCGAAGCGAAGGGGCTGAGCCGCCCCGGGCTGCTGCGCCGCCACGTGATGCGCAACGCGGTCATCCCGGCGCTCACAATGCTCGCGATCATCTTCGGCAACCTGCTCGGCGGCTCGATCATCGCCGAGAGCGTCTTCGGACGCTCGGGCCTGGGCCGGCTGACCGAGAACGCCGTGACGAACCAGGACATCCCGATCGTGCAGTTCGTCGTCGTCTTCGCCGCGCTCATCTTCGTCGTCACCTCGCTCCTCGTCGACTTCCTCTACACCGTGCTCGATCCGCGCATCCGGCGCCCCGGTCTCTCCTAGCAGGCGTCATGGCTACAGGCATCTCCTCCCTCGTCCTCGGTCGCCGCATCGGCGCACCCCGGCTGTGGCATGCGCGCAGCGGAACCCGCGTGGGCATCATCGTGGCGATCGCGTGGCTCGCTCTGGTGCTGACGGCGGCGTTCTTCCCGACCCTGCTGACCTCGGTCGATCCGCTGCAGACCGACCCGGCGGCCGCCCTGCAGGCGCCGAGCTGGGCGCATCCACTGGGCACCGACAACATCGGACGCGACATGCTCTCGCGCGTCATCCACGGTGCCGGGCTCTCACTGCAGGGCTCGGCCATCGCGACGGTGCTCGCCCTCGTCGTCGGGTCGCTCATCGGACTGCTCTCCGGGGCGGTCGGCGGGATCTTCGACTCCATCGTCATGCGCTTCGTCGACGTGCTGCTGGCGATTCCGGGGCTGCTGCTGTCGATGGCGGTCGTCACGGCGCTCGGGTTCGGCACGATCAACGTCGCGATCGCGGTCGGCGTCGGATCGGTCGCCGTCTTCGCGCGCCTCATGCGCGCCGAGGTCGTCCGCGTCGTCGGCGCGCGCTACATCGAGGCGGCGCGGCTGGCGGGCTCGGGCTGGTTCACGGTGCTGCGGCGGCACGTGCTGCCCAACTCCGCCGGCAGCGTCCTGACCCTGGCCGCCCTCGAGTTCGGCACGTCGATCCTCGCGATCTCGGCGCTGAGCTTCCTCGGATACGGCGCGCAGCCGCCGACCCCGGAATGGGGCTCGCTCATCTCCACGGGCCGCAACTTCATGACCACGGCGTGGTGGCTCACCGTCGGCCCCGGCCTGGTGATCGTCTTCACGGTGCTCGCCGCCAACCGCATCAGCCGCGCCCTGGACCCCGAGCAGGAGGTCATCCGGTGAACGCCCCCTCTCCACAGCTGACGGATGCCGACCCCGACGCCACCGATCGCGCACACACCCGTCCGGCACTGGTCATCGAGAGCCTCACCGTGGACTACCGCACCGCCGGCACGGGAGTGCAGACCGCGCTCGAGCCGGTGTCGCTGACCGTCGCCGCCGGCGAGGTCGTCGCCCTCGTCGGCGAATCGGGGTCGGGCAAGACGACGCTCGGCATGGCGGCGCTGGGTCTGCTCGCCCCCAACGCGACCGCCCGTTTCGACCGACTCGAACTCGGCGGCGTCGCGATGAGCACCTGGCGCGACCCGGCCTGGCGTCAGGTGCGCGGCACGTCGGCGGCGCTCGTGCCGCAAGACCCCGGCGTCTCGCTCAACCCCGTGCGCACGATCGGCTCGCAGGGCATCGAACACCTCGTGCTGCACGGCATCGCCCGGCCCCACGAAGCGCGTGACCGCCTGATCGCCCTGCTGGCCGACGTCGGCATCGACCGGCCCGCGCTGCGACTGAAGCAGTACCCGCACGAGCTCTCCGGCGGCCAGCAGCAGCGCGTGCTGCTGGCGATGGCGTTCGCCAGCGACCCCCAGCTCATCGTCGCCGACGAACCCACCAGCGGCCTCGACGTCACGGTGCAGCGGGCCGTGCTCGACCGCTTCGACACGCTGCGCGCCGACCACGGCACCGCCGTGCTGTTCATCACGCACGACCTCGGTGTCGCCGTCGAACGCGCCGACCGCATCGTCGTGCTCAAGGGCGGACGCATCGTGGAGCAGGGGGCGGCATCCGCCCTCGTCGCGAACCCGCAGCACGAATACACCCGCCGACTGCTGGAGGTGGCTCCCTCGTTCGCCTCCGCGAAGCTCGCGCCGTCCCCCGGCGTCGCCCGGCTGGCCGAAGCCAAGAGCACCGGCGGTGCGCCGATCGTGGCGGTGACCGAGGTGCGCAAGGCGTTCCGCCGCGGCGGGCACCGCATCCAAGCCGTCGACGGCATCTCGCTGTCGATCGCCCCCGGCAGCACCCTCGGGATCGTCGGCGAGTCGGGGTCGGGCAAGTCGACCCTCGCCCGCCTGCTCGTCGGGCTGGAACGACCCGACGACGGAGAGATCACGGTGCACGGCGCGCACGTTCCGCACCGCGGCCGCCGGGCGCTGCGCTCCTACCGCGACCACGTGCAGTTCGTCTACCAGAACCCGTACACCTCGCTCGATCCGCGCTTCAGCGTCTTCGACACGATCGCCGAGCCCCTGGTGAACTACCGCCGCCCCGACCGCCCGACGCTCAGCCGCCTGGTCGAGGAGGCGCTGGATGCCGTCGCCCTCCCCCGCGACTACGCGCGGCGCCGGCCGAGCGAGCTGTCCGGCGGCCAGCGGCAGCGGGTGGCGATCGCGCGCGGGCTCGTGCTGCGCCCCGACCTGCTCGTGCTCGATGAGCCGGTCTCGGCACTGGACGTGTCGGTGCAGGCGCAGATCCTGCAGTTGCTCGTCGACCTGCAGGTGGAGTTCGGGCTCACCTACGCCTTCATCACGCACGATCTCGCGGTCGTGCGCCAGATCGCCGACGAGGTCGCCGTCGTCGCCGCGGGCCGCGTCGTCGAGCACGGCCGCGTCGCCGACGTGTTCGACCATCCCACGGCGCTTCAGACCCGACGCCTGCTCGAGGCCATCCCCGGTCGCCGCCCGGGCTCACCGGACTCGCCGGGCTCGCCGGTGACGTCCGAGAAGGAGACACCATGACCAGATACGTCGTCATCGGCGCCGGAGCCATCGGCGCCCACCTCGCCGCGCAGCTGACGGCGGCCGGCATCGACACCGTGCTCGTCGCGCGCGGCCGCCAACTCGACGCCCTCCGCCGCGGGCCGCTCGTGCTGCGCAAGGCCTCGGGAGACGAGCACGTGTCGATCGCGGTGGCCGCCGACGCTGCCGAGATCGGCCTGCGCCGAGGCGACGTGCTCGTGCTGGCGGTGAAGTCGCAGGATGCCGAGGGGATCATCGCCGGCTGGGCGTGGCTGCCGCTGGCCGACGACCCGCTGGGCGTGGCCGCCGATCTGCCCATCGTCGTGCTGCAGAACGGCGTCGCCGCCGAACAGATCGCGCTCCGCCGGTTCGCCCGCGTCGTCTCGGTCGCCACCATCGTGCCGTCGGGGTACCTGGAGCCGGGTGTCGTGATCCCCTACGCCGGCACCGGAACCGGGTATTTTCAGGTCGGTGCGCTCGACGGGCGGCAGGCGGCCGATGCCGAACTGGTCGCCGGCGTCGCGGGCGACCTCGAGAAGGCGGGGTACGTCGTCCGGGTGCGCGAGGACATCACCCGCCGCAAGCACGAGAAGCTCCTCCACAACATCCTCAACGCCGTCTCGGTGCTCGCCGGAGACGACGACCAGCGCCGGGCGCTCTCCGACGCGCTCGTGGCCGAAGCGCGTGCCGTGCTCACCGCCGCGGGGTTCGACCTCGACGTACCCGCCGACGTCGACATCGCTCAGGCCTTCGGCGGCCGCCCGCCCGCCGCACCCACCGCCGAGCGCCCCGCCTTCCACGGGTCGACCTGGCAGAACTTCGCCAAGGGCACCCCGAGCGAGGTCGACTACCTCAACGGCGAGATCGTGCTGCTCGCCCGGCGCCTGGGCATCCCCGCCCCGCTCAACGAGGCCGTGCAGCGGCTCCTCGGCCGCTCCGCGGCTCTCGGCGAGGGCCCCGGCGCTCGCCGCATCGATGAGATCCTCGAACTCGCACCGACCCCGTCCCGATAAGGAATCGCCATGCCGAACCAACCCGTCACGCTGCTGGAGCCGTCCGAACGCAGAGATCCGCGAACCGGCTTCTCGCTCTCGTTCCTGACGAACGGCTCCTACTCGCCGAACGCGCCCGGCGGCTCCGCTCAGGGCCACCGCGAGGCGATCGACCTGTTCGTGCAGGGCGAGCGGCTCGGCTACCAGCGCGGGTGGGTGCGCAACCGACACTTCGACAACTACCTCTCCTCGCCGCTGACGCTCATCGCTGCGGCGGGCCAGCACACCGAGCGGATCCACCTGGGCACCGCGATCATCCCGGTCGGCTACGAGCAGCCGATCCGCATCGCGGAAGACGCGGCGACCGTCGACCTGCTCATCGGGGGCCGGCTCGAACTGGGCATCGCCACCGGGCTGCCCGGTTTCGAGCGCGTCTTCGGCTACGACGACGCACGCCCCCACAAGGTCGTGGCGGCCGAGAAGGTCGAGCGTCTGCTCGACGCTCTCGGCGGTGACGTGCTGGGCTACGCGGCACCCGGCGGACCCGCCGAGGCGGCCGACCCCGCCGACGGTCGGTTCTCCGGCCCGCGCGGGGAGGCCGCCGCGGGCAAGGGCACGCCGTACTACGCGCGGCCGTTCGTTCCGGGGCTGCGCGACCGCGTCTGGTACGGCCCGGGCGGCATCGAGAGCGCCGAGCTGGCGGCCCGCCAGGGCCTCGACCTGCAGCTGTCGGCGATCGGCCCCGACGTCGGGCTCGGCTTCGAGGGCGGCCAGCGTGCACAGATCGACGCGCACCGCGCCGCCTGGACGAGAACCGACCGCGACCCCCGGGTCACCGCCTTCCGGCTCTTCTTCCCGTTCGTCAACGACGCGCAGCGCCGCCTCTACGAGGCCTACCGCGATCTGCGCGACACCGAGGGTGCGGCCGCTTCGCGACCGGCTGGCGCGCTGCCGCACGACACCGGACGCCGCGCGACGACGATCCCCTCGCGCGTGGCGGGCGCCGTGCGGGCGCCCGGGCTGCAATCACCCGTCGTCGTCGGAGAGCCCGCCGAGATCGTGGAGTATCTGCGATCGGATGTCGCGGTGCACGCCGCCGACGAGCTGGGCATCTTCCTGCCCCCCGGCTTCAGTCATCGTGAGAACCTGGAGCTGATCGAAAACATCGCAGAGCTCGTCGCAAAGCCGCTGGGCTGGACTCCTGGGAGCGCATCATGACCGACACCTTCACCGCACAGTGGAACGCCTACCGCGCCGAGCACGACGCCGAGCTCGGCGGGGAGAAGTCGATCCTCTCGATCACCTCGATCACCTACCTCGACGCCACCCCGGTCGCCATCGACGGCATCCCGGGCCTGTGGAGCAGCGGCCCCAACGGCGTGCGCATCGACCTCGCCGACGGTGAGGAGCTCACCGACGGCGACGAGATCCTGCGCGGCCCGGGCTCGTTCGGGCCGGTGGCACCCGGGCGCGGTCGCAGCTACACCGCCGGACGCATCCGCATCGAGCTGTTCCACCAGAACGGCTTGGACATCGTGCGTCCGCGCGATCCGCAACGCCCCGAGCTGAAGAACTTCCGCGGCACGCCCGCCTACCGGCCCGACCGGCGCTGGGTCGTCGACGCCCGCTGGCACCCGGGCGACGAGCAGGTCCACGTCGAGTCGTTCGCCGAGCCCCTGGGCCGCGACGTCGTCTCGCCCGGTCGGGTGAGTTTCGCCCTGGACGGGCGGGAGTTCACCCTCACCGCCACTCCGGCGCCGGGAAACCCCGACGCGATCGTGCTGCTGTTCCGCGACGCGACGAGCGGGGTGACGACGACCCCCGCCGTGCGCGAGCTCATCATCGATCGGCCCACCGGCGAGGAGCTCGTGCTCGACTTCAACCGGGCGCGCAACAAGAACTGCGCCTACTCCGACTTCGCGATCTGCCCGCTGCCCCCGGCCGGCAATCACCTCGACATCGCGATCGAGGCCGGTGAGCGGCTGCCGTATGAGCGCGAACCGGGCCGCGGCGTCGTCATCGAACCGGATGCGCTGGCGCGCGAGCTCGCGAGCGCTCACCCGCCCGTCGTGCTCGATGTGCGGTGGCGGCTCGACCGGCCCGACGGTCGGCCGGAATACCTGGAGGGGCACATTCCCGGGGCCGTGTACGTCGACCTCGACCACGAACTGGCCGCACACGGCGAGCCGACCGACGGGCGGCATCCGCTGCCCTCGATCGACGCCCTGCAGGCTTCCGCGCGGCGGTGGGGCATTCACGAGGGGCAGTCGGTCGTCGTCTACGACAACCTGAAGAGCCTGTCGGCGGGGCGTGCGTGGTGGCTGCTGCGTGCCGCGGGCGTCGCCGACGTGCGCATCCTCGACGGCGGATACCGCGGCTGGATCGCCGCGGGCCTGCCCCTCGACACCGGCGACGTCACGCCCGCACCGGGCGATGTCGTCCTCACCGGCGGCGCACTGCCGACCCTGACGATCGACGAGGCGGCGGCCTTCCCCGATGCCGGCGTGCTCATCGACGCCCGCGCCGGCGAGCGCTACCGCGGTGAGAGCGAGCCGGTCGACCCGCGTGCGGGCCACATCCCGGGCGCCGTGAACGCGCCGACGACCGAGAACGTCGGGCCGGATGGCCGGTTCCTCACCGCCGACGAGCTGGCGGCGCGGTTCGCCGCGCTCGGGGTCACGGGTGCTGGGGGCGTCGGGGTCTACTGCGGGTCCGGCGTCACGGCGGCGCACGAGATCGCGGCGCTTCAGATCGCGGGCATCCCCGCCACGCTCTACCCCGGTTCGTGGAGCCAGTGGTCCAACCACCCCGAGCGCCCCGCCGCCGTCGGCGCGGAGCCGTAAGCACCGGCGCGTCTGCCGAGCGCTTTCGTCTCGCCCGGACGGCTTTGTTTCGCCCGGAGTCGAGCGGAAGCGGCTCGGATGGCCCGCACCCGGCTAGGCTCGCGGGGTGACCCGACACGACGACATCACCTCAGCCTTCGGCGGAACGCCGCTGGTACGCCTCAACCGCATCAACGACGGCGGCGCGACCGTCTACGCGAAGCTCGAGTTCTACAACCCGGGTTCGAGCGTGAAGGACCGCCTCGCGGTCGCCCTCATCGACGCGGCCGAGCGGTCGGGCCAGCTCGCGCCCGGCGGCACGATCGTGGAGTCCACGAGCGGGAACACCGGCATCGGCCTGGCCCTGGTCGGGGCGGCGCGCGGCTACCGCGTGGTGCTGACGATGCCGGCATCCATGTCGAAGGAGCGCCGCGCGATCCTGAAGGCGCTCGGCGCCGAGCTCGTGCTCACCGACCCGTACAAGGGCATGACCGAGGCGGTGCGCGTCGCCGAGGAGTACGTGCAGGGTCACCCGGGGGCGATCCTCGCGAAGCAGTTCGAGAACGAGGCGAACCCCGCCATCCACGTCGCCACGACCGGGCCGGAGATCTGGGCCGACACCGAGGGCGACGTCGACGTGTTCGTCGCGGGCGTCGGCACCGGTGGGACGATCACGGGGGTCGGCCGCTTCCTCAAGGAGCGCAAGCCGTCCGTGAAGGTCGTCGCCGTCGAGCCCAAGGACTCGCCGCTGCTGACCGGCGGGGCGCCGGGCGGGCACCGCATCCAGGGCATCGGCCCGAACTTCATCCCCCCGATCCTCGACCGCGACGTGATCGACGAGGTGTTCGACGTCGAGTTCCCCGATGCCGTGGCCGTCGCCCGTGCGCTCGCCGCGACCGAGGGGATCCTCGCCGGGTTCTCCTCGGGCGCTGCCGTGTGGGCGGCGCTCGAGCTGTCGCGCCGGCCCGAGCACGCCGGGCAGACGATCGTGGTCATCGTGCCCGACTCCGGCGAGCGCTACCTCACCACGACCCTGTACGAAGACCCCGAGCCGCGGCCCGAGGGCTGATCCGCGCGCGGGCTCGATTCCGTCGCGGCAAAACGCGGGTTGCGCGCCGCGATACCCACGCTTCGCCGCGACCGAACCCCGACCCCCTTCGCTCGGTCGCGGCATCCTGTGGGTGTGCGACGCGGCGACCCACACTTCGCCGCGACCGAACCCGCGGGAGGTGACGCGCCGCTCAGCGGCGCAGCTCGACGCGCGCGACGGTCGCGTCGTCGAGCGCGACCGGGTCGATCTCGAGGCCCAGGCCCGATCCGGTCGGCACGCGCACGTGGCCGTCGTCGAGGACGATCGGGTCGGTCACGATGTCGCGGGCGTAGAACCGGCTCGACGCCGACACGTCGCCCGGCAACGTGAACCCGGGCAGGGCAGCGAGGGCCGCGTTGGCGGCGCGGCCGATGCCGGTCTCGAGCATCCCGCCGCACCACACCGGCACCCCGGCGGCGCGGCACACGTCGTGCACGCGCACCGCCTCGAGATATCCCCCGACGCGCCCCGCCTTGATGTTGACGACGGATGCCGACCCCAGCGCCAGCGCGTCGGCGGCCGCCTTGGCCGAGACGATCGACTCGTCGAGACAGATCGGGGTACGAAGCCGCGCCGCGAGCGTGGCGTGGTCGACGATGTCGTCCTCCTGCAGCGGCTGCTCGATCAGCAGCAGATCGAACCGATCGAGCTCGGCGAGCGTGTCGGCGTCGGCGAGCGTGTAGGCGGAGTTGGCGTCGACCTGCAGGGGGATCGCCCCGAACGCGTCCCGCACGGCGGCGGTGTCGGCGACGTCGCGGCCGGGCTTGATCTTGATCTTGATGCGCACGTAGCCCTCGTCGAGGTATCCCGCGACGGTGTCCACGAGCGCCGCCGGGTCGCGCTGGATGCCCACCGACACCCCGCTCGGCACCCGGTCGACGACCGCGCCCAGGTACTCCCCGAGCGGCCGGCCCTCCGCCCGCAGCGCCGCGTCGAGCACCGCGAGCTCCAGCCCCGCCTTCACCATGCGGTGGCCGATGAACGGCTCCAGAACGGCGCCGACCTGCTCCGGCGCGAGGGTGCGGGCATCCAGCAACGCGGGCACGAGGTAGCGCTGTGCGACATCCCACGCCCCCTGCGTGTATTCCGACGAGTACAGCGGCGCGGCCATCGTGACGATCTCGCCCCACCCGTCGCCCTCGGGTGTGCGGGCGCGCACGACGATGACCTCGCGCACCGTCTCGGTGCCGAACGAGGTCGTGAACGCACTGACGAGCGGCAGGTGCAGAATGCGCAACTCGACGGCCTCGAGGGTGACCGGGGCGGCGGGACGGGCGATCGGCATGAGGTCCTCCTCCCCTCAGGCTACGCCGCCGGATGGTTCGGGGAGGCGGTGCGGCCAACTCCTCCAGTTCGACGCCAGATCGGCCCCGAAGAGCCGATGGCGGGCGACCTCCGGCGGGATGGGAGGAGTTCGCCACGACCCGGTCCGCAGATCAAGGTTCCCGGGAGCCCTCACGCGGGCGGCACCTGCGTCGGATGCGCCGGGAGCTCGGCGGGCGGGCGGACGAGGGCCATCGGGTCGGGATCCGTGAACCCGAACTGCCGGTAGAGGCCGTGCGCGTCACTCGTGAACAGCGTCCAGCGGAAGTGCGCACCGGGGCCCTCGTCGATCATCGCCCGGACGATCCGCTTGCCGAGGCCACCTCCGCGGTGCCCCTCGAACACGATGACGTCGGCGAGATAGGCGAAGCCGAGCCCGTCGGAGACCGCGCGGGCGAAGCCGACCTGAGCTCCGCTGCGCTCGTCGTAGGCGCCGATCACCCGCCAGGCGCCTGCGATCTGTGCGGCCACGTCGTCGCGGCTGCGCCACTTGCCCCAGTAGGCACCCCGCAGTGCGCCCCAGACCGCGTCGATGTCGATCCGGTCGCGCGCGTCGTCGACGGTGTAGCCCATCTGGGTACCGTATCAGCGCCGCACGTCTCGCCGGAGCCGGTGCGGGCGCGAGGTCTATCGCGTCCCGCGGATGAGCACGAGGTCGCGCTGCGCCACGTAGGTGCTACGCCGACGCGGGGCGGGGCGCCGCACGAAGCGGGTGATCGTCGCGATGAGCGCGTGCATGGCATCCGTCCTCTCGGGTCTTCCTCACCTGAGAGACGCGCGCACCCGCGTACGATGACGCGATTTCGCGGAATCAGTCGTCGACGACCGCGACGGTGACCTCGATGTTGCCGCGCGTCGCGTTCGAGTACGGGCACCTCTGATGCGCCGCGTCGGCCAGCTGCTGGGCGAGAGCGGGGTCGAGATCGGGGATGTTGACCTCGAGCGCGACGGCGAGGCCGAATCCGCCCTGGCCGTTGGATCCGAAGCCCACGCGAGACCCGACGCTCGACCCTTCGATCGCGACCTTCTGCGCGCGGGCGACCGCCTGCAGGGCGCCGTGGAAGCACGCGGCGTAGCCGGCGGCGAACAGCAGCTCAGGGTTCGGCGCGCCGCCCGCGCCGCCCAGCTCCTTCGGCGCACGGACGTCGGTGTCGAGGATGCCGTCGCTCGTACGCACGTGACCGTTGCGACCGTCTCCGGTCGCGAGGGCTTCTGCCGTGTAGAGGATGTCCATGGGTGGCCTTTCGTGGGATGGGGTCGGGACGTCAGAGCGCTATCGCGCCGGCGCGAGCCCGTCCGGGTCGTCCGGCCGGGGCGGGCGCAGGCGTGCCGGGAGCGGCCACGGCAGCACGAGCCGCCGTGCCCCGCCCGTCACATCGCCGTAGTCCTCGGCCTTGACGACGATACTCTCCGGAGACACTTCCACGAACCGCACCCGCACGGGTTCGGCGCCCTCGCCCTCGAGCATCCCCTGCCGGAACGATCCAGCCGACCCTCTCCCCGTCATCCCGGCGGGGGACGATCGCTCCTGCCGGCAGACCCATCACGGCACCTGCGCGAACGCGCGCACGGGGAAGGTGCCGAAGCCCTCGACGGCGGGCGGGGCCGCGGTGAACAGGGCGCCGGATGCCGGCAGGGCACCGAGATTCGTCAGGTGCTCCACGACGTGGACCCCCGCGCCGAGCAACAGCGTGTGGGCGGGGCGCTCGCCGCCGGACTCGGTGTCGTCGATGTTGACCGAGTCGATGCCGACGAGCACGGCCCCGGCGTCGATGAGCCACTGCGCGCCCTCGGCGGTGAGAAAAGGTGCGCCACGGCCATACGAGGGCGTGCCGAAGTGGCGGTCCCATCCGGTGTGCAGCAGCACGGCCGCGCCGCGCACGTCGCGGTCGGCGAGGGCGTTCGTCCCCACGCCGCGGCGCTCGGGGGTCCAGGCATCCTGCAGATGGAAGACCTCGGTGCGCAGCCCGACGAGGGTCTCCAGGTCGAGCCCGGCGAGGTCGGCCCCGTCGGCGTAGCGGTGGAACGGCGCGTCGAGATAGGTGCCGGTGTTGCCGATCATCGTGATGACGTCCATCGCGAACTCGGTGCCCGGGGCATACTTCCCGCGCGAATCCTCCCGGGTGAGGTGCGGTGTGATCACCGGCGCCGGCAGGCCGGGGTAGGTGACCAGGCCCGCGCGGATGCGGTGGCTGAGGTCGACGATGCGGGCGGCATCCGTGGCCACCGAGTCCGTCCCCACACCGCGGCTGCCGCGATGCTGCTCCTCGGCGACGCGCAGGCCGCTCAGCCGGACCTCGTCGACGAGCGTGAGGCCGAGGTGCCGGATCAGCAACCGCCCGACCTCCGCGTCGGTCGCCTCCGCCGACGGCAGGTCGAGGCGAAAGCCCGTGCCACTGAGGCCCCCGCCGTTTGCGAAGGTGATGTCGAAGTCGAAGTGGGCACGGTAGTCGGGCATCCCGTCAGCATAGTGGCCGTCGGCTTCCCGCTCGTCGTCGGCCGACCCGAGCTTCGGAGAATGTCACGAAGTTCGGAGCATCCTGCGGAAATCTTCCGAAGTTCGCGACATTCTCCGAAGTTGACGACGCGGGAAACCGCGCCCAGCGCTACCCCCGCACGAACAGGTACCCCCGCGTGTCGTCGAAGCCGCCCACGACGAAGCCGTCGCCGAGCAGTTCGACCAGGGCCTCGCGCACGCGGTAGCGCCACTCCAGCGCCTCACCGGGCGAGGTCTGGCGAATGCGCTCGATGTCGGGCGGCACCTCGACCGTCGTGACGATGTCGCGCTCCGCGGGGGGCGCGGCGGGAGCGGCGAGCGCCCACGAGACGAGAACGCGGTCGGTCTCGTCGCCCCGGTTGACGCCGTCGTCCATGGGGCCGTAGTGGTCGACGAGGTATTCGGTGACGCGCGCCCCGAGCACCCGCAGGTTGAAGTGCGCGTTGCGCGCGACGAGGGGATCGAACGTCCACGTGATGCGACCGACCTCGCGCTCGAACGCCCAGGCGCGCTGGTGCTGTTTGAGCAGACGGCCAAGACCCTGCGACTGGTGCTCGGGCAGGATGCCGGTGATGTGCGAGTGCATCGAGCGCTCCCCCGGCGGGCCGAAGAAGGCGGCCGAGGCCCCCACCATCCGGCCGTCGGTAAACAGCCCCACCACGTAGTTGCCGGAGTGGGCGAGAGCCCGCAGCAGGTTCGCCGGCATCCCGGTGCGGTCACCGCCCCACACGTCGCTGAAGAGGGCCGACGCCGCCTCGATCTGCCCGATCGTCGTCAGTGCCCGGATGGAGAAGCCGTCCGGCGCCGTCTCGTCGTGCGTCATGACGCCACCCTACGCCGCGCGCGATGCTGCACGCCGAGACCCACGCTCCGGATGCCGGGTCTCGGCGTGCAGAGGCGGTCTCGGTCTGCAAGAGCCCTAGCCCGGCTTCTGCCTGCCTTCGACTGGACGCCGGTGCAGCTCGTCGAGCACGAGCGCGCAGAGCTGGTCGTCGTGCCGCAACTCGGCGAGATCGCCGGGGTCGCCCTGCCCGCGCAAGGCGACGGCTTCCAGCGCGCGGCGCAGCGCGAGGCGCTGGCGGGACTCGGGGAGCACCGGCATCCGCTGCGCCCCGCCCTGCGTCGTCACGACGACGGTGGCATCCTGCCCGTCGACGACGACCTCGGTGCGCGAGGCCCCCGCGGCGAGCACCCGCAGGCGGGGGCGAGCGGCCCGGTCGGCGATCGTCCTGACCGTCAGGGTCGCCGGCCGCTCCCCCGCACGCAGCAGCGCCATCGCGCTGCCGCCGACGGCGTGCACGCTCTCCAGGGTGAGCGGGGCGTCCGCGAGCTGGCGCAGCCATCCGATCGCGTCGCGCACGACGCCGGCGAGCTCGCCCGCGGCGGCGGCGCACTCCGCCGTGAACACCGCGGCGTCACAGATGCCCGCGGCCGCGGCGACATCGCTGCGCAGCCAGACGCGGTCGACGATGACCGGCGGCCCATCCGGCACCGTCGGGGCGGCGCCCGGCACCGGGTCGACGAGCACGACGGCCGCCGCGGCGGCGATGTCGGAGCCGCCCCCGCCGCCGACCACGACGACGGCTCCGGCCGGCGAATCCGCCGACCGCGTGCTCAGCGGCAGCTCGGCGGCCACGGCGCGATAGGCGGGCAGCGTCGTCCAGACCCCGATCATGAGCCGGCCTCCCCGCGCACGGCCGCCGCGGCGGCGTCCGCGAGCTCGATCGCGTAGCAGGCGTCGGCGAGGATCTCGTCGTACTCGACCGGCGCGGTCCCGTCGATCATCGCCGCCAGCGCCTCCCACTCGGCGAGGTAGCCGTCGCCGCCGTCGCGCGGATACTCGACGACGCAGCCGTCGGCGGAGCGCACGCTCACCGACGCGCTGCCGTCGTGCGTGAACGCCGGCCGGAAGTCGACGTCGAGCTGCTCCCGCTCGGTGCCGACCGTCAGTCGCCACAGCGCATCGGCGCCGCCCGGCAGCATGACCGCGACCAACTGCACGAGCACTCCGCCGGCGATGAACCCGACGGCGTAGCCGACCGGCGCCACGGGCCGCGCGTAGACCACCCGCTCGAACGTCGGGGCGAGGTCGCGGACGATCGGCAGGTCGTGCACGCCCAGCCCGATCAGCAGCCCCCTCACGAGGGATGCCGCCGCCTGCGGATCGCTCAGGTCGGGACGGGCGCGTGCTCCGGAGGGTGTCCCGTGTTCCCCCTCGGTCACGACGGCGTGGTAACGGTCGTTGGGTGGCAGTGCGGCGGTGATCGTCACGGTCGTGAGGCGGCTGCCCTCGGCGACGAGATGGCGCGTCGCGCGGCACCAGGCGGGGTCGAAGAGGTGGTTCGTGCCGACGAGGAGGGCGGTGCCGGCGGCACGGCAGGCCTCCACGACGGCCTGCGCATCGTCGCGGGTGAGGGCGAGCGGCTTCTCGCAGAGGATCGCCCGGGCACCGGCGGCGACGGCGGCGAGCACCTGCGCGGCGTGGTGCTGCGGAGAGCTGCACACCGCCACGACCTCGACGCGGGGGTCGGCCAGCAGCGTCGCGACGCCCGTCGAGTGCGCCGCCCCGGTGCGGGCCGCCAGCGGAGCCGCCCGGCCGCTGCCGCCGTCGCTGACATGGACGACCTGAAAGCGCTCGGCCAGCCGTGCGAGGGTCGGCAGATGCAGGGCCGCGACTCCCGGACCCGCGCCGATGACTCCCACGCCCTGCGGCATCCGGCTCACCCCTTCGTTTGCACTTACGTAGAAAGCTTACGGAAGTTATCACCATAAGGACTATTGAGGGTGGTTATATGCGCATTTGCGGCGGTGAGTTGTGTCAGAATCGATCATGGCCACCGAATCGATCCTCCGCTTCGGCGCCCAGACCGACGAGGTCACGAGCCTGCTGCGCATCGTCAACCTCGTGCGCCGTGGCGAGGCCGTCACCCGTCCGGAGATCGGTCGCATCACCGGGCTCGGACGCGGCGTCGTCACCCAGCGCATCGATCAGGCGATCCAGATGGGCTTCCTCGCCGACGGCGACTACGGACCGTCCTCCGGGGGACGCGCCCCGCGAACGCTCCGGTTCCGCACCGACCAGGGCGCCATCCTCGTCTGTGCGCTGGGTGCGCTGCACATCCATGTCGGCATCGCACCCCTCGACGGTGACGTGGTCGATCAGGTCCATCGGGTGTGGGACATCTCACGGGGCCCGGCCGAGACGCTCGACACCGTCATGGAGATGATCGACGAGCTGCTCGAGCGACACTCCGACTCACCAGTGTGGACGGTCACCGTCGGCGTTCCCGGCCCGGTCGACTTCGAGAACGGCCGTCCGGTGGCGCCGCCGATCATGCCCGGGTGGAACGGCTTCGACGTCCGGCGTCGCTTCGAGCAGCGCTTCGGCGCACCGGTGTGGGTCGACAACGATGTGAACCTGCTCGCCTTCGGCGAGCGGGCCAGACGTGCCGACGACCGGGTCGACCTGATCTATGTGAAGGTTGGATCGGGCGTCGGCGCGGGGCTGCTCTCGCAGGGCCGCGTGCACCGCGGAGCGAACGGGGCTGCCGGCGACATCGGTCACGTGCGCGTCAGCGGCTCCGACGCACCGTGCCGATGCGGCAAGACCGGATGCCTGGAGGCCGTCGCCGGCGGGTGGGCGCTCGTCCGCGACGCGGAAGCGGCGATCGCCGAGGGTGCCACCGGTTCCCTGGCGCAGGCCATCGCCGACGGAGCGCAACTCACTCCGGAGCAGGTCGCCCGTTCGGCGAGCGACGGCGATGCCCTGGCCATCTCTCTGGTCCAGCGCTCCGCGCGGGTGGTCGGAGAGTCGATCGCCGCACTGGTCAACATGTTCAACCCCGGCATCATCGTCGTCGGCGGCGCCATGGCCTCGGCCGGCGAGCTGTACCTGGCGGAGGTGCGCCAGCGGGTGTACGAGCTGTCGTTGCCATTGGCCACACGCGATCTGCTGATCGTGAGCTCGGTCAACGACGCACGCGAGCCGCTGCGCGGCGGCGCGGAGCTTGCCCGTGAGCAGCTCTTCGACGTCACCTTCCCGCGTTGGTTCGCCAGCGGCAACCCGCGCAACGAGGTCGCCTCCTCCTGACGCAGTAGCCAGCCCCTCCACTTCTACCGGAAACAGACCAAAGTGTGTATGTTGTAAGGGTAAGTGGCGAGGGGGAACGACAGTGGCACTGGGGGCGCTGCGCGAAGATGCACTGAGCGCAACGACGGGCGGTTTCGTCCTGCGCCTGGCGCTGCCGTGGATCCGGTCGCTGCCGCTGGCGAGTCTGACCGAGGTCACCGTCCGGATCGACGGCGAGCCGGCAGCGGTCGCCGTGCGGCTGGGCGCGCGCACCGTCGCGGTCGCCGACCTGGGCGCCGAGCCCGGCTGGTGGTTCGTGCAAGACCGCGTCGCCCTCGTCGGCGACCGCGTGCTTCGGGCCGGCATCCGCGACGTCGACGTCGCGTTTCGGCTCGCGATCCCGTACATGCCCGGCCGCGACGGCCCGCTCGTGCTGCCCTTCCGGGCGGTGGCCGCGCTGGTGGTGGATGCCGCGGCATCCGCCACCGTCTCGCGCGAGGTCGGAAGCGAGGCCGCATGACCGCTCCCGCCCTTCCCCGCGGTTGGACCCTCTCAGCGAGCGCGTTCAACTGGACCCCCGAGGTCGTGCGCGCCGAGCGCGCGGCGCCCGAGATCGCGGTGGGCATCGTACGCGACGGCGTCTGCGGGGTGATCGAGCTCGAACCGGGTCAGCTGTGGCGATCTTTTCCCGCACCGAGCGAGGCGGAGGTCGATGCGCTGCGCGCGGACCTCGAGGCCGCCGGCGGCACGGTGAGCATCGTGGGCGCGGCGATCGACGACTGGCTCCCCGGTGGCGCGCGCCGCGACGAAGACGAGCGGTGGGATTTCCTGCTCCCGCAGCTGCGGGCCGCACATCGCGTGGGCGCGCACGGCGTGCGGCTGCCGCTCGGTCAGGCCGGACCCGACCTGCTGCGCCGATTGCAGCCGACTCTCGCCGAGCTCGACCTCGTGCTGTACGAGGAGATCCAGGGCCCGCAGGATCCGCTGTCCCCGCAGCTCGCACCCGCCGTGGAGGCGATCGCGCAGCTCGACGATCCGCGTGTGCGCCTGCTCGTGGACATCAGCATGCTGATGCCCACGCTGCCGATCACCTACCTCGACCGGCTGGATGCCGCAGGCGAGGTCTTCCCGGAGGACCTGCGCGCCCGCCTGCGCGACGCGTGGCTCGACCCGGAGACCCCCGACGCGGTGCGCGGTTTCCTCGCCACCGGGCGGGTCCCGCCGGAGCTGACCGCGCTGTACATGGACCTGCTGGTGCGGTTCGGCCGCGCCCCGACGGCATCCCTGCGCGAGATCGCGCCGCTCGTCGGCGCTTACCACCTGAAGTTCTGGGACCTCGACGATGCCGACGGACGCGTGTCGACCCCGATCCGCGAGCTCGGCGCGCTCTTGCGCGAGAGCGGATTCACGGGCACCCTGTGCAGCGAGTGGGGCGGCCACGAATGGCTCGACGCCGATGCGGCCGACATGACCCGCCGTCACCTCGCCCTCGCCCGCGCGGCCCTCGCCGGCTGATCCGCCGATGCCGGCTGCGTGAGTGACTTTCAGGGGCGCATGAGGGTGAATCCCCACGTCATGAGGAAGACGATCACCGCGAGGACGGGGAAGAGCCAGTCCGTGACGAGAATGAACGCCCTTCTCCCGCGCCGCTTTCCCTCGGGTTCTTGAGCTGCCAACGGCTCGACGATCTCGTCTCCGGCGCCACTTCGAAGCGTCGTGACGGTGCCGATCACCGAGAGGACCACCAGCACCGACATCGTGACGATCAGTATCGGAAGCGGCGACAACACCAACGATGCCTCGGTCTCGGTCGAGGGGGCGATCAACGCCGCAATCGCACCGGCGAGGCCAGCGGTCAAAACGAGCACGACAGCCAGCCAGCGTCGCCAGAATACTGCTCGCAGGACAAACGTGAAGGAGGTCAGCACCGTCAGGAGCACGGGAACGGACAGCAGGAGCGCTTGGGGAATCGACAGCAACACTGCGGTCCCGGCGAACCAGGCGGTGCTCGCGTGTGTGAACACGAGGAACGCGAAGAGCCCGAGGACGGGAAGAAGGACGGTCTTCAGCGCCTCGTGCTTGGGGGACATCGTGGGCAGATCGAGTGCGGCGGCGTACTCGCGTGCGGGCCCGAACGACTCCTCGGCGCTCTGCCCGGAGTCGGCGAGCAGTTCGCGCACGCTCGCCACCGCGTCGCCGATCACCGGGCCGGGGACGCGGCGCGGGCGCAGCTCGACGATGAACAGGTCGATCCACGTCTTGTCGGTCATCGTCGCGTTCATGGGGTGTCCCTTCTCGCCGCGTGCGTGCTGGTCAGATAGTCGGAACTGGTGGTGGTGAAGCGCGACCACTCGGCGCGCATCCGGTCGAGCTCGCTGCGGCCGAGACCGGTCAACGAGAAGTACTTCCGTCCTGGACCGGCCTCGCCCGGTCGCCAGTCGACGGCGACGAGCCCCGCCTGCTCGTAACGGCTCAGGAGCGGGTAGAGGGTGCCGCCTTTCACCGTGCCCATGCCGCTGGCTTCGAGGTCGGCGATGATCGCGTACCCGTACGACGGCCCCGGCTCGAGCGCGCGCAGCGTCAGCACGCCGAGAATCGCCCGCATCCAGTCGCTGGGCCACTCGGACGACGGCCCGTCGTCATCTTGCCTCGCCTGCATAACTAGATTGTCTATCTAACTAGCTAGGAAGTCAACCGCTTCTCTTGTCGGGGCGTGGCCAACTCCTCCGATACGGGCTGCGACGCCCCCGATCGCGGCGGCATCGCCCTCGGCGGTATCGATGTGGAGGGGTTAGCCACGACCGGGTGAGCGGGCGTCGATCCAGAAGCGGCGCAGGGGGCCGTACGGGTCGGAGGCGACGCGCGACGTCTCGTCGAAGACCATCGTCAGGCGCTCGTCGGCGTCGTGGGCCGGCCAGGGCGGCAACAGGGGCGAGGTCGGAACGCCCGTGCGAGCGAATCCGCCCCACGCCTGCATCATCGCCTGCGAGAGCGCCGCCGGGGCGGCGCCCTCGAGGAACAGCTGATGCTCGGGCCGGTCGGTCAGACCGAACACGAACGGGATCTCCAGGGTGTGCACGCTGCCGAGCCGACCCCCGAAAGCGGGGCTCGGCCAGCAGAACTGATACGCGCGCGTGGGCGCGACCCCGGCGCGCGCCCGCGCGGCCAGCAGCCGGTTCGTCGGCTGGCGGTACTGCACGTCGGTCAGGAACGCCTCGAGGGCATCGCCGGCATCGACCTCCGCCCTGCGCGCCGCCGACACCGCCTCGACGTACTCGCACGAGTCGGTCGCACCGAGCACCCGCGAGACGAGGTCTTCCAGCCGCTGTGCATCCTGCGCGGGGGTCGAGGGTGGCCCGAAGGCGCGGAACAGCCCCGCCTCGTTGCGGTTGGTGCCGACGATCAGCTCGACCTCGTCGCCCTCGCCGGCCGCGATCGCCTCCAGCGGCAGGGCGGGCAGCGACCGCCCGTCGATCGCGGGGAGGAACGGCAGCGGCAGGCCCACGCTCTCGCGCGCGACGAGCGCCGTGAAGCTCTCCTGCGCCTCCAGCAGCCGCTCGGCGGGCCAGGTCAGCAGCTCTCGCGCGGATGCCGGGGGCAGCCCGGCGCCGTGCAGGAACAGCTCGGCCGCGACAGCAGCCTCGTCGGCGGTGCGCGCCCGTTCGGCCGTCCCGCTCTGCACGATCGCGCGCGAGAACAGCCCCCGCGATCGCGGCATGCCGAGCAGCGTCGCCACCGCCGCCCCGCCGGCCGACTCGCCGAACACCGTGACGCGCGCGGGGTCGCCGCCGAAGGCGGCGATGTTCTGCTGCACCCACTCCAATCCCGCCACGAGGTCGAGCAGGCCGAGGTTGGCGGCATCCTCGTATCCCTCGCCGAGCAGCGGCGCCGCGGGCGGGAAGCCGAAGACGCCGAGCCGATAGTTCAGCGCCACGACGACGACCCGCTCAGCGGCGGCCAGCGGCAGCGGATCGTTCATCGGCGAGGAGTTCGATCCCGTGACGTATCCGCCACCGTGCACCCAGACCATGACCGGCAGGGCGTCCGAGGCCACACCGTGCGACGAGCCGGGCGCCCACACGTTCGCCGTGAGGCTCCCGTGCTCGCTCCACGGAGCCTGCGGCAGACCGAGCATCGAGAACGCGAGATCGGGGTTCTGCGGCACCGCCGCGCTGTCGCGGGTCGCGTCGCGCACCCCGCTCCACGCCGGCGGCGCCGCCGGCGGGCGAAAGCGCTCGGCATCCGCATACGGCACGCCCCGGTACACGCGCACCGGCCCGTGCGCGGTCTCCACCGCGAGACCGGCGACCTCGCCGGTCGCCGTCGCAGCCACAGGTGCGTCGTCAGCCGGCACGAGTGGAGAACGCGGCATCGAAGGCCGCCGCGGGCGGAGTGATCGCGTTGAGCGTGCGCACGTATGCGAGCGCCTCGGGGGCGCCGCGAAGTCGGTCCATCCCAGCATCCTCCCACTCCACCGACGTCGGGCCGTCGTAGCCGATCGCGTTCAGCGCGCGAAACAGCGGCTCCCACGGCACCTGGCCGTGCGCGGTCGACACGAACGTCCAGCCGCGCCGCGGGTTCGCCCACGGCAGGTGCGAGCCGAGCACGCCGTTGCGGCCGTCGAGGTTCGTGACCGACTCCTTCACGTGCACGTGGAAGATGTCCTCGGCGAAGTCCAGGACGAACGCCACCGGATCGAGTTGCTGCCACATGAAGTGCGACGGATCGAAGTTGATGCCGAACGAGCTCCGGTGCCCGATCGCCTCCAGCGTCGCCTTCGTGGTCCAGTAGTCGTAGGCGATCTCGGACGGGTGCACTTCGAGGGCGAAGCGCACGCCGACCTCCTCGAACACGTCGAGGATCGGATGCCAGCGGTCGGCGAAGTCGCGGTAGCCCGCGGCGATGAACTCGTCGGATGCCGGCGGGAACATCGCGACGGCCTTCCAGATCGACGAGCCGGTGAAACCGGTCACCGTCGTCACCCCGAGCTTGGCGGCGAAGCGGGCTGTCATCTTCAGCTCGTCCGCGGCGCGCCGGCGCACCCCCTCGGGCTCGCCGTCGCCCCACACGCGGTCGTTGAGGATGTCGCGGTGGCGCACATCGATCGGGTCGTCGCACACCGCCTGACCGGCGAGGTGGTTGGAGATCGTCCACGCCTTCAGGCCGTTGCGCTCCAGGATGTCGCGGCGCGACTGGACATACACCTCGTCGTCCCACCGCGAGACGTCGATGTGGTCGCCCCAGCACGCGATCTCAAGGCCCTCGTACCCCCACTCGCCGGCCAGGCGCGCGACCTCTTCGAACGGCAGGTCGGCCCACTGACCGGTGAACAGCGTGATCGGGCGAGTCATGTCTGAATCCTCCTGCGAAAGGCGGGCTGGTCAAGTGCTCAGGGGACGGGAACCGGGATGCCGGCGCGCGCCCATGCCGAGTCGTTCGCGGCGCTGTCCTCGACGGCGGCGAGCACCCGCTGCACGCTCAGACCCTCGGCGAACGTCGGGTGCACCTCGGTGCCGTCGGCGACCGCCCGCACGAGGTCGACGACCTGGTGCGTGAAGCCGTGCTCGTAGCCGAGCAGGTGGCCGGCCGGCCACCACCCGCCGAGATAGGGGTGGGCCGGCTCGGTGACGAGGATTCTCGTGAATCCCTGCAGCTCGCCGGGCGCGGTACGGTCGTAGAGCTGCAGCGTGTTGAGGTCTTCGAGATCGAAGCGCAGCGCGCCGGCGTCGCCGGAGACCTCCACCGACAGGGCGTTCTTGCGCCCCGTCGCGAACCGCGTGGCCTCGAAGGACGCGAGCGCTCCGCCGGAGAGTCGCCCCGTGAACAGGGCGACGTCGTCGACGGTGACCTCGCCCCGCTCGACGTCCGCTCCCCCCACGATCGGGCGATGCCGCACGATCGTGTCGACGGTGCCCGAGACGGCCTCGACGCTCTGCCCCGTCGTGAACTGGACCATGTCGACGATGTGCGCACCGATGTCGCCCAGGGCCCCCGAGCCGGCACCCTCCTTCGTGAGCCGCCACGTCAGCGGCGACCGGGGGTCGACCAGCCAGTCCTGCCGGTACGCGGCGCGCACCTGCTGCACGCGCCCGATGCGGCCCTGGGCGACGAGGTCGCGCAGCAGTGTCACGGCCGGCACGCGCCGGTAGGTGAACCCGACCATCGCCTTCTGCCCGCGCGCGGCGGCGCGCGACGCGGCATCCGCCATCGCCTGGGCCTGGGCGACAGAGTTGGCCAGCGGCTTCTCGCACAGCACGTGCTTGCCGGCCTCCAGCGCGGCGATCGCGATCTCGGCGTGCGAGTCGCCCGGGGTGACGATGTCGACGATGTCGATGTCGTCGCGCGCGATGACATCGCGCCAGTCGTCGGCGCCTTCGGCCCAGCCCCACCTGCCGGCGGCGGATGCCGCCGCATCCAAGTGGCGTCCGGCCACGACCGCCAGCTCGATTCCCGTCGGCAGGTCGAACATGCGCGGAGCCTGCCGCCAGCCGACCGAGTGGGCGGCGCCCATGAAGCCGTGGCCGATCAACGCCACGCGCAGGGTCACGAGCCCGCTCGCGCCGACTTCGGCAGCCAGTCCGCCAGCTGCGCGCGCGCTTCGGCGGCATCGACGACCATGCGGCCGCCGGCATCCCGTGCGGCGGAGCGCTGGATCTCCTGCTCGCCCGCGACGATCTCGAACGGCGACTGCCAGTGGTTCCAGTGCCACCCCTCATACTCGCTGGAGATGACCCCGCGGTAGCCGTTGTCCACGAGCAGCCTCACGAGGTCGCGCACCGGCACCGAGGGCTCTTCGCCGTCCTCGCCGATGCCGAAGAACTTGCCGTGCACGTGTCTGATCCACGGCACGATCTCCAGCCAGTCGTGCACCGGCGCGGGCCCGAACAGACCCGTCGCGGCGATGCCGATGTCGATGCCGAGGTCGGGGCGGCCGTGCTGCGCGCCGAGCCCGATGTAACGGCCGAAGCGCTGCCCGTGCTCGTCTTGATCGGCGGGAGGACCGGCCTGGGAGTACTCGCCCCACTGCGTCACGACCGCCGCCAGCAACTCCTCCGACGCTCCGCGGCGCCGGTAGGCCTCCAGCAGCGACGGCGCGAACCCGACCGTGGTGGCGCCCCAGTCCATCGTGAAGCCGAGGTAGGGGGAGGCGAGCTTCTCGTACCGGTCGCGCAGCGCGAGGATGCGCGGGTGCGACGCATACTGGTCGGCGTGCACCTCCAGCGCCAGGACGACGCCGTGGCGCTGCGCGATGGGGGCCAGCTGCTCCATCGAGTCGGGGGTGAGCGAGATCTGCACGCGGGCGATGCCGAAGCCCAGGCGCGCGGCGACCTCGATCTGCCGGCTCATGTAGTCGATGAGCTCGTCCTGGTTCAGCAGCCGGTCGCGGTGGATGCCGATGTCGGCGTTGATCGACAGCGTCGTGGGGACCAGTCCCACCTCATCGACGAGGTCGCCGAACCAGCCGGCGAATCCGTCGTCGACGTGCGGGAAGCCGCGCAGCGAGGAGAAGCCCACGAGCTCGAGCCCGGGGCCGTAGCCGTCGGCGGCGACCTTGCGGATGAGGCCCTCGAGGTCGTACTGGCGCCCGTGGAAGGCGCGCGTGAAGCTGTACAGGGTCACACCCTGGATGGGGGTGCCCGGCGTGCTGGCGCCGCTCATGCGGCCACCGCCGTCATCGTCTTGGCGTCGTGCTCTTCGATGTGCAGCACCTCGTCGTCGCCGATGACGATGTACGGGATGTAGAGGGTGAGGTCGACCCCGACCTCGTGCTCGACCCCGGGTTCGACCTCGAGGTCGCCGGAGAGCACGGCGGAGTCGAGCGGGAACCACCACTGCTCGATGTCGTCGCGCATATCGTCGAACGTGCGCACGCGGCCGTTCATCTCCCAGCGCAGCGAGTCGGCGGGCGCCTCGGCACCGTCGACGGTGAGGCGGGCGCCGGCGATGCAGGATGCCGGCAGTGCGCGATACCAGGGGATGCGCACCTCGACGGCGGTGCGGCCGGCGCCGGTGGTGAGCGTTCCCTGCTCGATGATGCGATCGGGGATCACGAGAGTCTCCTGACTACTTTGTCTCTATTTCAGCATACTAATGTTTGTTTTCTGCAAAAGCAAGACTCAGCCGGCGAGGTCACGCGCGATGCGGCGCGCGCCACGCACCGCGAGGGCGACCGCCGTCAGCGTCGGGTTGCACGCCGTCGCGGTGGGGATGACGTTGTTGCCCGCGACGAAGACGCCGGGCGCCGCCCACACCTCGCTGTCGGGACTGCAGACGCTCTGACCGTCGTCGCCGGCGCCCATGCGCGTCGCGCCCTGGTAGTGCAGCGACGAGCCGAGCGGCATCGTGAAGGGGCGATCGCCCAGCGGCTCGCCGATCGCCTCGGCGAGCTCGACGATGCGCGCGCGGGCGCGGTCCAGCGTGGCCCGGTCACGGTCGGTGAGCGTGTAGTGGATGCGCATGGCCGGCATCCCGTACCAGTCGGTCTCGTCGTCGCTGAAGTCGACACGGTCGTCCCACTGCAGGTCCTTCGCGGTGAACAGCCCCAGACCCACGATCGAGCCGGGCACCGCGGGGTCGTCGTCGGCCAGCGGCACGGGCGAGGCGTCGAGCTGCATGATCTGCCCGTGGAAGGGGTCGGCATCGGTGTAGGGCACCCAGCTGACCCCGCTCTGCTCGCTCAGCGCGCCATCGCCCGCGGCGGAGGAGGCATGCGCCGCAGCATCGCGGATGCGGGCGGCGAAGACGACCTGCGACTGGTCGTTGAGCATGCGGCCGAGCGCTTCCGGACGGATGCCGGAGGCGAACAGCACTTGGGGCGTGCGCAGAGCGTCGGCGGCGACGACGACGACGCGCGCGCCGACGGCGTGCACTTCCCCGGTACGGCGGTCGCGGATCTCCACGCCCGCAGCCCGGCCGCCCTCGAGGAGCACGCGCGTGACGAGCGTCTCGTCGAACAGCGCGAAGTTCGAGTTCGCCCGCGTGACCTCGCCCAGCACGACGTCGGACGACGACCAGACGAGCCGGCCGTCGTCGCGGCGGTGCACCGCGAGCGGCATCCGCTGCACGCGGGCTGCGGGCTCACGGCCCCCGTCGACGGCGGCGGCGAGCCGCTCGCGCACGAGCGCGGTGAACGGCGCGCCGTCGAAGGCGTCGGTGGTCACCCCGAGCAGCCGGTCGGCCTCGTCCAGCAGCTCGTCGAGGTCGGGGAGGAAGTCGATGCGCTCGCTGCCTCCCGGGCGCGGGCACGCCCCGGTCCAGTGCGCGCCCATGCCGCCGACGTTGCTGGAGAACGCCGCGGCCGGCAGGCCGCCCTCTCCCCCGCCCGGCAGCAGGTACGTGCCCGGGCGCGCCCGGCGCTGGCCGCCGATGTCGCCGGGGCCGCCGGCCGTC
>JASGEE010000154.1:0-3530 GCA_047606715.1 Microbacterium sp.
AGTTCATGGACGAGGGCAAGCTGGGCTTCCGCATGGTCGGCGCGCACCACCGCATCCCGATGGAGTCCATCGAGGCGTTCCGGGCATGGGAGCGGGAGCGGATGGCGAAGGGCATGGAGGAGCTGTCCCGGCTGCAGAACGAGCTGGGCCTGTTCGAGTGACCTCCGCCGAGGGTGACGAGCGCGCGCCGATTCGCGTCGTCCTCGCAGACGCGAACGTGCTTTACTCCCGCGTCCTCCGGGACTACCTGCTGTACGCGGCGACGCAGGGCGTGCTGGAGATCCGCTGGAGCGCGGCGATCCTCGCGGAAGTGGTCGAGCACCTGGCGGAGAACATCGGTGGGTTCGACGCGGCAGCAGGCGCACGGTTGGTCGCCGCGATGAACGGCGCGTTCCCCGCGGCCGAGGTCGAGCCCGACAGCGACGCCGAGGCTGCCGTCGCGGACCTCCCTCTGCCTGACGAGGACGATCGGCATGTGCTCGCCGCCGCGGTCGCTGTCGACGCCGATGTGCTCTGCACCGACAACCTCAGAGACTTCCCGGCCGACGCGATGGCGGAGGTCGGCATCCGGCTCATGTCGGCCGACGATCTGCTGTCGCTCCTGGTCACCGAGTTCCCGGACGGGATGCTCGCCGCTCACCGGCTCGCGGTGTCGCGGCTCCCCGGAGCGACGGACGACTCGACCCTCGCCGCGCTCCGTCGCGCTGGGGCACCGAACGCGGCCGACCTCGTCGGGCTACTGCAGAGTGGTCACGGCTGACCCATTCCGGACACACTGGTACATGATCGCGTCCATAATGGACGTACCAGTGTATTATTGGGTATCGCTTGAGGCCGGATCGTCCGACCGGGCAGCCGAGGAGTTCACATGGTTACCTACGCATACTGGAACAACAAGGGCGGTACTGGGAAGACGAGTCTCATCTTCCAGAGCCTCACGTTCTATGCACACCAGCACCCCGATCAGCGCGTTCTTGTGATCGATGTTTGTCCTCAGGCGAATCTGTCTGAGTTGCTCTTCGGCGGCCTCACGAACAATGGTTCTGACACCTTGCTCATGCGTCAGGGGGAGATCCCGCGTCGCACCATCGGGGGGTACTTCGAGAAGCGACTGCCGTCGCCGTTCACTGCGCCGGTCTTCGACGCGCATGACTACATCTCACACCCGGCCGACTACAACACCGCCATCCCGGAAAATGTCGACTTGATCGCGGGCGATCCCCTTCTCGAGCTCCAGTCAAACGCGATCTCTACTCTGTCGAGCACCCAGCTGCCTGGCACCAACTCCTGGCTTGCAGTCATCGATTGGCTTCGCGACCTCATTGACATGGTCAGCGGCGAATACGATGCCATCTTCATTGACTCGAATCCTTCGTTCTCGATCTATACACAGATCGCGCTGTCGGCTGCGGATCGTCTGGTTCTGCCGGTGATGGCTGATGACTCATCGCGCCGAGCGATCCAGAATGCGTTCTCCTTGATCTACGGTCTGAAGCTTCCCTCGGAGATCTACTCGAGGTACGCCTTCGCTACCCGCCTGACCGAGGCGGGGCGCGATCTTCCGAAGGTCCATGTGATCGCCAAGAACCGTCTCACTCAGTACATGGGTGCAGCTTCCGCCTACGCGGCGGTGCTGCGTTCGATCGACAACGACGTGACAACCCTCCTCAAGAACAGCCCGGAGATGTTCACTTTCAACAAGACGGAGGACGGGGTTGTCGACATTCGTGACTTCCAGACGACTGGCGTCGTCGCGTTCGCTCGGGGCTATCCGCTCTTCGCGCAGCGGCCGGGACGTTTCGACGTTATGGGGAAGCGCGTCCGTGTTGACGGCGAGTACCTGAAGAACTCGGTAGATGCCGTCCAGGGACTCGTGGACTTGCTGTAGCGAGCGCGTCGGATGTTTGTGACCTCGTTAGCACCGATGGCTCCGCGTTGTGTGTGCCAGCTCGCGGACATCGGCGATCCGCAGCCAAAGCTCTCCCTTGTCAGGGATACCGATGTCCGCCCGCTTCAGGCGGCACCCCGCGTAGACAGCGCGGGAGCACCCGAAGAGAAGGGAGGCTAATCATGGCTCATCGTTCGGCAATCACCGGCCGCTACATCTCGAATGCGGCGGCAGCCCGTCACCCAAAGACGAGCGTCACCGAGACCGGCGGCAACACGTCGTCGGGCACGCATCACCGTTCCGCAATCAGTGGTCGGTACATCTCCTCGGCAGCGGCTGCCCGTCATCCGAACACCAGCGTGACTGAGCGCGGCAAGTAGGGCGAAACAAGCGAGAGGGCGGTCGATCTCACCACAATTGAGATCGACCGCCCTCTTTGCTTCATCACCCTATCGGGGCCGGTTCGAGGATGGTCACCATCCGATTCCGCGGCTCGGCGGCGTCGGCCCCTGGCCGGGCGGGCGCCGCGTGAAGTCGTGGAGCTGCGTGGCGCGTGCCTTCCGCGTGACCAGGGCCCGCTCGGCGGCCTCGCGGCGGGCCTGCTCCTGGGCAGCGCGGTCACGGATGTGTTGTGCCGCCTCGTCCACGGGCAGAGCCTCGATGGTGGAGAGGTCGCGGCGTGCCGACTCTGCCTGAGCTCGCCACTGGGCGGCGAGTTTCCGGGGGCTGCTCGGCGTGCGGTCCCCGAACGCCTGCGTGATGAGGGCGCGGTTCTCCTGAGCGTGCCGGGCGGCGAGTTCCTGCTGCTCTTGCTTCGCGCCAGTGACGCGCTCGCGCTGCTCGATCACGCGAGGGTGCGCGTCGGCTTCACGACCTGCGACGGTCGCGGCCCACCCCTCAACGCTCGTGGCCGTGGCAGGGATGCTGCCCCAACGCTGGCGAGCGGCCGTCTCGATGGTCTCACGCTCGCCTGTCGCGGCACTCAGAGCACGGGCCGCGCTGCGCTTGCGGAACCCTCGCGCCGCACTCCGCGTCCGCGATACCTCCCACACCCGGGACTGTGCGGTGATGACCGCCGTGCCGTCCGCGGTCGCCTGGGCGATGAGCGGGTCGGCGACCGCCGCCAGCACTCGCTGGGCCTCCGCCTCGGCCGCAGCGACGATCGCCTGCTGCTCGCCCGCCTCGCTCTTGTGCTGATTCGACAGCCTGGCGAACGCGGCAACTTCCCGCTCCCACTTCGCCGCCAGGTGCTCGGCCCGCTCGATCCGCTTCACCCGGCGGGCACGCTCGGCGTTCACCTCCCGCACCGGCTCATCGTCGGTGAGTCCGGACACCGCGACCTGTGCCCGCTGCGTCGCCTCGACCAGTCCGCGGTCGGCGTGGTCGCGCTCGAGTGCGGTCGCGAACTGCTCGTGGGCGTCTCCGAGGTCGGCCGCGACGACATGCAGCCGATTCCCCAGCGCGGCAGCGATGGAAAGGGACTTGGGCACGTTCACGACCATCTCCGCGAACCGCGGAGATCCGCGCCGGCCTTCACCGGGTAGGCGGGGCTTGCCCATCGACTCGCCGGTGAGCGGGTTCACCCAATCGACCCACTGGCGGTACTCGTCCGCGCTCAGCGCGACCTCACCGATCACCCGGC
>JASGEE010000155.1:0-8223 GCA_047606715.1 Microbacterium sp.
CAACGTGCCCGTTCCCGAGAAATCACCCTCCACGATCGTCACCCCCGTGACCGTGGTGTTACCCGTATTGGTCACCAAGAACGAATACGTGACCTCCTCACCCACAGCCGACACCATGACCTCAGCCGCATCCGCAGACTTCACCACCGACAGCGATGAGTCCTGGACCACCGCGACATCAGCCTCGTAGTCATTCGAGGTGATCGGGACATCACCAGGAGCAACACCCGTCGCGGTGGCCGTGTTGGTGATCGTGTCGCCCGCGTCGATCTCGGCCTGAGTCACCGTGTAGGTCGCCGTGCACTTCGTCGTCGCGTCCGGAGCCAACGAGGTCGCCGCACACGTGACCTCCGACACGTCGCCCGTCCCGGAGAAGTCACCCTCGGCGATCGTCAGGTCAGTGATCGTGGTGTTGCCCGTGTTGGCCACCGTGAACGTGTAGGTGATCACATCACCGGCATCATCAACGGACGCCACACTCGCAGACTTCACCAGCGACAGGGACGAGGTCTGGTCAACGTCGACGGTGATCTCGGACTCGTCCGACGTCACGTCGTCATCGTTGGGGTCGGTGCCCGTCGCGACAGCGGCATTGGTGATCTCACCCGCATCGATGTCGGCCTGGGTCACCGTGTAGGTCGCCGTGCACTCGGTCGACGCACCCGCCACCAACGTCGTGTCGTCGCACTCGATGTCCGACACGACGCCGGTCCCAGAGAACGACGTCTCGTCGATCGCTATATCGCCGACGGTCACGTTGCCGGTGTTGGTCACCGTGAAGGTATAGGTGATCTCGTCGCCAGCCCCATCCACCGACGCCACATCAGCAGACTTCACCACCGACAGGGACGGATTCTGGATGACTTCGATGCTGACCCCGGCGGTCTCGGATTCCACGTCCTCGTCGTCCGGGTCCAGACCGGTTGCCTTCGCAGTGTTGAGGAGGTTGTCGCCGGCGTTCAGATCGGCACGGGTCACCGCATAGGTGGCCGTACATTCCGTCGTCGCATCCGGAGCCAACGTCGTCTCGTCGCACTCGATGTCCGACAGCTCGCCCGAGCCGGTGAACAAGGTCTCGTCGATGGCGATGTTGTCCACCGTCACGTTGCCGGTGTTGGTCACCAGGAAGGTGTAAGTGATCACCTCGCCGACGGCATCCACCGACATCACATCCGCCGACTTCACCATCGACAACGACGGATTGGACTCTGCGGTCACCGCGGCACTGGATTCGTTGGACGTCACCGTTGTGTCGGTGAGATCCGTGCCCGTGGCCGTGGCGGTGTTCGTGAACCCTCCGGCGTCGATGTCGGCCTGGGTCACCGCGTACGTCGCAGTACAGGTCGTCGAACCCTCCACCGCCAACGAGGTCTCGGCACACGTGATCGCCGACAGCGTGCCGCTGCCCCCGAATGCGGACTCCGAGATCGCCAGCTCGGAGATCGGCACATTGCCGGAGTTGCTCACCGTGAACGTGTAGGTGACCTCCGTGCCCGCGGCAGTCACGGTCGACGGCGACACGCTCTTGTCCAGGGTCAATTCCGGTGCCTGCGTCGGCGTCACCGTGGCGGTGGATTCGTTGGAGGTCACCGCCGTGCTGCTGGGATCGACACCGCTGGCCTTGGCCGTGTTGCTGATCGCCGTGCCGGCATTGATGTCTGCCTGGGTGACCGTGTATGTCGCCGTGCACGTGGTGCTGGCCTCGGCCGCGAGTGTCGTCACCGAACAGGTCACCGTCGGCGCGGTCCCCTGACCGGTGAAGGCCGTCTCGGTGACGGCCAGGCCGCTGATCGCGACGTTGCCGGTGTTGGTCACCAGGAACGAATAGGTGACCGTCTGACCGGCGGCCGTCGCCGTCGTCGGCGACGCCGTCTTCTCCAGGGTCAGCTTCGGGTCGTAGATCGCGTTGGATGCCGTGCAGGAGGAGCACGTGCCCGCACTGGAGGCGACCGTGTTCGCAATGGTCGTGGTCGAGGAACTCACCGATGAGCCGACGGTGACCGTGAAGGAGCTCGTCACGGAGCTGCCGGCCGCGACGGTCGCGCTGAGCGTGCAGTCGGAGCCCGCCGTCGTCGCGGCACAGGTCCACCCTTCGCCGCTGCCGGTGTAGGTGGTGTCGGTGGGGACCGTCTCGGTGAGCGTCGTGGTGCCCGAGGCGCCGCCGGTGTTGGTGGTGACGACCTTGTAGACCACCACATCACCGGGACGCAGGATCGTGTCGGAAGTGGCCGCGACGCCATTGACCGTCGAGACCGTCTTCGTGGTGTCCAGGACCGACGCAGAGTTGGTGAAGATACACGTGATGGCCAGGCCACCGCTGGAACTGCTGGGATAGGTGAGCGTGAAACTCGTGCCGGTGCCGCTGCCGTAGGACGTCCCCGAGGCATCCGTACAGGAATAGGTCGTGGCGTAGTTGCTCAAGCTGCCGCTCGCCATTGTCTCGGAGAGCGTGTAGGTCAGACCGCTGGTGGCGACGACCGGTCCGGCGAACTCACCGGAGTCTTCCTGGAGCCCGGTGTCGGTGCCGGTGGTGGTTCCTGTGACGGTGGTGATGCCGGTGGCGGCGATCGAGGTCGTGAACTGATCGGTGGAGGCGTACCGGCTCGACACGTTCTTCTTCAGGGTGAGCGTGTTCGGGTTCTGGCAGGTGGCCAGGTCGGAGACGGTGCCGCCAAGCCCCGTGCCCAGCGAGATGCTGTTGCTCGAGACCTGCGACCCGGTGGTGGCGTTGATGCCGTAGATGGTGGAGCTCGCGGTGACGTAGAGCAGGCCGCTCCGCGCGAACGCGATGCCGTTCGCCGACAGGCTCGAGTTGCCGCCGATCGACGTGACCAGCGTCGTCGCGCTGAGGATGGTGGTCGAGCTGCCGGTGCTCGGCACATTGCCCACCACCTTCAGATACGCCCCCATCACGATGTACATGTTGCCGTCCTGATCGAACGTGAGGTCCCCGCTGTTCGGGTTGGTCGACACGTTCGCGATGCGGCCGATGATCGTGGAGGTGCTGGTCGACGGGTTGAACGCGTACAGGTCCTGATAGCTGCTGGTGCCGATCGTGTAGTAGTAATAGCCGTTGGCCGGGTTGACGGCGCCACGGGCGACCGTGGAGTTGCTGGCGGTGTTGACCGGGCTCGACAAGGCCGTGTAGGTCGTCGCCGCAGTGCTGGCGTTGTACGTCACGACGTAGAACGAGCTGGTGCCGTTCGCGGTCGTCGCTATGGTGCCGCCGATCGCATAGAGGTACGAGCCGTCGCTGTTGATGCCCAGTGCGTTGAGGGAGGTGCTGTTGCTGGTCTGCGGACTGATCGTGGCGAGGTAGGTGCCCGCACCGCTCGAGCCCGTCACCAGAGCGAGGTTCCCGGTGGTCGTGGAGTTGGTGAGCGCATAGACGTCGGCCGTGCCGGCACCGTCGCCACACTGGATCGTGATGGCGGCTGCGGCCGGCTCGGCGGTGGCGACGCCGGCGACGAGCGCGGTGACGACGAGCGCCAGCGACGCGAACGCTGCGGTGAATCGCGAGAAGCGAGAACCGCTGCGCGTCGTCTTCTGCTTCTGGTCTCGCGCCGCTGCAATGCTCACGATGGCATGTCTCACATTCTCGTCGTAGAGTTCGACCCGGCAAACGCTGTGCCCCAGCGCCGCATCGGCACGGAGGCACAGTTATCTCTTGCGTGAGCATAGGGCATGAGCGCACCAATAATCACATCTGCACCACCCGCACCGGCAGACCGCGGCACATCTGCGTGACCGGGGCCGTTGCGGGCGCCCGATGAGCACCCGGCGCGGCGCTCAGTCGGCGGCCGAGCCGGGCCACACGCGGTCGATGACCATCGCGACGTCGCGATCGAGGTGATCGATCTTCGCATTGACGCTGTCGAACCGGGCATCGACGGCTTCGAAGCGGGCGTTCATCGTCGCGGCCATCGCATCGAACCGCACATCGACCGCCGCGAAGCGCGCATCCACGGCCTCGAACCGGGCGTTCATCTCTCCGCGGAGCCCGCCGATCGCGGCGTTCATCGTGCGCGTGATGAACGTCGTCATCAGCGTCATCCCGCCCAGCATGATCGTCGCGAACACGCCGATGAGCGCCCAGCTCTGCGGTTCGGTCATGATCTCCACACCTCCATTGTGAGCCCCGCGCCCACCGAAGGCCAGCATGACGTAACCGCACCGCGCGCGGGCGCGCACACCCCTGATCTGTGGACAGATCCCCGAAAACCCCGCCTGGGGAGGAGGCTGCGCACCTCGCAGCGCGGGACGTCGAGCGCGACGTCCCGAACATGTCGGCATCCGCCCCAGCCCGAGGCACAACGGCGGAACCCGACACATCTGCCGTGCACTCACAGGCGAGCGGAAGAGGGACCATGCGCGAGCTCACCGAAAGCGCTCGACGGCGAGATGACCGTGGTGCCCAACGCCTTCCTCACGCTCTCCCGGGAGGGCTATCGCGGACCACGGCTGAACCTGCGCGACCTCGGGGAGACGCTCGGCGCCGCCGCGTTCTGGCGGTTCTCCGCTCGCAACGCGCCGTCGCCGGGCGCGACGTCGCCGGGCGCGATCGCCGAGTACGTGGTCGACGGCATCCTCGCCCGCGCGTGAGCGCGTGAGCGCGCCGGCGCGCGGCTAACTCCTTCGATGCGCACCGCCCACGGCCGCGTCGGCCCGTCTGCGGCGCCGTCGCGCCCAGATCGGAGGAGCTCGCCACACCGACGTGGCCGCACCCGGGCACCGAGGGTTACAGCTTGCGCAACTGCACCGACTCGACGGCGTGATCGGCGGCCTTGCGCAGCACGAGCTGCGCGCGATGCTTGGTGGGTTCGACGTTCTCGCGCAGGTTCGGCAGGTTGATGTCGTTCCAGAACCCGAGCGCCCGCGATACCGCCTCGGCGTCGGTGATCTCCGCGTACGCCTTGAAGAACGAGCTCGGGTTGGTGAAGGCGGTCGCCCGTAGCGCGAGGAATCGGTCCACGTACCACGACTCGATGTGCTCGACCTCGGCATCGACGTAGATCGAGAAGTCGAACAGGTCGCTGACCGCGATGTCGTTCGGCGACGGCGGCGGCTGCAACACGTTCAGCCCCTCCACGATGACGACGTCCGGCCGACGCACGGTGACCTGCGCATCGGGGATGATGTCATAGCGCACGTGCGAATAGAAGGGCGCCCGCACCTCGGGCTCGCCCGACTTCACGTCGGTGAGAAAGCGCACCATCGCCCGCCGGTCGTACGACTCGGGGAAGCCCTTGCGGTCCATGAGCCCGCGCCGCTCGAGCTCGGCATTCGGATACAGGAATCCGTCGGTGGTCACCAGCTCGACGCGCGGCGTCCCGGGCCACCGGCTCATCAGCTCGCGCAGCAGGCGCGCGATCGTCGACTTGCCGACGGCGACCGACCCGGCCACGCCCACGACGAACGGGGTCGTCGAATCCGACTCGCCGAGAAAATCGGCGGTCTCGGCGCCGAGGCGCTTGGTCGCGCTGGCATAGAGGTTGAGCAGCCGGCTCAGCGGCAGATACACCTCACGCACTTCGTTCACGTCGAGCCGATCGCCGATGCCACGCAGCTGCACGACCTCGGTCTCGGTCAGCGGATTGTGGATGCCGCCGGCCAGCCGCGCCCACTCCGCACGACCGACCTCGCGATACAGCGAGTCGTGCGCGGTCGCCTGGTCTGCCGTGGACATCGCGCCCACTCTATCGGGCGTGCGAGGGATGCCGCCGAGCAGCGGCATCCGTCGTCGGCATCACTCCACGCGGCATCCGACGCGAATCGCGTGTATCGCCGCGGATAGCCACACTTTGCGCCGGATGAAGGCGAGGGCGGGGGCGGGGGCGGGAGCGCGCGACGGCGCGGGCGGGGGCGCGTCAGCGCCGGACGACGGTGGCGAGCTCGTCGGCGATGCGACGGGCCTCGAGCTCGGAGGCGGCCTCGACCATGACGCGCACCATCGGCTCGGTGCCCGACGGGCGCAACAGCACCCGACCGCTGTCGCCGAGCGCAGCCGACGCGGCCGCAACCGCCGTGACGACATCGGCATCCGTCGCACGGGTCCGCTCCACACCGCGCACGTTCACGAGCACCTGCGGGAACACCGTCATCACCGACGCGAGGTCGGCGAGCGACCGCCGCTGCCGCGCCATCTCGGCGCACAGGTGCAGCCCCGTCAGCAGCCCGTCGCCGGTCGTGGCGTAGGCGCTCATGATGACGTGGCCGCTCTGCTCACCCCCGAGGGAGTAGCCGTTCTCGGTCATCCGCTCCAGCACGTAGCGGTCGCCGACGGCGGTCGTCTCGACCCGGATGCCGTGCGCGGCCATCGCCCGATGCAATCCCAGGTTGCTCATGACGGTCGTCACGAGCGTGTCGTCGTGCAGACGTCCGCGCTGCTTCATCGAGATCGCGAGGATCGCCATGATCTGGTCGCCGTCGATGACGGTGCCGTCGGCATCCACCGCGAGACACCGGTCGGCGTCGCCGTCGTGCGCGATGCCGACATGGGCGCCCACGTGCACGACCTCGGCGGCGAGTCGCTCGACGTGCGTCGAGCCATAGCCGTCGTTGATGTTGAGCCCGTCGGGATCGGCGCCGATGACGGTGACCTTCGCTCCGGCGTTGCGGAACGTCTCGGGCGAGACCCCGGATGCCGCCCCGTGCGCGCAGTCGAGCACGACGTGCAGCCCGTCGAGGCGATGCGGGAGCGACGCGAGGAGGTGGATCGCGTAGCGGTCTTCGGCGTCGGCGAACCGCGTGACCCGGCCCACGTCGGCCCCGGTCGGGCGCAGCTTCGGACCCGACATGGCCTCTTCGATGCGCTGCTCGACCACGTCGGGCAGTTTGACGCCGCCGCGGGCGAAGATCTTGATGCCGTTGTCGGGGGCCGGATTGTGCGACGCCGAGATCATGACACCGAAGTCGGCGTCGATGTCGCTGATCAAGAACGCGGCCGCCGGCGTCGGCAGGGTGCCGGCATCGAGCACATCGACACCCGAGGAGGCGAGCCCCGCCTCCACGGCGGCGGAGAGGAACTGTCCCGAGATGCGCGGGTCGCGCGCGACGACCGCCGTGAGGCGCTTGCCCGCGGCCTTGCGCGCCTCGGCGATACGCCCCTGGCCCAGGACGACAGCGGTCGCCTGGGCCAGGGTGAGCGCCAGATCGGCGGTGAGGGGGCCGTTGGCCAGCCCCCGCACGCCATCCGTGCCGAAGAGTCGGGTCAACGCTTCGAGTACTGCGGAGCCTTACGGGCCTTCTTGAGACCGGCCTTCTTGCGCTCCTTGACGCGAGCGTCGCGGGAGAGGAAGCCGGCCTTCTTCAGGGTCGGGCGGTTGTTCTCGGCGTCGATCTCGTTGAGCGCGCGGGCGATGCCCAGACGCAGCGCACCGGCCTGGCCCGAGGGGCCACCGCCAGAGATGCGGGCGATGACGTCGTAGGCGCCGGCGAGGTCGAGCACCGTGAACGGGTCGTTGATCAGCTGCTGGTGCAACTTGTTGGGGAAGTAGTCCTCGAGGGCACGGCCGTTGACCGTGATGGTGCCGGAGCCGGGGACCAGGCGCACGCGGGCGATGGCCTGCTTGCGGCGTCCGACGGCGGCACCGGGAACCGACAGCACCGGACGCGGCGCGGTCGCGACCGGCGCAGCCTCGCTCTCGGTGGTGTAGCTCTCGGGGGCTTCTTCGATGGTTTCGGTGGTCTTCGCCATGTTCGTTTCCTTGATTTCCTGGTTCGAAGCGGCGCTTACTGGGCGACCTGGTCGAAGGTGTAGGGGGTGGGCTGCTGGGCCGCGTGCGGGTGCTCGGCACCGGCGTAGACCTTGAGCTTGCTCAGCTGCTGACGGCCCAGGCTGTTCTTGGGCAGCATGCCGCGGACGGCCTTCTCGACGGCACGCACCGGGTTCTTCTCGAGAAGCTCGGCGTAGCTGGTCGCGGTCAGACCGCCCGGGTAACCGGAGTGACGGTACGCCATCTTCTTCTGGAGCTTCTGACCCGTCAGGGCGACCTTGGCGGCGTTGACGACGATGACGAAGTCACCGGTGTCGATGTGGTTCGCGAAGGTGGGCTTGCGCTTGCCGCGGAGGATCGCCGCGGCGTGCGAGGCGAGACGTCCGAGGACGACGTCGGTGGCGTCGATGACGACCCACTCACGGGTCACTTCACCGGCCTTGGGGGTGTAGGTGCGCGTCACAGTAGTGCTGCTTTCTGGTATCGAACGGAGAGGTTCGTGAATCCC
>JASGEE010000156.1:0-24491 GCA_047606715.1 Microbacterium sp.
AGGCGCGCCGGGTACCGCCGGCGCAGCAGCCACGGCGGGCGTGACCGACGCCGCCGGCGCGGCACGCCATCCCGCGCGCGGTGGCGGCGGATCCCACAGCCACCGCAGCGGAGACTTCGAGCAGAGCGCGATCGGGTCTCGGGCGCCGGAGGCCGCGGGAGCGTGCAGCACGAATTCGCCGCCGGCATCAGAAGCGATCCTCCATCCCTGGTTGTGCAGAGTGAGGTGGTGATATCGGCACAGCAAGATGCCTTGGTCGCAATCGGTCGTGCCGCCTCGGGACCATTCGACGCAGTGGTGGGCTTCACAGTACGAGGGTGGTCGGTCGCATCCGGGCCACAGGCATCCGCCGTCTCGGAGAGCGAGTGCCAGCTTCTGGGCCGGGGTGAAGAGGCGTTCTTCACGCCCGAGGTCGAGAGGCCGTCCGCACGTGTCGACGATGACCGCGACGGCGCCGCCCGCGCACAGCGCACGCTCCAGGGTGGCGCCATCAACGGTCGTGGCGCCGTCTTCGGTCCATCCGGTGGCGACGAGCCGGCCGAGGGCGTCGCGGTGGGCGGACTCACCCGTGACGGCGTCCTGGATCGCGACGAGCCGCACTCCGGGTTCGCGCGCACCGAACACGTCCTTCGCCTCGGCGAGCGCCCCCGCACGCAGCAGGTCGGCGAGAAGGTCGTACGCGAGCTGCTCATTGCTGCGCGGATCGGCGGCCAGTTCGTCAGCAGCGACTCGCTCCCCTTCGGTGACGAAACGCGGACCGCCCCGGCGGGGGCGCAGAGCCGCGTCGAACACATTCGCGAGCCATTCGCCCATCTCGTCATCGAAGGTGATGGTGCCGCGGCGCTGCCCGGTGTCATCGCGCCACATCCGGAACGTCCGCGCCGCGAACCGCGCGCGCAACCGTTCCTGGGCGCCGTCCTCGTCGAGCAGGTCGCGCAGGGTACGGGCGTTGTCACGGAGCTGCTCCACGGTCCAGCGGGCGGCATCCCTCGCCAGTTCGTCGGCGGCGAGGCGCCAGGCCTCGGCGAACCCCGCGGCGATGGTTGCGGCATCCGCGGACGCGTCGACGGTCGCATCGCCGCCGCCGTCCGGAGGCTCGCCCAATCCGCTGAAGATCGCGTCGTACTGCGCCTGCGTCAATCGGCCCGCCAGAAGCGCGGTCTGCAAGGGTGCGAACCACGGCGTCGCGCTGGCCGCGGCATCCGTCCCCGCACCGCCCTCGGATCCATCGGCCCCGTCCGCGGCAGTCGGCACGCTGTCGACCAGCGACGTACCGACCTTGACGGCACGCGCAGCCTCGGCCTTGGTCGTGCCGGTGACGATGCGGATCATCTCGACAGGCGAGCGGAAGCCGCCCTTCGCGGCCATGCCCTCGCCGCCGAGGTCGCGACGCGATCGCTGCGCGACGACCCCGGTCAGGACGGTCTGGAGCACCGTCAGCTCATGGATGGCCGACGACACGTCGCCGAGGAGGTCGCCGACAGCGGCATCGCTGAGCGACGTGACGGAAACGGGCAGATCAGAGGTCGGAACGGCAAGCTCAGAGAACACCGCCAGCCGGTCGACGGCTTCGCGTATATCTCCGATGAAAGTCATATAAACAGTGTGACACGACCCTCTGACACGGGAACGAAGATTCCCTTGAATTGTGGACAGATCTGCAAAATCGCCGCCTGTGCAGGAGGTTGTGAGAAGCCATCGGCATCCGCTCGCCCAGCCCGGATGCCGTCGAAGCCGCCCTCGCCGAGGGGGATACCCGCGGCGGCCTGCCCGATGCGCGATGTAGACCGGCGTCAGACGTCAGCGCAGCCGTCCGCGACGCAACGCCGTCACCCAATATGATCTTCCTAATCGTCCAGGGTGAGGGGCCCCGTAAGCATGAAGCATCAGGGGAGGAGCGCGTCGCTGTGGCGTGCCGGCGGCACTGTCGTGATCGCAATGGTCGCCGCGCTCGGACTGGCCGGATGCACAGACGGATCGACGCACTCCAGCAGAGAAGCCGGGACACCCCCGACGTTCGGTCTCGAGGTCGACGCGGAGAGCAACCTCATGATCATCGCCGCGGACGGCACGCTGACCCCGGTGCTGATAGCCGACGAACCGGTGCCGGCCTACTCCGGAGCCGTCGCTGTGGAGGTCGGTGACGGGCGCCTCGCTGCCCTAGGGACAGACAGCCTCATGCTGCTGAATGAAGACGGTGTCCTGTCCTCCACCGAGTGCGCGGCGTGCAGCGGTCTCGTCCTCACCGACGCCGGGCTGGTGACCGCGCAGCAGTCCTTCATCCCCGGCATCGACTTCACGCTGGTGACGTTCGATCGCACGCTCAAGGAGACAGCGCGCGCGGACGCGTTCTTCCCGCCGTCACGGTATGCGCCGTCGTTGATGCCGAAGATGCGGATGCCGCGAGTCGAGGCATCCCTCGACGAGAGCGTGATCGTGTCCGTGATCTCGGCGACAGGCGGTGAAGCCGGCAACGGACGGCTGTACGGGCCGTGGGTGCTGAGCTATTACGCGCCGGACGGGACTCTCGAACGCTATGTCGAGGTTCCCGGTCACAACGGCGTCGGTCCGGTGCAGATCTCGCCGGACGGTGAGTACAGCGCGGTCCATCAAAGCACGACGAGCGGCGCCTGCGATTTCGGTGAAGACATCGCCATCGTGGACAACCGCACCGCGCGGGTATGGAACCCGTCCGCATCCTTCTCCGGGGACGCCGTCGACGGCCGCGGGTACCTGAACATTCTGAACTCGTCCTGGTCGGGCAAGGAATACGTGGTGGACGTCATCGAGAAAGACCCCTGCGCGGAGGACGCGGGAACGAACATCCGTACCGTCGTCTCACCGTCAGCCGGCGAGGGATGGACAGCCGAGTCCACCGATCGCAGCATCGTGCTCGGGCACCTCGGCGAGACCTGCGACCTGCCGGTGACGATTCCCGCCGGCGTGACGCGATATGAGGCCACACCGTCGATCGGCGATCACCCGCTGGAGCCGGGGTCGACGATCGTCTACCTGCCGACGCCGGAGGGATGCCGTGGCTGACCAGAGCGCACCGCAGGGTTTCGACGTCTTCATCTCGTACCGCTCTACTGCCACCGTGCAGGCCCGCGCGGTCAAGGCCGCGCTGCAGGGCCTCGCCGGCAACGGTCCGGATCATGCGCCGTTCCGGGTGTTTCTCGACCAGTCCTCACTGAAGCCCGGCGACCTCTCCAACGAGATCCGCACCGCACTGGATCGCAGCCATGCGCTCGTCGTTCTGCTCGCCCGCGACACCCACGAGTCGAAGTGGGTCAATGACGAGATCGCGCACTGGCTGGCCAACGGTGGTTCGCCCGACCGGCTGTTCCTGGTGCGCCTCGACGACATCGACCTGACCTGGGATGACACGAACGGAGGCTTCCTGCACCCCGATGCGCTGCCGCAGGCGCTCCGGCGGGTGTTCCCCCGCGAACAGAAGTGGATCGATCTCTCGACCGCTCACCGCAAGGTGGAGCGCATCGCCCTGGCCCCGGTGTTCGCCGCGATCCGCGGCGTGTCCCCGGAGTCGCTGATGCTCGAGGAGTCCGCCCGACAGCGACGGCGGCAGCGCACCATCACCGGGGTCGCCGTGACGATGGCGGTGCTCCTGGTCATCGCCGTCGCCGCCGGCATCTGGTCGATCGTCAACATGAACGCCGCGCAGGCTGCGGCCGTACAGGCGCGCGCCGAAGCGGATGCCGCGCAGACCGTGCTGATCGGCGAGAACTCCCCCGCGAAGGCGGCCGCCTTCGTACTGCGCGCGGCACAGGAAGCCGACTCGCCCAGTCTCCGCGCTGCCATGCTCTACGCCGCGGCGAACTCGCGCCACCTGATGCACACCATCGACACCGACGGCTTGTCTGTCGCCGGCGGCTCCCTCACCCCCACCGCACTGACGGTGTGGGGCGAGGGAGAGCACGCCGAGGTGCGCATGTACGACGTCCAGACCGGGCTCCTGCTCGCCAGCGGCACGGTCGAAGGAGCCATCACCGGGGCCCACGCGTTCGACGACCTGCTCGTGGTGGCCTGCGTCGAGGGCCGCGTTGAACTCATCCGCCGAGACGACGACACACTGACCGCCACTCCCCTCGACACGACTCCAGCCGGAGCCGGCGACACCGACTGCGCCATCGAGCCGTTGACCGGCGGCGCCGCCGTGAGGCTGGGTCCGCCGGGGGGCGAGGTCCAGACGTTCTTCGTCGCCGGCGACGGATCATCGACGAGGCTCGCCACCACCGCCGCCTTCGAGGCTCAGGTGACCGAGACCGCGGACACCGTCCTCGTGCAGATTCCCGGGGAAGCGATCCGCGTGTGGGAGCCCGCGAGCAACGCCTGGCACACTGTTCCGGGGACCGCGGGAATGACGGTCGTCGACCACGACTCCACGGGGGCTTTGCTCCTGAAATCCCGTGACGACGCGTCTCCGAGCTGGGCCTTCTCAGGGCCGCAGCAGGGCTACTATGCGGTGACCCCGATATCGGTATCGGAGCTCACTTACGGCCTTGCCGCGATCACCGACGACAACGGGAACTTCACCGGCGACGTCGTCGCCATCGACGCAGCCGGCCGCGTGACCGCGTCCGGTCGCAGCGGAAGTGTGACCGTGGGAAACCCCGTGGGCTACTCCGGGTGGAGGCAGTACCTGCCGAGCGTCGTCCGGATGAGCCCCACGACGTACCTGGCGGTGTTCGGCCAGTCGGCCATGCTGGTGCAGATCGACACGAGCGGCGGTGCGGACCCGTCGTGGAACACCACATCAGAGGGCTGGGCGACGTTGTCGATTCCGGCCACCCTGGGCACTGCTCCGTACCAGGGCAGCGACCCGATCCTCAGCAGCTGCATGTCGAACTACGGCCAGGCGATCCTTCCGGCGAATGCGTCGTCGCAATACCTGCTGGTGTCCCGCAATGGCTACCGCACACTCTCGCTCAACGACTGGGATGCCGCCTCCTTCACCCGGGGCTGCAGCCTGGTCGAGACCACCCCCGCGTTGGCGTGGCGATCTGTCGACCCGTCCGGCGACGCGGTGGCGCTTCCCACGAACTCGGCGACTCAGACCATCGTCAACGGCCCGTACGCTGTCTTGCTCGACGGCGCCTCGCCCATCGAGATCCACACCTCGTCGCCCCTCGCTACGCCGTGGCAGTGGATCAGGGAGCAGAACTCGACCGTCGTGACCGGCGAGGGCGGCAACACCACGACGCTGATGAACGGCCGCATCGTGTTCGTCGAAGACGGCCGGCCCGTCGCCTCGGTGGCGGTGTCGACTCCCGTGTTGAGCGTTCAGTCGCCCGACGGCCGACAGGTGGCGATGGTGACGCACGACCCCGACACCGACGCAGACACCGTGTCCATCGTCACCCGGGACGGCATCACCGAGCTCATCGGATGCGCCGGGGTCACGTCACTCGGTTTCGCGCCGCGCAGCGGATTCGACACCGACGCGAAGATCGCTGCCACGGCCATCCCGGTCGGCACCTCCGCACTCGGCGAGGCCGTCGACTGCACGACGGGCGAGCCCTGGGAGAGCGTGGACCCCGCTCTCATCGACCGGTACGTCATCGATGAGGCCGACGCTCAGATCCTGTATCGGGCGGCGAACGGCGACCCGACGCGTGTCGCGTGGGCGGACGGCAGGATGCAGCTGACGGTGTTCGCGCTCGACGCGCTGAAGCTTCCGACGGCCGGCGACGAGGCCGGCCGAGACGGCCAAACCGGCTCCGCGGGATCAGGTGAGCGCCCGGTCGCCTGGACGGACGACGGCAGCCGCATCGCCATCGGGCTCGGCGGACGCGGCATCGCTGTCGCCGAGCACTCATCCGATGGCTGGTCGCCCGCGACGCTCATCTACCCGCAGGTTCGCCGTGATCCGATGTTCACCTTCATCGGCCCCGACGGACTGCTCCTCGCAATGGATGCCGAGGGCGCATTCGAGGTCATCGACAGCGCGTCCGGACGCATGCTCGTCTCAGACACGGAATCGGTCTCGACGGCAGTCACCTCGCTGACGTCCACGTATTACGACGGGCTGGCCGTGGTCACGGTGCGGATCGCAGACACCGATACGGGATTCATCACCGACGACGCTTCGCTGACGATCCCCCTGTCGCGAGACCGGCTCCGAGACCAGTTGTGCTTCATCCACCGCCTCTCGGTGTGCGAGCCATGACGCTCGCTGATCGGTCTCACCTCGGCCGGCGGCGCATCCGACCGCACCGGTTCGTCACGACGATCCTCTGGGGGCTCGGCGTCGCGCTCGTGCTGATCGCCGCGGTCGCGGCGTGGTCGCCGTCGGGCACCCCCACCGCGGCTGACGCCGAGCGGTGGTGGCAGCCGCATCCCGCGAACGGCCTGTACGTGCTCGCGATCATCGCTCTGGGCTGCGCCGGGTTCGTCGTCCACTGGTGGTCGCGTCGGCGCACGTTCTGGCGAGCCGCGGCCGCCGGCATCCCGTCGTCGATCCTCGGCGTCATCGTCACTCTCGTCGGGGTCAGCCTCGTGCTGGGTTACAGCGCCTATGCGCCGTGCACCGGCGACGGCGTCCCCGTGCTGTCGCCGCTCACGTGGACGATCCTGCTCTTCGTCGGCACGATGGAACCGGGGGTCGTCGGGCCGGATGCCGCGATGGCCGCCTGCCAGACCGCCATGCCGCTCGCTCTCACGATCGCCCGGTTCACCGCGATCGCCGCGACCTTCGTGGGTGCGACCACGGTGCTGATCGCCGTGTCTCGTGACCAGTTCGCGCGCGTGCGGGTGCGCTTCGCGACGGACGTCGACGTGGTCACGGGCGTCACGGGGCTGACCATCCCGCTCGTGCGGGCATTGGTGCTCGAGAGCGAGCGTCGTCGTCGAGCAGACGGCTGGTTCGACAAGACGCTGAGAGAACGCATGCGGCGGCGGCCGTCGACCCGGGTCGTCGTCATCCACCCGCAGCGCGAGGACCCCCTCGCCGGGGAAGCGATCGAAGCCGGCGCCATCGTGCTGATCGGCGACCCCGCCGACCGCGCGACGCTCGAGCGCGTGCTCACGCATCCCCGTGGCATGCGCGTGCGGCTGCGCAGTCTCCACGCGGCATCGGGCGATCAGAACGCCAACCTCACCGTCGCACGGGTCGCGGGCGGCATCCTCCGCGACCGTCTGGGCGCCGACGGCACGTCCTCGTCGCGACGCGGCGAGGTGCCCATCGTCCCCCGGATCGTGGTGCGATTGGACGATCCTCGCGAGGCCCGCGACTGGCGCCTCACGCACGTCGCAGACGGATGGTTGGTAGACGCGATCACGACAGACGAGATCGTGGCGCAGACCCTCGTCGCCCGGCTGGCCGACGCTCACACGCATGCGAAGGGCGTGCCCACTCGGCTCGTCATCGCCGGCGACACCCCGCTGACCATCGCGCTGCTGGACTTCCTCGCCTGGCGCGCGTGGCGGTCCGCGCACCTGGAGCGCCCCTGGCATCTGATCGACGTCGTGATCGCGGGCGATCGCGCTGAGCAGGTCAAACGCGAGTGGGATGCGCGCAGGTCTCCCGCCGCCCGCGCCTGCGCCATCACGGTGCGCGTCGGCGCTGACGATTGGGAGGCCGTCTGCGATCGAGAGCTGGGAGCTTCGGCTGCTCTGATCGTGACGGAGCAGGGGGCGGATGCGATCGCACGGGCAGCGCGCGTCGCTCGGCTCAACCCAGGTTCGCGGGTGTTCGCGCGCGACGACGCCGTGCAGGGAGTTGGGCTGGCGGTCGACGATGCCTCTCAGGCCGTCGTGCGATACGGCGCGACACTGCTGGCCGGCGAAGGCGCTCCCGAAGACTCGTGGACGCAGTTGGGGCGACTGCAGCACGCGCGCTGGCGAGGCACAGACGGGCGAGCAGCGAGTCGCCGGTGGGGGTCACCGGCACAGCCGCAGCAAGCGAGGTTGCCGGAATTCTACCGAGAGGACAACCTGCGTCAGCACCGCGAGATCCTGCGCGCTGTACTACGATCGCTGCCCGGCTGCACCTGGCAGCCGGTGATCGCCGCCGCCGCTGTCCGAGAGATCGACCCGGGAGCGCTGGAATCCGTCGCGCGCAACGAACATGAGCGCTGGTGCAAACTGCGCACCGACCAGGGCTGGTCGGGCATCGATCTCGATCCACCTGACGACGAGTCGCCGGAGCAGGCTCGCGCGCGACGCCTGCGCGAAGAGCGGGGGCGACAGAACCGCAACCTGCGCACGTGGGATACCGGCGAGATGCTCGGGGCACACCCCGTACGCGCCGATCCGCCCTGGGGTGCGGACCGCCGCGCCGCTGCGGTCCGCGAGCTACGCGAGGCGAACCTCGGCGGCATCCGCGACGTCCTCGATGCGCTCTATCACTGGGGCATCGCCCCGACGCGGGACGGCGTGGCTTACGTGGCGAAGCTGCCACCTGCGCGCGGCGGGGAACCGCAGCGCTATCAGCGCGTCGGGCAGGCGTGGGCATGGCGTCTCGACGACGCACGCTCGTGGCGCACCGAAGGCGGCGACGTGCTGCACGCAGCTGCTGGCGACTGGTGGGTCATCACCCCCGACGGGTCGACGAGGTCGGTCGCCGCCGCGGAGTTCCCGCAGTTGTACGAACACATCGATGAGCAAGTCTATCGCCGCATCGGCGAGGTCACGGCGTTGCAGCTGCGCGAGAGCGTAGATATCACGACGCTCGAGGGAGCCGAGGTCGGCCGGGTCGGAGACTGGCTCGTCACCGACGACTCCGGCAACAGCTGGGCCGTGCCCGACACGCAGTTCCGCCGTTCATACGAGCCGGAGTGATGCTGTCGAAAGCGGCTCGCAAGACCATCGCTAGGATGAGATTGGTGACCGCGCAGTGTGGGGGCTCTGCGGATTTCAGGTGGGGATGAGGCGACGCGCCGACCGGTATTCGAGTGCCGACGTCTCATGACTCCCAGAGAGAACGGTCGCCCCATCCTTCATCCCGCTGTCAGCCACCGCTGTCTGATCGTCATCGGGGTAACCGCAGCAGCGGTCGTCGTTGTCGGCAGCGGCGACGCGGCGCGAGTCGCGCCGTATCTGGCAGCGTTCGTGAAACTGCAGCGCACGATCGTGAAACACCGCGACCAGATCCTCGCCGCGGTCGAGCACAGCCTCTCCAACGCGCTCATCGAGTCCACCAACACCAAGATCAGACTCATCACACACGTCGCATTCGGCTTCAAATCAGCCGAGCCACTGATCGCCCTCGCCATGCTCACCGTCGGCGCCCACCGGCCAGAAACCCCCGGCCCATGACCCGCGGATCAGTCAGTCCCGCCCCTTCTTTCTTGGCGAAGGCGTTGAGCGGCGGCTGACTCTGGGCCCTGAGCTGTGGGGTCTACGTCGAGTACCTCAGGTACCGAAAACATGAGTTCAGTGACGATGTCGTGGAATGGCTCAGAAACGGGGGCAGTGTGGAGAAGTGGTTCGATGCCGAAGGCAAGATAGTGAAGCAACTTCCTCGCCAACTGTTGCGGTGAAAGAACAACGATGACCTGCTCGAATTGGCCGTCTTTGAAGTAGGAGGCCGTTACGAAACATTCGTCTGCTGAACCGTAAACGCCAGTTTCTCCCAAATATATGTCATTGAGGTCGTCGCCGTGCAGTGACACATCTGCGGGAAGCAGTGGCTTGAGATACTCAGTTCCCGCGTGGCTGAGAGATACTTTGTCAGCGACGCCATTGCTACGGTGGCGACTGCCCGGCACATAGACTTCAACCGTCCACCCTCGTGTGGCATAGTAGAGCACGAGTTCGACCGCTCGATCAAGTCGCGCTTGGAATTCCGCACCCGGAGACAGCCCATCTTTTAGGGGGTGTTGCGCTGCGACTTCGATCAGAACTCGCCGGCTCGCCACGGTCGAACGCATCTGGTGGCGAGCTGAATCAGCCTGTTGGCGCCACCATTCGATGCCGGGGGTCATCGAAAAACCTCCACTGCGCCTCGTGCTTCTATAATTTCCCACACGGAGTCAAAGTGCTGATGTAGTTGGCGAAGGAGCGCCCGCGGCCCGCTGTCGCTTAACGCGAACGATGCGGTCGATGATGTCCTCAAGGGCGGCAGGGTGAGGCTTAGCCAACCCCAGTTCTCCGTGAGCGTCATCGTCGCACGAAGGTGCGTTGTCATGCGGCCCAATCGGATGCTTCCTGCTGCGCCAGCCGATCCACTGTTGACCTCCGCCAATCGCGCACGCAACAGGTTGACCTCTATCCCAAGAGGGTCGGTGGACGGATCGCGCCCTTCGATCTCTTCGACGTCGTGGAGGAATTCAGAGTCATCTGCGGGGACGAGGACTTGCAGGTGGCTCCCTGCTTTCACCGCCGAGATAAGGGCGTGCTGGTGTGTGCGGATTAAAGACAAGCCAGTAGTGCTCATGACTTTGATACTGTGAGCCCGGCTGAGCGCTTCGACCATTGACGGACCGGCGACTCCATCGACGCTGATCCGCGAGATTCCCAAGTCAATCGCAGGCTCGGCCACCATGTCGAGAAAGGCGGTCGGATCGTTGCTCAGTTGATCGGCTCGTACCCAGCCACCGCCAGCATTGTCTTCGGATACCCACGCGAGGCTTTGCATGACCTGCTCGACCAATTCAGATGTGGACTCCCAAAATTGGCAGGTATGTGCACTCATGACATGCTCACGGAAGCGTTGCAGGCGTTCGCCCAGCTCACTTACCACCCCGACTCGTTTTAGGAATATAAGTACTGGAATGCCTGAATCGATCGCGCGGCGGTACTCTAACTCAGTGAAGCTCATATCGGACTCGGGAATGATGCTGCCGTACTCGGTCCCAATTATGAGGACAACAAAATCACTAACAAGTACCAAGTCCGAGATGAGCTTTTCTGCACGATGACGAGTTGCAGGAAATGTTTCCATCTGGACTGGACGAAACGTGGTGCGGAGCATGGCCTGGGAGATGGCGCGGCGTTCTTCGCTCAAGTCGCGCTGGGTTGAACTCAGGAACACGTCGTAGAGGCGCTTCACGGGATATATTCCTTGGCCGGAGCTTGGCTGCGATGGACGGAACGGTTGCGCTCTATCGTGTATCCGAAGATAGCAGCGATGGCGACGGACGTTGCAGTGACGATATGGGGCTCTTCGCAAACGAGAGTGTAGCTGGTTGAGCGCATCGCTGGCGGGGTAGGAGTCGAGGTCTCCCTGAGCCTGAATCCGCTGTTATGTGTGGGTTGCGTGCCGGGAAGTAAAATATCCTTCTGGTCTGGGAAAATGCCGATTTTCGAAGTCAACGTCCACCCGATCCGGAAGGATATCTCGTATGTGAAAGCATCTCACGGTCTTGTCCCGGTGTTCGACGATCACAAGCTCGTGTCGCATGCCGGCTTGTCGCCGGTGTTGGGACTGGCCGAGAAAGCGGGCCTGGTGGAGGTGATCGAGGATTCGCTGACGGTGTCTGCGACGAATATCGATGTGAAGGCGCGGACGGTGCTGGCGACGATGCTCGCAGGTGCAGGCAGTATCGACGATCTTGATCTGCTGCGCACTGGCGGGCCTGGTGGTCGGGGCGGTGCGCGCGCCGTCGACGATCGGGACGTTCCTGCGCTCGTTCGCCCACGGGCATGTCGTCCAGTTCGGTGAGGGGAACCGGTTGCTGCTGCATCGGCTGATCGGAGAGGTTCCTGCGCTGGCGGAACCGCGGCCCTTGACCATATCCAGCAGCCTCGACGGGCCCGTCTTCTCGCGCACCGGGGTGAGGTCGATGATCACCGTCACGAACTTGCCGCCGAACCTCGTGTGACGCCAAACATGCTCGTCGACACCGATCGTGGTCACACCATCGAACCAGTGCGAATCAGATGTCACCTACTCGTGCCGGAAGATGTAGCAGTCATCGTGCACAGCTACCGCGTCCTCCCCCAGCCATGCAACTGCCTTGCACACGTCTTGAACGTTCTCTCCGGTCGCCGCAATGATCAGGTCACCCGTCTGGGCGAGGCGAAGGCTGTCCTTCAGCTCAGCGCGCACGAATCTATGTGTCACAGAGGCCGACGTGCCGTAGTCCGTGTAGATCTCTCCGTAGTGGACGGAGCCGAGACCCGCGTCGATATAGTCGGCCTTGGTAAACCGTCGCCCTCGAATGAATGCGCCAAGTTTGCCAAGCGGCAACAACGGCACTCCATCGGGGGCCGACTCGGAGACGAGAGCATCCACTCCGTTCATTTGCCAACACACTCCAGGTCGGCGACGATCGCATCGATCGATGTGCGCAGCTCCGTTTGGCGCGCGACGATTCGAGCGATCTCGGCGTTCAGCGCTCTGATGTCGACGGTCTCGCGCGTGTCCTCTTGTTCGACATAGGAGGACACCGAGATGTTGTAGTCGTTCGCTGCGATGTCTTCGTTCGAGACAAGCGTGGCGAAGTGCGCGGCATCCGTTCGCTCCTCGAGCGCGGCGAGGATCTTCTGCTGGTTTTCCGGCATCAGCTTGTTCTTGTTGCCGACCCGGGAGAATTCGTCCGACGCATTAACGAAGAGGACCGCGTTGTCGGTCTTCGACTTCTTGAGCACGATGATGCAGGTCGCGATCATCGTGCCGAAGAACAAGTCGGGCGGGAGTTGGATGACGGCATCCACGTAGTTGTTGTCGATCAGGTACTTACGAATCTTCTGCTCCGCACCACCGCGATACAGCACGCCCGGGAACTCAACGATGGCGGCCGTGCCGTCCACCGCGAGCCAGCTGAGGATGTGCATGGTGAAGGCGAGGTCGGCCTTCGACTTCGGCGCCAGCACGCCGGCCGGCGCGAACCGCTCGTCGTTGATCAGCAGCGGGTTGGCATCGCCCTCCCACTTGATCGAGTACGGCGGGTTAGAGACGATCGCCTCGAACGGCTCGTCATCCCAGTGCTGCGGATCAAGCAGGGTGTCTCCGTGCGCGATGTCGAACTTCTCGTAGTTGACGTCGTGCAAGAACATATTGATGCGCGCGAGGTTGTAGGTGGTCAGGTTGATCTCCTGACCGAAGAAGCCGCCGACGTTCTCGCGCCCGAGCACCTTGGCGAACTTCAACAGCAGCGACCCCGAGCCTGCCGCCGGGTCGTAGACCTTGTTCACGCGCTTCTTGCCCATGACGGCAATGCGCGCCAGCACCTCGGAGACTTCCTGCGGGGTGTAGTACTCGCCTCCCGACTTGCCGGCCTGAGAGGCATACATCTGCATCAGGAACTCGTATGCGTCGCCGAAGAGGTCGATCGAGTTGTCCTCGAAGTTGCCGAGCGGCAGATCGCCGATGGCGTCGAGCAGCTTCACGAGCTTCTCGTTGCGCCTGGCGACGGTGTTGCCGAGCTTGGAGCTGTTCACGTCGAGGTCATCGAACAGACCCTTGAGGTCGTCTTCGCTATCGGTGCCAACGGCGGAGCCCTCGATGTTCTTGAAGACCCGCTCGAGCGTTTCGTTGAGATTCGCGTCGCGCGGCGCCTGCTCGCGCACGTTGCGGAACAGCTCGGTGGGCAGGATGTAGAAGCCCTTCTCCGCGACGGTCTCCTTGCGACCCACCTCAGCTTGGCTGTCGGGCAGACGTGAGTAGTCGAAGTCGGTCGCACCCGCTTCGTGTTCGCCCTTGTTGACGTAGGCCGTCAGGTTCTCGGAGATGAACCGGTAGAACAGCATGCCGAGCACGTAGCTCTTGAAGTCCCAACCGTCGACCGACCCGCGCAGATCGTTCGCGATCCGCCAGATCGTCTTGTGCACTTCAGCGCGCTGAACTTCTTTGGTGGTCGGTGCCATGTGAGGCGATTCTCCTTCGTGCACGCAACGACGCGGCTCCTTCAACCGTAGTCGGGAGGTCATACGCCGATGTGATTATGCGGTGCCGACGAGGGCGGCGCTACTCGACCACTGCGGAATATTGGGGCAGTCTTGCCCCAGTGTCAGAGGTCAGTGATCTACTCTGAGTAACGGACGGGGTAATCATGGGTGAGATTCGCACGACAACGCGAGAGGCGCTCGTCGCCGAACGCGAAGACATACTGCGCGCGCTCAGGCACGACGAATCGGAGCTTCGCGCCGAAGCCCGGGTAGGGTCTCTGTCCGGCGACGAGTGGTACGCGCTCGAGAGGCTTGACGCCATCGCGTTCCTTCTCGGTGAGCCCGCCTTCGTCGCGGCATAGTGACTGGCGACCTCGCCGCGAAGGCGGCCGAGTTTGCGCGCGAACTCGGCGAAACCCTCGCAGCCACACTTCCACAAGCGCCGAGCGTCGACGTCCAAGCCGTTGAAGGCGCGGGTACGTTCATCGTGCAACCGTCGCACCCAGACGGCTCGGTCGCGCGTGTACCGCTGTTCGTGAATGGCTCCAAGCTCGCCGAGTTGAGCATCGTCATGTATCTGGACATGGACTGGACCGGCGCGTTCCTCAAGAATGTGCGCACGGACTGCGCGGCATACTCGGTGCTCGATCGTCAGCCTCTATTCCGCATGGACTACCGGGCGGACATGCAGACTGCTCCGATCGCACACTGGCAATTTCATGCAGAGCGCGGCGCCTTGACTCATCTGCTGAGCATGGCGCAGGCGCACCGGCCGAAGTCCGTCGAATCGCCGCACCTGCTCTCTCGTCTGCATTTTCCCGTCGGCGGCGAGCGCTTTCGTCCCTGCATCGAGGACGTCATCCAGTTCCTCATCGAGGAGTGCGGTGTGGACTCCGTCCAGGGTTGGCACAAAGTGGTTCAGGCTGGCCGCGAGCGTTGGCACCGCATCCAATTGCGAACTGTCGTTCGTGACCTTCAGCAGGAGGCCGCCGACATCCTCGCTCGCGAAGGGTGGACCGTGCTCCCACCGGCCAGCAATTAGCTGACCGAGTCGGACACAACACTGCACCACTGGTAGCTGTCGATGCAGAGGCAAACCGAGTCTCCACCCCGCCGATAGACTTAACCCCATCCCCGGCACCCAATTCCAGGAGCTCAGCCGCGTGACCACTCCCGTCGCCGACACCGTCGCGAACGCCATCGCCACCCCGAACAAAGACCAGCCGTACGCGGCGCTGGGCCTGAAGCCCGACGAGTACGAGCAGATCAAGACGATCCTCGGCCGCCGGCCGACGAGCGGCGAGCTGGCGATGTACTCCGTCATGTGGAGCGAGCACTGCTCCTACAAGTCGAGCAAGATCTACCTGCGCCGGTTCGGGCAGAAGGTCTCCGACGAGATGAAGCAGCGTCTCATGGTCGGCATGGGACAGAACGCGGGCGTCGTCGACGTCGGCGAGGGCTGGGCGGTGACCTTCAAGGTCGAGTCGCACAACCACCCCAGCTACATCGAGCCGTTCCAGGGCGCCGCGACCGGTGTCGGCGGCATCGTGCGCGACATCATCTCGATGGGCGCGCGCCCGGTCGCCGTCATGGACCAGTTGCGCTTCGGCGCGATCGACAACCCCGATACGGCCCGCGTCGTGCACGGCGTGGTGTCGGGCATCAGCTTCTACGGCAACTGCTTGGGCCTTCCCAACATCGGCGGCGAGACGGTGTTCGACGCCGTCTACCAGGGCAACCCGCTGGTGAACGCCCTCGCGGTCGGCGTGCTGCGCCACGAAGACCTCAAGCTCGCCAACGCCTCCGGCGCCGGCAACAAGGTCGTCCTGTTCGGCGCGCGCACGGGCGGCGACGGCATCGGCGGCGCATCCATCCTCGCCTCCGACACGTTCGCCGACGGCGGCCCGACCAAGCGCCCCGCCGTGCAGGTGGGCGACCCGTTCGCCGAGAAGGTGCTCATCGAGTGCTGCCTCGAGCTGTACCAGGGCGACCTCGTCGAAGCCATCCAGGATCTCGGCGCCGCCGGCATCTCCTGCGCGACGAGCGAGCTCGCCGCCAACGGCGACAGCGGCATGCGCGTCGACCTCGAGAACGTCCTGCTGCGCGACCCCACGCTCACTCCCGAGGAGATCCTCATGAGCGAGTCGCAGGAGCGGATGATGGCCATCGTCGCGCCCGACAAGCTGGATGCCTTCCTGGACGTCACCGGCAAGTGGGATGTCGAGACCTCCGTCCTCGGCGAGGTCACCGGCGACGGCCGCCTGCAGATCTTCTGGCACGGCGAGCAGATCGTCGACGTCGACCCCTCCACCGTCGCCGTCGATGGTCCGATCTACGAGCGCCCCGTCGCCTACCCGACGTGGATCGACGCGCTGCGCGACGACTCGGCATCCGCCCTCCCCCGCAGCAGCAACCCGGCCGACCTGCGCGACCAGTTCTTGGAACTGCTGACGAGTCCGAACCTCGCCGACACCGCCTGGATCACCAACCAGTACGACTACTACGTGCTGGGCAACACCGCGCTGTCCTTCCCCGACGACGCCGGCATGATCCGCGTCGACGAGGAGAGCGGGCTCGGCTTTGCGATCGCCACCGACTGCAACGGCCGGTTCTGCCAGCTCGACCCCTACGCCGGCGCGCAGCTCGCCCTCGCCGAGGCGTACCGCAACGTCGCCGTCACCGGCGCCGTGCCGACCGCCGTCACCGACTGCCTCAACTTCGGCAGCCCGGAAAACCCCGAGGTCATGTGGCAGTTCGGTCAGGCCGTCGACGGGCTCGCCGACGCGTGCCTGCAGCTGGGCGTGCCGGTCACGGGCGGCAACGTCAGCTTCTACAACCAGACCGGCGACACCCCGATCTTCCCCACTCCGGTCGTGGGCGTGCTCGGCATCATCGACGACGTCGCGCGCCGCATCCCCTCCGGCTGGCAGGATGCCGGCGAGAACATCTACCTGCTCGGAGTGACGGCGACTGAGCTGTCGGGATCGCAGTGGGCCGCGACGGTGCACGGCCACCTCGGCGGCCGCCCGCCGGCGGTCGACCTCGCGCAGGAGAAGCGGCTCGCCGAGCTCATCCACGCGGCATCCCACCAGGAGCTCGTCTCGAGCGCGCACGATCTGTCGGCGGGCGGACTCGGCCAGGCGCTCGCCGAGGCGACGATGCGCTTCGGGGTCGGAGCGCGCGTCTGGTTGCGCGAGATCATGGAACGCGACGGGGTGGATGCCGCCACCGCGCTGTTCAGCGAGTCGACCGGCCGGGTCATCGTGTCGGTGCCGCGCGAGGAGGACGTGAAGTTCCGCGGCCTGTGCGAGGGGCGCGGGTACCCCGTGCTGCGCATCGGCGTGACCGACCTCCCCGCTGACGGCACCGCGCCGGTGCTGGAGGTCCAGGATGTCTTCTCGGTGCCCGTCACCGAGCTGCGCGCGCTCTCGCAGGCGACGCTGCCTGCCGCGTTCGGGCCGATCGTCACCGAACCCGTAGGCTGAGAAAATGACCGATCAGGACGAGTATGCCGGCATGAACGAGGCACGCACGCGCCGCACCCGGGTCATCGCGTGGGTGGCGATCGTCTCGCTCATCCTCGTCGGCGGCGGCGCAACGGTTCTCGCCCTCCTCTTCGGCTGACCCCCTCACCCCTGCCATCTCCGCCGATAGGCGGCGCATAACTCAGGCTGATCGCTGCCACCGCTCGTCAAAATCCGCGAAATCACGCGGCTGCCCGTGAAGCGTTGACCAACACAGCCTGAGTTATGCGCCGTCGCACGGGCCTCCCGGCGCGACTTCTCACGCGGGGGACTCGACGCGCGAGGCGGGTTCCGCTGACCCCGGCCCTCGGGCGGCAAGTTCGATCAGGGGCTCGGCGGAAGACACGGTGACGAGACGCGTCAGGTGCTGCGTAGTGCGGTGACGGGCGAGAGCCGAGCAGCCTTCGCGGCGGGCTGGAGTCCGGCGACGGCGCCGACGAGGACCGACAGGACGATGCCCGCGGCGAGCACATCGACCGGGATGACGACGGGCTGCGCCGCGAGCGCCGCGATCGCTCCCGCCGCGGCCGCACCGAGGACGACCCCGGCGAGCCCTCCGACGAGGGAGAGGATCGCGGCCTCGGCGACGAACTGGGCGCCGATCTGACCGGGCCGTGCGCCGAGGGATCGGCGCAGGCCGATCTCGCCGCGGCGTTCCATGACGGCGACGACCATCGTGTTGGCGATGCCGACGCCGCCGACGAGGAGCGCGACGGCGCCGAGGGCGAGGCCGAGGGTCGTCAGCGCGTCATCCGTGGTGGCGCGCGCCCCCGCGAGGTCGGAGAGCGCGGTCACGGCGACATAGGGCGAACCGGGGGAGGCAGCAGCGGCGAGGATCTCGCGCACCCGATCGATCCGGCCCGGCTCGGCGCGCACGTAGATCGCGGAGACGTCGCCGATCGCATCGCCGGCGTAGTGCTCGCGCACCCACCGGTCGCCGAGGATGACGGCGGTGTCGATGTCGGCGGCGAGCCCGGCTGAGCCGAGGATGCCGAGCACGCCGTACCACTCGCCGCCGACGAGGATGCGATCGCCGGCCCGGTCGATGCCGAGTCGTTCGGCTGCCGTCGATCCGAGCACCGCGACCGGAAGGGAGCGGGTGGCGTCGTCGAACCAGCGACCGGCGGACAGCGTCGCCTCGATCGCTTCGAACACGTCGGGGCGGGCGACCGCGATGCTCAGCCCGTTCGTCTCGGTCTCGGGCACGAGGTCGGTGCGGTAGACCGCCAGCCCTTCCGGGGGCGTCTCGAACACGCCGACGCGGGCGACATCGTCCTGGCGGGCGATCGCCTCCGGCGCGGTGTCCGGCAGCGGGACGGGCTGCTGATCCGGGCCGGTGCCCGGGGCGACGATGGCGAGGTCTGCGCCCATCGCGTCGAGTTCCGCGAGCAGCTGCGCCCGGTTGGATGCGGCCGCTCCCGTGAGCGCGACGAGCGACGCGATGCCGAGTGCGATCCCGAGCGCGGCGAGAACGGTGCGCTGGGGGCGACCGGCGACGCCGAGCCAGGCGGTGCGGACGAGATCGGAAAGGCTGAGGCGGCGGGTCATCGTGCGATCTCCCGGGGCTCGACGTGTTCGTGGGCGTGTCCGTCGCGAAGGCGGATGCGGCGCGCGAAGCGGGCGGCGATCTGCTCGTCATGAGTGACGATGACGACCGTGGTGCCACGCGCGGCGATCCCGGCCAGGAGAGCGACGACGCCTGCTCCGGTGGCGGAGTCGAGTGCGCCGGTGGGCTCGTCGGCGAACAGGATGCCGGGTTCGCGGACGAGGGCGCGGGCGATCGCCACGCGCTGCTGCTCTCCACCGGACAGCTCGGCCGGCCGGTGGTCGAGCCGGCGGGTGAGCCCGACGGCATCCAGGGCGTCTTCGGCGCGACGGCGCCGCTCGGCGTGCCGGATGCCGGAGTAGAGGAGTCCTGTGGCGACGTTCTCGATGGCATCCAGGGTCGGCAGGAGGTGGAACTGCTGGAAGACGAAGCCGATGCGCTCCGCCCGGAGCCGGGAGCGGTCGCGCTCGTGCAGCCCGGTCACGTCGGCGCCGTCGACCAGCACGGTGCCCTCGGTGGGGTCGTCCAGCGTGCCGAGGATCGACAGCAGGGTGCTCTTTCCCGACCCGGACGGCCCGACGACGGCGACCTGCTCGCCCGCACCGAGAGCGAGCGTCGTCGGCTGCAGCACGGTCACGGCGGGCGGCCCGGGGTGGGTCTTCGCCGCGCCCCGCAGCTCTACGACGGGGACGCTCATCGGGCGAGCACCACGAGGTCGCCTTCGGCCAGCACGGGGCCGGTGCCGCCGTCGAGGTCGGCTCCGCTGGAGAGCACCTGCACGCGCGCGTCCGCAGCCAACCCGATCTCGACCGGGACGCGGGTGATCGTCTCGTCTGCGTAGACCTCGACGGCGTAGCCGCCGTCGGCGGTCGCCACGAGCGCCGTCGCAGGCACCACGAGCGTCGGGGTCTGCTCGTCATCCCCCTGGATCGTGATCCGTATGGCGACCGCGCCGGCGGCGGCGACCAGCGTCTGATCGGGGAAGTCGATCGTCGCGGTGGGGCTCGTGGTCGCATCCCCGTCGCCGGTGGGCTGTCCGCCGGGATCGACCGCCGACAGTTCCGTGTCGACCTCAGTCCCGTCCGGCAGCGTCACGGTCACCGGGGTGCCGACGGTCAGCTCGCGCGCTTGCGCTTCGGTGAGCTTCGCGATCGCCCGCAGGCTCGTCTCGGTGACCGTCGCGGGGCTCGTACCGCTCTCGCCCAGCCGGGCCGTGATCTGTGAGATGCGGATGCCGGGAGCATCTGCGACGACCACCGACGACGGCGCGAACACGCCGGTGGGCTCACGTCCCAGGCTCTTCTGCCAGTCGCGCACCGCCTGCCGGGTGAGCCAGTCGAAGCCACCGTCGATGTCGCCGGCATAGAAACCGAGATCGGCGAGGTTCTGCTGGAGCTGGCGGATGTCCTTGCCCGCGGCGGAGTCCACGGACAGCTCGCGCCAGAACGGGCGCTTCCCGCGCAGCAGCACGACCGACGCGCCGTCGGCCTCGTAGACCTGCTCCCCGACCTCGATGACCTCGCCGGCGGCCGGGAGCGCGGTGATCGTGCCGCCCGCTGCGGCAAGCGGAGCGGCGTCGCCGTACGTGAGCTGACCGCTGAGCCGCACCTGGCTGGTCAGCGTCGCCAGCTCCACGGGTGCCGTCACCGGCTCCTCCTCCGTCGTCGGTGCCGCCCAGGCATCCCAGGCATCCCAGGCATCCCACGGGCGGAAGTACCAGGCCGCGCCACCGGCCGCGACGAGCGCGACCACGAGCGAACCGGCGAGCCACACCGCGCGGCGCGACCGGCGGCGGCGCGTCACTCGTCGCCGCCGACGCTGACCGAACTGCTGCCGTCGACGACCGTGCCGCTGGTGAATTCCTCCAGCACGGCCTGCCAGTCGAAGTCCAGCTGACCTTCGACCAGCCAGGCCAGACTCAGCTCCGGCGCGAAGCACTCCTCCAGCAACGCCCGGAACTCTCCCTCCGTGAGATCTGCGGGCAGGGCGATCCCCGGTGTCGTCCCCTCCTCGCCGGCGGGGTCGGCGACCCACGCGAAACCGGCGTCGCGGGCGCACCGGGCGAAAGCCAGGCCATCCTCGGCCTGCTGCGTCATGTACTCCTGCACAGCGGAGTCGTCCTGCGGGTCGTACTCGGGCTGAGTGAACTCGGGGAACTCCTGCTCGCATGCCGCGTAGGCGTCCTGCGTGTCCGGGTCGTCGACGAAGTATGCCGACGAGGCCGGGGCGTTCCAGATGCTCCCGTCCGCGTCGCCCACAGTGAGCAGGGAGCCCTCGCCGGAACCGCTGCTCTCCGAGGAGATACTGCCGTCGCTGCTGCCGGTCTTGACCAGGACGTGCCCGGTGTCGCCGACCTTCGCCTCGACGCCCGCCGCGGTCAGGCACGCGACGAACTGGGATGCGGCGGTCGCTTCCTCGCCTGCTCCTTCCTCCTGCTCGACAGCGCAGCCGGCGAGCAGGAGAGCCAGCGCCGCACCGATGCCGGTGAGCCCGGCCAGGGTCTTCGTCGTGTTCATGGATATTCCTTCCGTGGTGCTGTTCAGTCGGCAGAGATGAAGTCGTCCAGGACGGCGAACCAGTCGAAGGCCTCGAGTTCGCCGGTCGGGGTGTCGATGCTCCAGGCGACGCCGCTCAGCTCGTCGTCGTAGCAGGCGGTCAGCAGGTCGCGGAACTCGTCTTCGGTGAGGTCGAGAGGCAGCACGATCGCGCCGCCGCTGTTCGGCAGCGGATCGGCGACCCAGGAGAATCCGGCGTCGCGGGCACAGCGAGCGAACGCGATGCCGTCTTCCTGCTCCTCGGCGAGCTGGGCCTGGGCTTCGGGGTCGTCCAGCGAGTTGTAGGCGGGCTGGGTGAAATCAGGGTGCTCGGCCTCGCACGCGGCGTAGGCGTCCTGCGTGTCCGGATCGTCGGCGAAGTAGGCGGCGTGCTCGGGCGCGACCCAGAACACGCCGTCGTCATCGACCATCGACCACAGCACGTGGGCACCCGCGCCGGAGTCATCGATCGCGAACTCGATCTTCTCTGTCTCGTCGGCAGCGCCCTGCATCCGGAGACTGTCCTGTTTGACGACGGCGTAACCATGTTCTCCGACCTGTGCCTCCAGCCCTTTCGCTTTCAGGCAGGCCACGAACACCGCGGCATCGCCGTCCGCTGTGGCGTCTTCGTCACCGACAGGAGCACAGCCAGCGAGCAGCAGCGCGAGCGCGGTGCTGGCGGCGAGGGCCGCGCGGGGGGTCGTGAGCGACACGGTTCCGCCTTCCCAGCCGGTCTCGAACCGTCCGACTGAGGACACTCTGGGTCCCGGCCGGTTCAGCGGAGGTCATGGTCGACTTGACGTGGATTTGACCGCGGACAGTCATGCTGGAAGCGGAAGCGAGGTGAGGCGGAATGCGACTGCTGCTGGTGGAGGACGAGCACGTTCTGGCGGATGGGCTGGCGGACGGGCTGCGACGCGAGGGCTACACGGTCGAGGTCGCCTACGACGGCCGAGCTGCGCTTTCCCGCGCGGCGGCGGCCGATGTGGACGTGATGATCCTGGACCGCGACCTGCCGCAGCTCACCGGCGATGCCGTCTGCCGCACACTGCGCGAGCAGGGGCATCCGGTGCGGATCCTCATGCTCACGGCGGCGGGCACGCTGGATGACCGGGTGGCCGGCCTCGACCTCGGCGCCGACGACTACCTGCCCAAACCCTTCGCCTACGTCGAGCTCCTCGCACGCCTGCGCGCCCTCGGACGGCGCGCCCCCGGCGGTTCCGGAACGATCCTCGAGGCCGCGGGAGTGCGCGTCGACACCGTGCGCCGCGCCGCCGAGCGGGACGGTCGCCCGCTACGCCTTACCCCGAAGGAGTACGGGGTGCTCGAGGTGCTCCTGACCGCCCGCGGTGGCTGGATCACCGCCGGTGAACTGCTGGACGAGGTGTGGGCGACCCCCGACGAGCGCGGTAGCGGCGTCGTCAAGGCCGCGATCCACACCCTGCGCCGCAAGCTCGGCCATCCCGACCCCATCGACACCGCGCCCGGACACGGCTACCGGATCGGAGCCTCGTCGTGAGCGGGCGCAGGAGATGGGGATTCCGGGCCCGTCTCGCCGCCCTGACTGCCGGGGTGTTCATCACCGGGGGTGTCGTCCTACTGGGCGTGCAGTATCTCCTCGTGCAACAGCTCTTCGTCCAGGGCATCCAGAGCATCACGGCCGGTTGCGTCTCCGACGACGCCACCGGTGTCTCCGACGACACCATCGCGTGCTCGATCGAGGCCGACGGAGGCGGCGAGATCATGGTCGGTGGTGGCGGCGCCGGCACCGTTGTCATTCGGCAGACCACCCTCCTCTCCGAGGACGTGCTGTCCGGGCTGCTGCTGTGGTCGATCGTCGTGCTCATCGCGTTCGCCGGATTCGCAGTGCTCGCTGCCTGGTGGCTGTCCAAAAGGCCCCTCGACCGCATCGCCCGAATCACCGCGACCACGCGCGACATCACCCGCGACGACCTGCACCGCCGCCTCGACCTTCCCGGCCCACGCGATGAGATCAAGGAACTCGGCGACACGATCGACGGCATGCTCGACCGCCTCGATGACGCCTTCGAACGTCAGGACCGCTTCATCGCCGGTGCCTCCCACGAACTGCGCACGCCCCTCACGACCACACGAGCCTTGCTGGAGATCCCGCTGGCGCAGGGCCGCGTGCCCGCCGAGTTGGAGCCCGCGGTGCGCGGGGCGCTGGAGGCGAACGAGCGCAGCGAAAGACTCATCGCCGCCCTGCTCACACTCGCTCGCAGCACCGAGGCACCCGTGGAGACAGCGGTCGCGCCGGTCGATCTCTCGGCGCTCGTCCGGGCGACGCTCGACGAGCACGCGAACGAGACGGCATCCCGCGGGGTGACCGTCGATGTGCCCGACGCGAAACAGTTCGTCGCGGCCGACGCCGAGCTGGTGAGGATCGCGGTCGGCAACCTGATCCAGAACGCGATCCGTCACAACCTCGACCACGGGCGCGTCGTCATCACGATGGCCAGAGCCGACGACATCGTACGTCTGGTGATCGAGAACGACGGCCGCGAACTGGCTCAGGATGAGGTCGTCCGACTCGTCGAGCCGTTCCACCGCGGCGATAAGACTCGCCTCGCCGGTGCCGGCACCGGGCTCGGCCTCACCCTCGCCGACACGATCGCCCGCGCCCTCGGCGGCAGCCTGACACTCACGCCTCGAACGGCCGGCGGCCTCGTCGCCACGCTCACGCTTCCCGCGAGCAGGCAGCCGCAGCCGGAACAGCTGAACCGCATCTCCAGCTAACGCCCTCGAAGCGCCTCCGCGCGTCGAGACCCAGGCCCGGATACCGGTTCCATGGCACGCAGCCTGGCGGCTCGCGAAGCATGCGGGCGCTCCCAGGCGCGCTGGATAGCATGACGAGGTGGATCCGGTGTGGGCGGCGATCGCCGAGCTCTGGTGGATCGGCCCGACCGTGATCGGGGCTGGCGCCGTCGGCTGGCTCGGGCTGCGCCGCGAACGCATCCAACGCCTGCGCCGCATCGAGCTGCAGACCGCACGGCAGGAGTTCACGGCAGCGCGCCGCGACGCCGTGGCCGCCCGCGCCGCCGTGCGGCTCGCACGGGCCGAGCTCACTCGCGTGCA
>JASGEE010000157.1:0-32745 GCA_047606715.1 Microbacterium sp.
CCGCCAGCTCGCCGCGCGGGGCGCCCGCGTGGCGCTCATCGACCGCGACGCGGGCGGGCTCGCGCGGGTTGCGGCATCGCTGCCGGGCATCGGCCACTGGACACACGTCGTCGACCTCGCGAACGACGCTGCCGTCGCCGCCCTCGCGAACGAGATCACCGCGGTCCACCCGCACGTGCAGACGCTCATCACGTGTGCGGGCTCGTCGATGCTCGGCAACATCGACCCGCTGACATCGGCCGCGAAGCACGGCTCGTCGACGTGATCGCCCGGCTCTTCCCGGTCGGATACTGGGCGTTCCTGCGCCGGCCGCTGCGCGAAGCCGTCGACACGACGACGCCGGGTGACGAGCCCGGCGAGATTCCTACCCCGAACCCACATCAGGCATAGCCGGCACATAGCGAGGCGTCGTGCAATGGATTCACCAGACACCACGCCAGGAGAACCGTCATGGACCAGCTCGCCATCATCACCCTCGACCTCGCTGCCATCGCGATCCTCGCCTTCGGGGTCTACTACCCCCGACACCGGCGACGCGACCTCGCCGTCGCCTTCGTCGGCGTGAACGTCGGCGTGCTCGCCGTCTCGATGACCCTCGCCGACACGACCGTCGGCGCGGGCCTGGGTCTCGGCCTGTTCGGCGTCCTGTCGATCATCCGGCTGCGCTCGCGCGAGATCGAACAGAGCGAGATGGCCTACTATCTCGCCGCGCTCGCGATCGGCCTCATCGCCGGCCTGTCCACGACCGCCACATGGTTGAGCATCGGACTGATCGTGCTCGTCGTCGGCGTACTGGCGATCGTCGACAGCCCCTCGGTGCTGCGCCGGTCGCGGGAGCAGACGATCACCCTCGACCGCGCCTACACCGACGAGGACGAACTGGCCACAGCAGTGACTCAGGTGCTCGGCGCTCCCGCGCACCGCATCTCGGTCCGCGAGATCAACCTCGTCTCCGACCTGACGGTCGTCGACGTGCGCTACAGCGCACCGCGACCGGGCGAACGCGCCGCTGGGCAGCACGAGACGATCACGACGGCGGAGGTCGGGCGATGAGCGCCGTCGGCATCCTCAGCCCACTCGACGACCTCGCCGTCGTCGACCTGGAGCAGCTGAACGCCGCGGCCGAGCTGCAGACCCGCGTCGACCGCAAGTACCTCCTCCCGAAGGCCGAACTGCCGGGCATCCTGGCGGAGCTTCCCGCCGAGACCAGGGTGCTGGAGGTGAGCGGAGAGCGCGCCCTGCGGTACGCGTCGCAGTACTTCGACACTCCGCAGCTGGACAGCTACTTCGGCGCCGCCCGTGGCCGCCGCCGCCGATTCAAGGTGCGCGCCCGCACCTACGTCGACTCGGGCGGCTCGTTCCTCGAGGTGAAGACCCGCGGCGGCCGCTCGGCCACGGTGAAAGAGCGCGTCCCCGTCATCGGCGACGAGCTCGACGATGAGGCTGTCGCCTATGCCTCTGAGTTGCTGTCGGATGCCGGCATCCCCGAGGCCACCGACCTGGCGGCATCCCTGCTTCCCATGCTCGTGACCCGCTACCGTCGCACGACGTTGCTGCTGCCGGGCACCGAGCGACACGAGGCGTCACGCGGAACGATCGACACCGAGCTGATGTGGATCGACGCCGACGGGAAGGTGCTGCAGTTGCCGGAGTCGGTCATCGTGGAGACCAAGTCGGGTCAGCGCGCCGGCGCTCTCGACCGGGCGCTGTGGCGCGCCGGTCATCGCCCCGCGACCGTGTCGAAGTACGGCACCGGGATGGCGGCGCTGCACCCCGACCTGCCCGCGCACAAGTGGAACCGAGTGCTGAACCGGCACTTCGCTCAGGCTGCGACGACCCGCGTCGCCGCCTGAGCGGCGCGCTGCGGGCGGCGCTTATCCGAGCAGTTGCGCCATCTTCTTCGCGATGGTCTCGGTCGCCAGCTTCGGGCTGAACCGCGACAGCTTGTCCAAGCCCCCGGCGTCGCCGCCGATCGTGGCGCGGTAGCTGCCCTTGCGCAGCGCCTGAACGATCACGTCGGCGGCCTTCCCGGGGCTCGTCGTCTTGCCCGCGCCCTCCTGGGCGGCGGCGTGGCCACCTCCGATGGAGACGCCCGAGTTCGCCGCGATGTTCGTGCCGATCGCCCCCGGGTAGACCACGGTGACAGCGACGTTCGTGCCCATCATCTCGGCATACAGCGCCTGGGTCAGCAGCGACACCGCCGCCTTCGACGCACCGTAGACCGCCTGGCCGGGAACGGGCGCGAGCGCCCCCATGCTCGACACGTTCACGATCGCGGCGGCGGGCCGGGCAACGAGGTCGGGCAGGAAGGCCTTGACGATGTTCACGACGCCCCAGAAGTTGACGTTCATGACCTTTTCGATCTCGGCATAGGGCAGATCGATCACCTTCACGAACTGCTGGATGACGCCGGCGACGTTGAGGATGCCGTCGACCTTCCCGTGTGCGGCGACGACCTGGGCCGGCAGCGCGGCGACGGCATCCCGATCGGCGATGTCGATCACGTGCGTCGAGAGGCGCTCTCCCGCCGCAGCGAGGGAAGCAGTCTCTGCCAGTCCCTTCTCGCTGAGGTCGACGCCCGCGACGCGCGCACCCTCGCGCAGCAACTGCAGTGCGACGTGACGACCGATGCCGTTGCCGGCGCCGGCCGACACCGGCGATGTGCACGCCGACGTGACCTCCTGGCTGGACGCCGCCCTGCGCGGCACCGCCGACGACGACGCCACCGCCCTCACCCGCTACATGGTGGCCGCCGCCGCGGAAGACGCCGTCGTCGGCCGGCGCCTCGATGAGCACAACCACGCCTCCCAGGCGCTCGCGCAGCGTCTCGTGCGGGCCCGCGAGCGCGGCGAGATCGCGCCGGATGCCGACGTGCCGGCGATCGTCGAAGCGATCACCGGCGCGATCCTGCTGCGTGTGCTGCGCCGCGCGCCGTACACGAGCGATGCCGCCGCCACCCTCGCGCGCACGATCCTCCCCACCACGCGCTGACGTTCCCCGGCCCGCGCATTCGCGCGCCTCACGCGGCTCGCCGCATCCATCCGGGAGGTCTCGCGGGAGTCCCGGAGGTGGCCGGATGCGAGGGCGGGAAGCGGAGCACGCGACGGGGACAGCGCGGGGGGGTTACAGGGCGGCGATGCGCCAGGATGCCGCGGCGCGAGCGCCGGGGGCGAGCACGAGCAGACCGGCGTCGTGGTCGTAGCGCGGGGCGTTGAACGCGTCGGGGGCACACGTCATCGGCTCGACCGCGAGCCCCGCCCGGTGGCCCGGGGCGCCGGGTGCGGCCGGCATGTCGGCGGTGTGGATCTGCACCCACGGGCACGCGCGATCCCACGTCATCGCAACCCCCGTGCCGGACGGATCGGTCAGCCGCGCGGTCGCGACACCGTGTGCGTCACGATGCAGTCCGGTGAAAGCGTGGTCGATCTCGACCGTGCCGAGCGGCCGCGGCACCCGGAAGTCGAACCGGGGCGCGTCGACCTCGACCGACCGCAGCCCGACCGGCGCGAGACGGTCGGGGGTGACCTCGAGCACCTGCGCGGCGGGCAGTTCGAGCACCCACTCGTCGAGGGCGCCGGGCCCAGCGACGAGATAGGGATGCGGCCCCGTTCCGTACGGCGCGGCATCCGGGCTCTCGTTGATCGCCGTGACGGTCTGGGTCAGCCCGTCCGCGTCGACCCGGTAAGCAGAATCGATGCGCACGCGCCAGGGGTACCCCGTCTGCGGCACGATCGTCGCAGCGAGGGTCACCCGGTCGGATGCCGCATCGACCACGTCGAAGTCGAGCCACGCGACGAGCCCGTGCAGCGCGTGCCCGCGCTCCGGCTCGGTGAGCGCGCTCTGGTGCTCGACCCCGCCGAACACGTATCGCCCGTCGACGATGCGGTTCGGCCACGGGGCGAGCGTCGCGCCTCGAAACGCCGGCCGCACCTCGTCGGCCGCGAACGGCACGACGAGGTCGCGCACGCCGCTCTCGTCGACGTAGGTCAGCGCCCGCAGCGACGCGCCGACGCTCGCGACGCTCGCCTCGTATCCGCCGCCGCGGATCGTCCAGGAGCGCGGTTCGGGGAGCGTGAGCGGCTCTCGCGCGGGCGTTTCGGGGACCATTTGCGCTCCTCGAACGGCGGCGGGGCTACAGGCCCTGGGCGAGGCGGTAGTAGGCCTGGTTCCAGCGCAGCTCTTGGCCGAACCCGCGCACGGTGGTGCCCTCCTCGATGACGACCAGCTCGGTGCGGGCGATCTCGGCGAAGTCTCGGAACACCTCGATGCCCACCGCCGTCGTCATGACGGTGTGGTGCGCGGCGCCGGCTGAGAGCCAGCACGCCGCGCTCGTGGCGAAATCGGGCGCGGGCTTCCAGATCGCCCGCCCGACCGGGAGCTTGGGCAGGTCGGGCGCCGCCACGTTCTCGACGACGTTCGCCACCAGCCGGAAGCGGTCGCGCAGATCGCTCATCGCCACCACGAGCGCCGGCCCCGGGTCGGCGGTGAATACGAGCCGCACCGGGTCGTCCTTGCCGCCGATGCCGAGCGGATGCACCTCCAGGCGCGGCCGGGCCGTCGTCAGCGACGGCGAGACCTCGAGCATGTGCGCCCCGAGGATGCGTTCCGCTCCCGGCACGAGGTCGTAGGTGTAGTCCTCCATGAGCGAGGCCCCGCCGGGCAGCCCCGCGCCCATGACGTTCGCGACGCGCACCAGGATCGCGGTCTTCCAGTCGCCCTCGGCGCCGAAGCCGTAGCCCTCGGCCATGAGCCGCTGCACCGCGAGGCCGGGCAGCTGCCTCAGCGCACCGAGGTCCTCGAACGAGGTCGTGAACGCCCCGAAACCGCCCGACTCCAGGAACGAGCGCAGCCCGAGCTCGATCGCCGCGCCGTCGCGCAGCGAGGCATGCCGCTCGGCTCCCGGCCGAAGCTCGGGCGCGACGTCGTACTCGTCGAGGTACACCTGCACGAGAGCGTCGATGTCCGCCTCGGATGCCGCGGCCACCGCATCGGCCAGCTCGTTCACACCCCACGTGTTCACCTGCACGCCGAAGCGCAATTCGGCCTCCGTCTTGTCGCCCTCGGTGACGGCGACGTAGCGCATGTTGTCGCCGAAGCGGGCGAGCTTGAGCGTGCGGACGGCCTGCCAGCCGGCGGCGGCGCGCTGCCAGTCCTCGACCTGCTGGAGCACCGCGGGGTGCGACACGTGACCGACGACGGTCTTGCGGGCAACGCCCAGGCGCGTCTGGATGTAGCCGAACTCGCGGTCGCCGTGCGCGGCCTGGTTGAGGTTCATGAAGTCGAAGTCGATCTCGGCCCACGGCAACTCGACGTTGGCCTGCGTGTGCAGGTGCAGCAAGGGCTTGCGCAGAGCATCCAGCCCCGAGATCCACATCTTGGCGGGGCTGAAGGTGTGCATCCACGCGATCACCCCGATGACGGAGTCGTCGCCGTTGGCGTCGAGGGCAAGCCGGCGGATGCTGTCGGAGTCTTTCAGCACCGGCATCCACTCGACTTTCACCGGCAGACCGGAAAGACCGGCGACGACCGCCCGTGACTGCTCGGCGACCTGGCGGAGCGTCTCTTCGCCGTAGAGGTTCTGACTGCCGGTGACGAACCAGACGGTGTACCCGTCGAGGGAGGTGGAGATGCTCATGGAGATTCCTTGAGGTCGGAGGTCGGAGGTCGCAGGTCAGAGGCTCGCGACCGCGGCGGCCTCGACGGCGAGCCCTGAGCGGTAGCGGTCGAGGTAGACGGAGAAGCCTGCGACGTCGGCCGGATCGGGGTCGGCGACGGAGATCTGGGCGCCGGCGAAGACCGTGTCGGACAGGTACGCGTCCAGCGGGGCCTGCGCGGCGTGGGCAAGGTACGCGGCGAGCACCGCGATGCCCCACGCTCCCCCCTCGGATGCCGTCTCCCCCACCGCGACGGGCGCATCCAGCGCCCCGGCGAGGAATCGCTGCGCGACGCCGGCGGTGCGGAAGAGGCCGCCGTGGGCGAACATCCGGTCGAGAGCGACGTTTTCGTCGGCCAGCACCCGCATGCCGAGCGCGAGCGTGCCGAACACGCCGTACAGGTGCGCGCGCATGACGTTGGCGAGAGTGATCGTGCTTTCGGGCGTACGCACGAACAGCGGTCGCCCCTCGTCAAGACCGGCGATGGGCTCGCCGGCGAGGTGGTTGTAGGCGATCAGCCCCCCGGCATCCGCCTGGCCTTCCAGCGCTTCGCGGAACAGCACGTCGAACACCGTGTCGTTGTCGAGTCTGCTGCCTGCCGCTTCGGCGAAGCGGGAGAACAGGCCCACCCACGCCGCCAGTTCGCTCGCGCCGTTGTTGCAGTGCACCATCGCGACCCGGTCTCCGGCGGGGGTGGCCACGAGGTCGAGCTCGTGATGGCGGCCGGCGAGCGGACGCTCGAGCACGACCATCGCGAAGATGCTCGTGCCGGCGCTGACGTTGCCGGTGCGGGGGGCGACCGCGTTCGTGGCGACCATGCCCGTGCCCGCGTCGCCCTCGGGCGGGCACAGCGGGATGCCGGGCCGCAGCGCCCCCGTCGGGTCGAGCAGCGCCGCCCCCGCGGGGGTGAGGTCGCCGGCCGCCTCACCGGCGAGGAGCACCTCCGGCAGCAGCGCGCGCAGATCGCCACCGGCGAGCGCGTCGTAGCGGTCGATGAGGCTCTGGTCCCAGTCGCCGGTGGCGGAATCGATCGGGAACATCCCGGAGGCATCGCCCACCCCGAGCACGCGGCGACCGGTCAGACGCTCGTGCACGTATCCGGCGAGCGTCGTGATCGAGGCGACCCGGGATGCGTGCGGCTCGGCGTCGAGCACGGCCTGGCGCAGGTGCGCGATCGACCACCGCAACGGGATGTTCACCCCGAACAGCTCGGTCAGCTCGGCGGCCGCCGCCACGGTGTTCGTGTTGCGCCACGTGCGAAACGGAACGAGCAGCTCGCCGGCGTCGTCGAACGCGAGGTAGCCGTGCATCATCGCGGACACCCCCATCGCGGCGAACGTGATCGGGGCGGCGCCGTGGCGCTGCTGCGCGTCGGCGACGAGGGCGGCGTAGGCAGTCTGCACGCCGGCCCAGACCTCCTCGAGCGGATAGGTCCACAGCCGGTCGACGAAGGAGTTCTCCCACGCGTGCCCGCCCACCGCAAGCACCGTCTGCGGGTCGTCGGCATCGATCAGGCACGCCTTGATGCGGGTCGAGCCGAGCTCGATCCCCAGGACGGTCCGCCCGTCACGAATGCTGTCCGCGGCGCTCATCGGCGGTCGTCCGTGCTCTGGCCGTAGACGTTCTGATAGCGGTCGTAGAGGGCGTCGATCGCATCCTGCGGAATCGGGATCACCTCACCGCCCTGCCGCGCGAGATGGACCGTGCGGGCGACGTCTTCGACCATGACGGCGGCCTTGACGGCATCCTTCGCGCTCGTCCCGATCGTGAACGGGCCGTGGTTCTGCATCAGCACCGCGCGCGAGCGGTGGCCGGTGAGGGTCTGCACGATGCCCCGGCCGATCGAGTCGTCGCCGATGATCGCGAACGGCCCCACCGGGATCGGCCCGCCGAACTCGTCGGCCATCGCCGTGATGACGCACGGGATCTCCTCGCCGCGCGCGGCCCACGCCACCGCATAGTCGGAGTGGGTGTGCACGACCCCGCCCACCTCGCTCATGTGCCGGTAGACGTATGCGTGCGCCGCGGTGTCGCTCGACGGCGAGCGGTCGCTGCCGGGGGTGCCCGGCACGACATTGCCGTCGAGATCGCACAGGATCATGTTCTCCGGCGACAGGTCGTCGTAGGAGACCCCGGAGGGCTTGATGACGAACAGGTCGGCGCCGCCTTCCACCCGCACCCGTCCCGACACGTTTCCGCCCGTCCACACCACGAGGCCGTAGCGCACGAGCTCGCCGTGCAGCCGTGCGACCTCGGCACGGACCGCGTCGATCGCGGCGTGCAGTTCGGAGTTCGTCATCGATGGTTCTCCTGTCGGCATCCTTGTAACGTTAGCGCTCACAAATTGTGAGGGCAAGGGCTCGGGCAGGCTCTATCGTTGTCGCAAACGAGTCCCGCGGCGCCGTCATCGGTGACGAGGTCTCTGGAGGAGCGACATGACGAGCCCACCGGCCGGTGGCCGCGCACGACGCGGTGGTGCGAGCATCTACGACGTCGCTGCGCTGGCGGGTGTCTCACACCAGACGGTGTCGCGCGTGATCAACGCTCACCCGAACATCCGAGCCGCGACGCGGGAGCGGGTCGAGGCCGCGATGCGGGAGACGAACTACACCCCCAGCTCGACGGCGCGCGCTCTGGCCACGAGCCGCAGCCGACGTATCGGGGTGCTCATCGACAGCCCCATCGAGTACGGGCCGAGCAGCACGATGCGCGGCATCGAGCAGGCCGCGCGGGCGGCCGGTTACACGGCGAGCGCCATCACTGTCAGCGATGACGCCGCGCTCGACCTCGACGCCGGTCTCACCCAAGTGCGCATCCAGGACGTCGACGCGCTGTGCATCGTCGCCGCGCGCTCTTCCACGCTCACCGGGCTGCGCGGCGTGGCCCGCGAGCTGCCGACACTGCTCGTGAAGGCCGAACGTGACGGTGACATCCACACGGTCGCGGTCGACCAGCACGCCGGCGCGGTGCACGCGATCGACCATCTGCTCGGGCTCGGCCACCGCCGCATCCTGCACGTCGCCGGCCCCGCCGATTGGACCGACGCCCGCATACGCGAGCGCGCCTATACCGAGCGCATCAGCGCGTCGGGGCTCGAGGTCATCGCTCCGCTGCGCGGCGACTGGACGAGCGACGCCGGGTACCGTCTGGGCGTCGACCCCGACGCGATCCCGCACGACGTGACGGCGATCTTCGCCGCCAACGACCAGACGGCTCTGGGGCTCGTGCACGGACTGCATGCGCGCGGCATCCGGGTTCCCGAGGATGTCAGCGTCGTCGGGTTCGACGACGTCCCCGATGCGCGGCACTTCCTGCCCCCGCTGACGACCGTGCGCCAGGACTTCCACGCCCTCGGCACGCTCGCCATGACGACGCTCATCGCTGCGCTGGAGGGTACCGCGACCGACGCTTTCAGCCTCATCGAGCCCGAGCTGATCGTCCGCTCCTCGACCGCCGCGCCGCGATGCTGAGACCACGGCATCCAACTCCTTGACAGTCGTGGCGGCTTCGCGCGAGGCGAAGGGACCACAACTGCCACCTACTTCGTAAGCCCAGGCCACGGCATCCAACTCCCTGACAGTCGTGGCGGCTCCGCGCGAGGCGAGAGCACCACAACTGCCACCTTGCCGGGCGAACCGGCTCAGGCGATGGCGGTGCGACGCCTCAGGTCGGGATGCCGGGGCGGCACGAGCCAGTTGACCCCCGCGATCACGAGAGGCAGCGCGACGGCGAGCCCCGCCAGCAGCCACCACGGGATGTCGGCGACCTCCATCGGCCCCTGATACGCGGTCTGTGACTGCAACCAGAACCCGATCGGGGGGAGGATCCCGGCCACGGCCCCCGCGAACGTGCCGAAGCCAGCGATCACGAGCCCCTGCCAGAAGCCGATGCGGCGGCGCAGCCCCGCTGTGCCGCCGATGGCCGACAGCGTCGCATCGTCGGGGCGCCGCTCGAAGCGTGCGAGGCCCAACGCGACGGCGGATGCTCCGAGCACGAGCGCGGCCACCCCCGCCAAGAGCGGGATGAGCCAGGATGCCGGGCTCGGCGGACCCGTCTCGATCCACGCGGAGATGTAGTGTCCGTCAGACTGCTCCGCCTCCGCCAGCGCGTACAGCCGGTCCTGAGCATCGGCGGGAACCGGATCGGGGAACGCGCCGAAAACGGTCGTCGGAATCGCGTCGATCCCGAGCTCCGCCGCCGTGGCCGGTGCGATCGCGACCGAGATCGCCTGGTTCGGGGCATCGATCGCGACCGCCTCGAGCGTCTTCTGCCACTGCGGATCGGCGACCGGGTCGGCACCGGCCTCGGGGAGGTAGAGGTTGGCCGGCGCCCCGCCGAAGATCCACTCCCGCTCCGTCCACGCCCCGATCTCGACCTCTCCGCCGGTCACCAGCTCGGGGTCGGTGACGATCGCCGCGCCGCCCGCATAGGCCGCGCGCTGGCGCGCGTCGAGGGTGACGCCCATGACGGTCGGGATGTCGTCGGGGGCGATCACGGTGATGTTGTTCGTCGGTTGACCCAAAGAGCTCGAGCCGTCGAAGAACTCCTCGTCCATCGAGACGAGGTTGCGCTCGGGGACGACCGCGACCGCCCGCACGATGTCGGCGGGGATGTCGTCCGGATTCTCGGCATAGTGCTCCTGCTGTCGCCCGACCTCGGCGGTCGACAGCGCACCGGCACCGGTGAGCACGCGGGTGGTCGCCGCGACGGCATCCGCGACGACCTCGGGCGTCACGGCCACACTGTCGTCGAAGGAGACGTTCGCCTGCGCCGTCCCCACCGGCGCGCCGTAGCTCCACACGCGCGCGGTCTGCCCCGCGGCCATCGTGCCGGCACCGATCGCGAACACGGCGCCGAACACGGTCGCCCCGATCGCCGCGAACGCGGGGACGGTGCGGGCACCGTTGGCCACGGCATCCCGAGAGGCGATGCGCGCTGCGATGCCGAGCTTCGACAGCCCGCGCGAGGCGACCCACAGAAGCCACCGGCCGGAGAGGATGATCCCCACCTGCGCGATGATCGGCCCGCCGACGATGCCGACCGTGGGCAGCCAGCGCAGCGGCGAGTCCCAGGGGATCTGCTCGCCGTCGGCGGCCGCGACCGCCGCCGCGGCGACGCCGCACGCGATCGTGATCGCAATACCCACAATGAGCAGGAGCGAGCCCCACAGTGGCCGGGATGCCGTCACCTTCTGCGGGCGTCGCGCGCCGCGCAGCGCACTGATCGTGTCGGATCTCGCAACGCCGCGCGCCGGCATGAGCGCGGATGCCGTGCCGACGAGCACGGCGAACACACCGATGGCGGCCAGCAGCACCCACGGCACGTGGAATCCCCAGAAGAGCTCCACCGAGCCGTCGTCGGTGAGATGGATGACCACCGCCGCCAGCGCGACGCCGAGACCGATCCCGATGAGACCGCCGATGAGGCCGAGCACGCTGCCCTGCAGCCGGATCGTGCGGCGGAGGTCGCGAGCGTCGGCGCCGACGCTCGCGGCGATCGCCAGCGCTCGCTGCTGACGGCGCGCGCTCACGGCGAAGGCGGCCCCGGCGAGCATGACGACCATGTAGGCGGCCGCCCCTCCCGCCGCCGCGAGCCCCGCCGCCAGCATGAGCTGCTGCTGGAGGTGCTGCGTGTCGGCGTCGATCATCGCCCCGTCGCCGAGGGGCGAGGTCCACTGCGGCGGGTTTTCCGCGACCGCGCGCGAGAAGACCACGAAGCCCCGTTCGTTGAGCTGCTGCACCTCGGCCCACGGCAGCGCCCGCTCGGGCAGGAACCACTGCGTGCTCTCGAAGCGGCCCGCGTCGAAGAAGGCGACCGCGCTGTCGCTGTCGGCCAGTGTGACCTCGTCGAACGTCCCGACGATCGTGAACTGGTCGCCGGTGCCGGCGAGCGTGAGCGTTCCCCCCACCTGCTGCCCCGTGCGCGTCAGAGTCGCGGCGGTGACGAGCACTTCGTGGGCGTTCTGCGGCGCCCGCCCGCTCTCGAGCGCCGACTTGCCGGCGAATCGAGGGTCCCAGACCGCGCCCGCCCACGCCGGTACCGCCGCGATCCCCGCCACCGTCTCGATGCGCTCCTGGTCACGGGAGACCGGGATCGTCTCGGTGCCCGGCGGCAGCGCTGCGATCGGCGAGGTCGGGATCTCCCCCTCCGGCGGCTCGTACGAGGTGGCGTATCCCGTCCAGTAGATCTCGTTCGGTGCTTGCCAGAACCCGGCATCCGGGACACCGCCCGGCTGCACCCACGCCTGCATTTGCCCCAGTTCGGCGGTGGTCTTCTCGGCGGACGTGCCGATCATGCTGTCGACGAAGACCGCGAGCCCCGTCATGCCCGCGATCGGCAGAGCCACGAGCGCCACGATGAGCAGGCTCGACACCCAGGTGCGCCGCACCTGGCGCCGGGCCAGCCGCACCGCCACGCGCCAGCGCGCGGCCCGGGACGGATGCGCGGGCCCCGCAGGTGCCGGCGCGACCGGATCCACCGCGGCGCGCTCGAGCAGGTCGGTCATCGGCGCGTCCCCCCATCCCCCACCGCGGCGCATAACTCAGGCAATTCGCATTCGTCCGCGCGCGCGTTCCGCGTGTTTCCGGGGTTTTCGCCGCCGGCACCACCCGGATTGCCGGAGTTATGCGCCGCGGCCCGGCGCCACCGGGCGGTCATCGGGCACTCGCCAGCAGGGTCTCGGCGCCGTCGCGCTGCGACTGGTCGACGATGCGCCCGTCGCGCAGGAACACGATGCGGTCGGCCCACGCCGCGTGCCGCGCCTCGTGGGTGACGAGGATGCCGGCCGCCCCCTGATCGACGCGCGAGCGGATCATCTTCATGACCGCCTCGCCGGTGACCGAATCCAGCGCCCCGGTCGGCTCGTCGGCGAGGATCAGCCGCCGCCCGCCCACGACGGCGCGCGCGATCGCGACGCGCTGCTGCTGACCGCCGGAGAGGTCGTCGGGGTACGCGTCGACCTTGGCGTCGAGCCCCACCGAGGCCAACGCATCCCGACCCGCACGGCGCGCCACCCGCGCCCGGAAGCCATCGAGCTCGAGCGGCAGCGTCACGTTTTCGAGCGCCGTGAGGGTCGGGATGAGGTTGAAGTCCTGGAAGACGAAGCCCAGAGACCGGCGGCGCAGTCGCGCGAGCTCGCGCGGCGATGCCGTCGACAGGTAGGCGCCCTCGACGACGACCTCGCCGCTCGTGGGCCGCTGCAGTCCGCCGGCGATCGACAGCAGGGTCGATTTGCCCGATCCGGATGCCCCCATGATCGCGACGAGCTCGCCCTGCTCGACCGCCAGATCGACCCCGGAGAGCGCGCTGACCGAGGTGATGCCCTCACCGTACTGCTGGGTGACGCCGATCAGTTGCAGCACCGGGACGCTCATCGCGCGACCTCCGTCTCTGCGACCGTCGGCCGGGCGGCCGGGCGACCGCGCTTGGGCTTGTCGGTCGACAGCTCCAGCACGAGGGCGTGCTGCGGATGCTGTGCCAGTCGCTGCTCGGTGTGGTCGAGCCAGCGGATCTCGGCTTCCGCCGCGAAGATCATCGAGTCGATCACGAGCGACCAGGCGAGCTCTTCCGGCCCGTCGGGGTTCGCCCCGGCGTACTTGGCCCGGTTCAGCTCCTGCAGCTGTCGCAGCGAGGCGGCGCGCTGGGTCTGGATGACGGCGGCCACGTCGACGCCGGGCAGGGTCGCGGCCACGGCGAGCTTGATCGCCAGCTCGTCACGGGTGGCCTGCGTGCGCTCGACGGGCTCGGCGAGCCAGGTGCGCACCGCGGCAGAGCCGGCATCCGTGATCTGCCAGTACACGTGCCCCTGCGCATCGACGTCGCCCTTGGCGACGAGTCCGTCGCGTTCGAGGCGGTCGAGCGTGTTGTAGATCTGGCCGACGTTCAGCGGCCAGGTCGAGCCGGTGCGCCGGTCGAACTCGGCTCGCAGCTGATAGCCGTAGCACGGCCCCTGATCCAGAATCGCCAGCAGGCTCTGTCGCACCGACATCCGTGTCTCCGCACTCTCGAACCCGCATACCGGGTATGTGATTTCTGAGTATATACATACTTGGCAACTTTATGGCGCGCATCGGGGTACGCCCGCGTGCGACGCCGTATGACGAGCGCGACGAAGCCGCAGCCGACTTCGTGATGCGATGTCCGTCGAGCCCGAACCACACGGTTCGGGGTGAGGAAGCACACATGTCATCCATCGTCGTCCTGGTCGGAAATCCGCAGCCGGCCTCCCGCACACGTCTCGTTGCCGAGACCGTCGCGATGACCCTCGCCGAGCGATCGGATGCGGTCGTCGCCGGGACGATCGACCTCGCCGACGTCGCGGACGAGCTGTTCCGCTTTCCCAGCGCCACGATCGACGGTCTGCGCGAGCGGGTGACGGCGGCCGACGTGCTCATCGTCGCGAGTCCGACCTACAAGGCCACCTACACGGGCCTGCTCAAGGCGTTTCTCGACCGGTTCGACGCCGGTGCGCTCCAGCCCGTCACCGCCGTTCCGCTGCTCACGATCGGCTCACCGGCCCACACGCTCGCCGTCGAGGTCGCGCTGCGGCCTCTGCTGGTCGAGCTCGGCGCCTCCGCGCCGACGCGAGGCATCGCCTTCCCCGCCGCCGACGTCGACCGACGCGGCGAGCTGATCGCCGCGTGGGCTCAGACCGAATGGCCACGCCTGGCACCTGCCCTCGCGCACCGAGCGTGATGTCCACCGCCGTCACATTCGGTCACCGAAGGTCACACGAGCACACACACCGGCCCGCCGCCGCCGCCGGGCGCATAGTCTCGTAACCATGCCGCACTCCTCCCCCGCCCGCATCGAGGCTCCCGAGCACCACTTCTCGTCGTCGCTGACGCCGGATGAGTTCAAGGCGCTCTTCCGCGGACACCCGGGCGGCGTCGCCGTCATCACCGCCGACGACGACGGCGAGCACCCCGTCGCCCTCACCGCGACGTCGGTGTCGAGCGTGAGCGCGGAACCCCCGCTGCTGATCTTCTCGGTCTCGGCGCTGTCGTCGGCATCGGGCGTGCTCTCGCGGGCCGACACAGTCGTCGTACACCTGCTCGACGCGCACGATCTCGAGATCGCCCAGCTCGGGGCCACGAGCGGCATCGACCGCTTCGAGCAGACGCACCGCTGGTCGCGACTGACCACCGGCGAGCCGGTGTATCACGACGTGCGCGCCTGGGTGCGCTGCGCCGTCATCGGGCGCATGGATGCCGGCGGCTCCACCGTCATCGCCGCCCACGCCCTGCAAGCCCAACTGCAACGCGACGTCGACGCGGGCGGGCACGGCGACGCCCTGGTGTATCACAACCGGGCATGGCACCGCCTCAGCGACGCCTCCCGCCTGGAGCCCTGACCCCCCCCCCGGAGCCCTGAGCTACCCCGCGCGCAGCCGCACGAACACGGCGGTCGCCGCGCCGAGCGCCGCACCGACGAACGTGTCGAGCACGCGCTCCAGCGCGATCTCCACGCTCTCGGTCTCGCCCGTCGACGCCCCGATCAGCAACAGGACGAGCGGGGTGATCACGGCGAGCGCGAACGCATAGTTGCGCATGATGACCAGCTCGATGAGAAACTGCATCGCGCCGAACAGCACGCCCAGCATCCATACCGCGAACGGAATGAATGCCAACGCAAGGTAGATGCCGGCGCCGACCACGGTGCCGACGGTGCGATGGATGCTGCGCGTCGCGGCGGCGCGTCGCCCGATCGGCATCCCGGCGACGGCCACGCCGGCGCTGACGATCCAGTACGCCCGGTCCGGATCGACGATCGCGGCGATCGCCACACCGATGACGGCGACGATGCCGGCGCGCAGCGTCATCGCGCGGGCCGCCGGCCCCCAACGCCGCAGGAACAGCTCGCGCAAAGGTCGCGGCCGCTCGCGGCGGTATCGACGCGACAGCAGCGGAGCGGCCACCACCAGGCACGCGAACACCGCCGTGACCGCCACCGCCGACAGATACACCGCCGGCGTCACGGCCTGCGCGCCGTCGCGCGCCGCGACGATGCGCGCCGACAGCCCGAAGACGAGCACGATGAAAACCGGACCGGGCGGGCCGATCGAGAGCCACCCGGCGAGCGCCGTCGACCCGATCGCGATCACCGCGATCCCGGCGAGCACGGCCGCATGTCCGCCCACCGCCGAGAACGCACCCACGGCAGCCGTCAGCACCAGCGCGACCGCGACGATCGGGGCGAACCGTGCCCGCTCGCGCGGGCGCAGCCAGCCGCCGTAGACCACCGCGAACGCCCCCGGCGCGCCCAGCAGCGCGAGGTCCTCGTGCCCCGCCACCGCCATCGCCACGATCGGCACCGCCATCGCCAGCGCCGCCTGCAGGGCGAGCGGCCAGCGCCGCGCACCCACGGGGCGCAGCGTCACCAGGCTCACCCCGACCGCGCGCGCCTCGGCGCGCACGCGCTCGGGCAGGGGCTCGGCCTCGGTCATCCGTCCATTCTCCCCCGTCGACTCGCCCGGCATCGCGGCCACCGACACGACGATTCCCAGCGTCCGCAGATGGCACCTGGTTAGCGTCGAGGCATGGACGCCTCCCCGCTGCCGCTCACCGTCTCCACCGAAGAGGGCGTCGAGACGTTCTCCCCCGAGCAGTTGCGCGCGATGCGCGACGAGTTCCAGCGGTTCCTGCTGGAGTATCAGTTCGCGCTGCGGGAGGTCGAGACCAAGCTCGGCATCCTGCGCGACGAGTTCCAGCTGACGCACGACTACAACCCGATCGAGCATCTGTCCGGCCGGGTGAAGTCGGCCGACAGCCTGGTCGACAAGATCGTGCGCAAGGGGATCGAGCCCACGTTCGACGCGATCCGCGCACACATCACCGACATCGCCGGGGTGCGGGTCACGACGAGCTTCACGAAAGACGCCTATCGCCTGTTCGACCTGCTCACGCGGCAGGACGACATCACGGTGCGCACCGTCAAGGATTACATCGCCACGCCGAAGCCGAACGGCTACAAGAGCCTGCACGCCATCGTCGAGGTGCCGGTCTTCCTGTCGTCGGGGACGGTCTCGGTGGCCGTCGAGGTGCAGTTCCGCACGATCGCAATGGATTTCTGGGCGAGCCTGGAGCACAAGATCTACTACAAGTACGACGGCGTCGTGCCGGCAACGCTGTTGACCGAGCTGAAGGATGCCGCCGACTCCGCCGCGCTGCTGGATGCCCGGATGGAGCGCCTGCACGGACAGATCCACGGTGTGGCGCGCCCCGTCGCGCGCCCCGTCTGACTCGATCCGGCGCTGGTGTGCCGGCATCCGCCCCGCTGCGCGCCCAGAGCGGCGAAGCGTGACACGTCTGCGCGCGGGGGGGTCAGTAGGGGGCGACGATCGTGCCGGAAGGGCTCGATCCGACGGCGACGGGTCGGCCCGGGCTGCGCGACCACTGGCTCCACGAGCCGATGAAGATGCGCGGGTGGAAGAAGCCGGCGACGGCGAAGGCCAGCGCGGAGTGCGCCGCCGCGATGCCCGAGCCGTCGTAGAGCACGACGGGCGTATCGGAGCGGATGCCGACACTCGCCAGGTGCGCCCCGATCTCGCCCGTCGTGCGCAGCAGCCCCTCCGGAGAGATGTGCACGACGGTCGGCAGGTTGATCGCGCCGGGGATGTGGCCCGCGGCGGGGTCGAGACCGGGCACCGTGCCGCGGTAGTGCTGCGGCGCGCGCACATCGATCAGCAGTCCGTGCTGCGGGGCGAGGGCCGCATCGTCGATTGTCGCGACGGCGTCCGGACGCTGCAGCGCGCCCTCCCAGCGGCCGGGGCGGCGCACCGCGACATCGCCGCGCTCCAGTCGCAGCCCGTGCCGCACCCACGAGCGCAGGCCGCCGTCGAGCACGCGCACGTCGACGCCGTACAACCCCAGCAGCCACCACGCGCGAGCCGCCGGCACCCCCTCATTGTCGTCGTAGACGACGACCCGATCGCCCGGTGAGATGCCCCAGCGCTGCACGGCTGCGGCGAGGTCGGCGGCATCGGGCAGCGGATGCCGCCCGGTCTCGGGCGACCCGGGAGCGGCGAGCTCCCGCTCCAGGTCGACGAAGACGGCCCCCGGGATGTGACCCTCGAGATAGTCGACGCGTCCTTCGGGGCGATCGAGCCGCCAGCGGACGTCGAGCACGCGCGGCGCAGCCCCGGTGACGGCACTCGACGCGAGCTCACCGGCGAGCTCCGGGGCACGCACCAGAACAGACATGCCTCCCATGCAAGTCGACCCCCCCTGCCCGCGCGACCGCTGTCGCAACACTCGGTCATGCGGCCGGCGACCCGCCGCCGCGGGCCAAGGACAGGGCGAACCGGCACGAGCGACCCCTGCAGGCCCCGAAACCCGCGTTTTCCCCTGCGTGCGGGACGGCGCCCGTGCCAGACGCGGCGGACAGGTCGGCCGGCCCCCGACGGCGAGGACTGCCGGCCCCGACGCGGGCCTGCAACGGCCATGTCACACGCCCGTGACACCCGCCCGGACACTCTGTCCGATGCACGCTGCGCAGGCGCGAATCCGTCCGGTGCGCCCGCACACCCGTTGCACGCCGACGCCCGGACGTATTGAATGGCCCACACGCGCCACAACGGCGCGACGAACGCGCAGAAGCGGAGCACCCGTGACGGCACCCGAAGCCCTGATCGACCGAACCGGTTCGCGAAACCCCGACACGGGTGGCGTGACCCTCACTGGCGTTACCAAGCGCTACGGCGACCAGGTCGCCGTCGACGACCTGTCGCTGGAGATCCAGCCCGGTGAGTTCCTGTCGCTGCTCGGCCCCTCCGGCTGCGGCAAGACCACGACGCTGCGCATGATCGCCGGATTCGAGCACCCCGACGCCGGCGACATCCGCATCTCCGGCGCAAGCGTGCTGGGCACGGCGCCGTTCAAACGCGACGTCAACACGGTCTTCCAGGCCTACGCCCTCTTCCCGCACATGACCGTCGCCGAGAACATCGCCTACGGGTTGCAGCAGCGTCGCACCCCGAAGGCCGAGATCCGCGAGCGCGTGTCGGCAGCTCTCGACCTCGTGCAGATGCGCCGGTTCGCCGACCGCAAGCCCACTCAGCTCTCCGGTGGCCAGCAGCAGCGCATCGCCCTGGCCCGGGCCCTGGTCAACCGCCCCTCCGTGCTGCTGCTCGACGAGCCGCTCGGAGCCCTGGACCGTCAGCTGCGCGAAGAGATGCAGCTCGAACTGAAACTGCTGCAGTCGCGCCTGGGCATCACCTTCGTCTTCGTCACGCACGATCAGGGTGAGGCGCTGTCGATGAGCGACCGCATCGCGATCATGCGAGGCGGTCACATCGAGCAGCTCGCCGACCCCGACACCGTGTACGCCCGCCCGGCATCCGCCTACGTCGCCGCCTTCGTCGGGCAGCAGAACTTCTTCACGGGCGCTGTCGCCGCAGACGGCTGCGGCATCGACTCGGCGCACGCGCTCGTATGCGGCACGCGGCCCGAGCTCGCCGGGCAGGCGAGGGGCCAAGCCGCCGTACGGCCCGAGTTCGTGCGCATCGCGCGCGTCGAGACGCGCACCGCGACGGATGCCGCCAACGCCGTGCGCGGAACGCTGCTTTCCGTCGCGCACCTGGGCGAGACGATGCAGTACCTCGTGCGCCTCGGCGACGACCAGAGCATCCTCGCGCGCCGTCCCACCCCCGAAGCCCCCGTCCTGAGCGTCGGCGACGAGGTCGAGTGCACGTGGGATGCCCCCCACGTGCAGTTGTTCCCCGCCGACGACGCCGCCCTCGACGGCGGCTACGTCGCTCCGCCCGCCTGACCCGAACACCCCGCACACCCGGAGGCCGAGATGACCGAAAACCCGATCCGCATCCTCGCGAGCACTCAAGCCGTGCCCGTGATCCGCCGCGAACTGACCCGCCGCGGGTTCATCGGCGTCGGCCTCGCCGCCGGAGGCGCCGCGCTGCTGGCCGCCTGCAGCCCGGGCGGCTCGACCTCGTCCGCGCCGGCGGCCACCGGCGGCGCCCTCGAAGACAGCCTCTCCATCTACACCTGGGGCGACTACGACGCCCCCGAGGTGTTGGAGCAGTTCACGAGCGAGCAGGGCCCCACGATCCAGCTGTCGTCGTTCTCCTCGAACGAGGAGATGATCTCCAAGCTCACCAGCGCGAAGGGCACGAGCGGCTTCGACATCGTCGTGCCCACCGGCATCTACATCCCGCAGATGATCACGAACGGGCTGCTGCAGAAGCTCAACCTCGACCTCATTCCCAACCTGGCCAACCTCGACACCGAATTCGCCGGGCGGGCGTGGGATCCGAACAACGAGTACTCGATCTGCAAGGCGTGGGGCACGACCGGGTTCGTCTATGACACGACCGTGATCACGCGCGAGCTGACCACGTGGGCCGACTTCCTCGACGCGGCACAGAACGAGGCGAGCGGCAAGACCTCCGTGCTCGACGACGCCGCCGAGATCACCGGCATGTACTTCTGGGCCAACGGCATCCCGTGGACGACGACCGACACCGCCGATCTGGATGCCGCCGAGGAGTTCCTCGTGGGCACCCTTGCGCCGCACATCGAGGCGTTCGACTCCTACCCCGGCGGCGGAGCGATCCAGCAGGCATCGCACGCGCTGTTGCAGGCGTGGAACGGCGACGCGCGTCTGGCCCTGATGGAGAGCACCGAGCCCGACCGCTGGAAGTGGGTGCTGGGAGCCCCCACGACCGAGCTGTGGATGGACAACTGGGCGATCCCCGTCGGCGCACCGCATCCGGAGGCTGCGCACGCCTTCATCAACTTCACGCTCGACCCCGACATCTCCTTGCAGGAGCTCGACTACATCGGCTACCACACCGGGGTCGCGGACATCGAGCAGGCGGCGTCCGATGCCGGCCTGGAGCTGCTGGAGATGGTCTTCTTCACGCCCGAGCAGATCGCCACGATGGAGGAGGGCGAGGTCAACGACGCCCTCGCGCGCACCGTCGACATCTACAACAAGGTCAAGGCGGCGGCGGGTGCGTAGCAAGGCCGGCGTCGCCCTCGCTTTTCCGGCGTGGGCGTGGCTGCTGTTCTTCTTCGTCGTCCCGGTGGGCTACGTCGTGTGGTTCAGCTTCGGGTACAAGCCCGACATCTTCACGACCCACTCCAACGACGTCCTCTCCTTCGACCGGTATCTCGAGGCGCTGACCCCGACCTTCTTCGCCACGTTCCAGAACACGCTGTGGATCGGCGTCGCCGGCACCGTCCTGTGCCTTCTGATCGGGGCACCGGTGGCGTACTGGATGGCGGTGAAGGCGCCGCCCGCCTCGCGCGGCCTGCTCGTCGCGCTGGTGATGATCCCGTTCTGGACGAATTTCCTGGTGCGCACGATCGGCTGGCAGATCATCCTCGCCCCCAACGGATGGCTCTCGTCGGTCATGCAGTCGATCGGGCTCGGCGAGCTGGACGTGCTCTACACCCGCCAGGCGGTGCTGCTCGGTGTCGTCTACAACTACCTGCCGCTGATGATCCTGCCGCTGTTCGTCGCCTTCGACCGGGTCGGGCCGTCGCTGCGCGAGGCGTCGAAAGACCTCGGCGCGGGGCGCTGGACCACCTTCCTGCGCGTGACGCTGCCGATCGCGCAGCCGGGCCTGATCGCCGGCGTGCTGCTCGTGTTCATCCCCCTCATGGGCGACTACATCACCGCGACCGTGCTGGGCGGGGCCAAGGGCAACATGATCGGCCAGATGATCGCGACGCAGTTCCAGACGGCACAGAACTGGGCGCTCGGCTCGGCGATGGCTGTCCTGCTGATCCTCACCATTTTGCTGTCGGCCGCCGCCGGGCTCGCGATCGTCTGGCTCATCGGGCTGCCCTTCCGGACGCGCAACCGCATCCGGCTCGATCCGCCCGCGTCGGGCGCGGCATCCGTCGGCACCGCCAGCGCTGCGGGAGGTACCGCATGAGCACCACCGAACTGCGCGCGACGGCGAAGGAGCGCCGGGCGCCACGCGAATGGGGGTTCCCGCTGTGGGGCATCGTCGTGCTGGTGTTCCTGTTCCTGCCGATCGCGATCATCGTCATCTCCTCGTTCAACACCGGGCGGCTGCTCACCTCGTTCACCGAGTTCGGGTTCGGCTCGTTCCTGGCGATCGTCGACGACCCGACGATCCACGGCGCCGTGCTCGTCTCGGTGCAGACCGGTTTCATCGCGGCTCTGCTCGCCTCGGCCCTGGGGACCCTCGCCGGCATCGCGATGGCCCGCCATCCCGGCCGCTGGGTGTGGTGGTTCATGTTCCTGCTGCTGCTCGTGTCGGTCACACCCGAGATCGTGGATGCCGTCGCCCTGCTGCCGTGGCTCGTCACGCTCGGCCAGGACTGGGGGCTGACGATCTTCAACGACGGCATCGTGCGACTCGTGATCGGCCACTCGCTGTTCTCGGTCGCGGTCGTCTCCTACCTCGTGCGCGCGCGGCTGATCGGTCTCGACGCGCAACTGGAGGAGGCCTCGGCCGACCTGTACGCCAAGCCGCTGACGACGTTCCGGCGGGTGACGCTGCCGCTCGCGCTGCCGGCCGTGCTCGCCGGATTCCTGCTGTCGTTCACGCTAAGCCTGGACAACACGGTCATCGCCGCGTTCGTCTCGGTGTCGGGGTCGACGCCGTGGCCGGTGTACATCCTCAGCGCCGTGCGCACGGGCCTGCGGCCCGAGATCGCCGCCGTCTCGACGATCATGCTCGTCCTGACCCTCATCGCCCTGGGGATCGTGGCGTGGGTGCTGCGCCGCGCCGGCGACTCCGCCGCCGACATCGCCCGCACGATGGCCGGCGGCTGAACGAGATCGATCGAAGGAGAAGCGGATGAGCAACGCCGACGTGGTGTTCACGGGCGGGCCGGTGTTCACGGCGAACACGGTGCGCTCGCGGACGGATGCCGTCGCGGTACGGAACGGACGCATCGTCGCGGTCGGGTCGGATGCCGTCGGGGCGGTCACCGGGCCCGGCACCGAGGTCGTCGACCTGGGCGGGCGCCTGCTCGTCCCCGGGTTTCAGGACGCGCACGTGCACCCCGTCTCGGGCGGGCTCGAACTGCTGCGCTGCGACCTGAACGAGGCGACGACCGAGCAGGAGTACCTCGACACCGTCGCCGCGTATGCGGCATCGCACCCCGACGAGGAGTGGATCCTCGGCGGCGGCTGGGCGATGTCGGCGTTCCCCGGCGGCACGCCGACGGCCGCGGCCCTGGACCGGGTGCTGCCTGACCGCCCCGCGTTCCTGCCCAATCGCGACGGGCACGGCGCGTGGGTCAACTCCGCCGCGCTGCGTCTGGCCGGCCTCGACCGCGACACCCCCGACCCCGCCGACGGGCGCATCGAGCGCGACGCCGACGGCAACCCGAGCGGCACACTGCACGAGGGGGCGATGAGGCTTGTGAACCGGCTCGTCGCCGACCCGTCGCCGGCGTTCCTGCACGAGGCCCTGATGGCGGGGCAGCGCTACCTGCACTCCTACGGCATCACCGCCTGGCAGGACGCGATCATCGGCGACTACGCCGACCTGCGCGACCAGGGCGAGGTGTATCGGCGAGCGGCATCCGACGGGTCGCTCACGGCCCGCGTCGTCGGTGCGCTGTGGTGGGACCGGGCCAAGGGGCTGGAGCAGATCCCGTCGCTCGTCGAGCGGCGCGAGCGCCTGTCGGGCGGGCGGTTCCAGGCCACCTCGATCAAGATCATGCAAGACGGCGTGGCCGAGAACTTCACCGCCGCCATGATCGAGCCGTACTGCGACGGGCACGGGCATTTCACCGACAACTCGGGGATCTCCTTCGTGCCGCCCGAGATCCTGAACGAGGCGGTGCCGCAACTGGATGCCCTGGGGTTCCAGGTGCACTTCCACGCGATCGGCGACCTGGCGGTGCGCCAGTGCCTGGATGCCGTCGAGCACGCGATCGCCCGCAATGGCCGCAGCGACCACCGCCACCACATCGCGCACCTGCAGGTCGTCCACCCCGACGACATCCCCCGGTTCCGCGCTCTCGACGTCGCCGCGAACATGCAGTCCCTCTGGGCGACGCTGGAGCCGCAGATGGTCGAGCTGACGCTGCCGTTCCTGGGCGAGCAACGTTCGAGCTGGCAGTATCCGTTCGGCGATCTGCTGCGCGCGGGAACAGTGCTCGCAGCGGGGTCGGACTGGTCGGTGTCGTCGCCGAACCCGCTCGCGGCGATCCACACCGCCGTCAACCGCCAGGCCGCTCCAGGGTACGAGGAGGGCGACTACGAGCCGTTCCTGCCCGAGCAGGCGATCGACCTCGGCACCTCGCTGACGGCCTACACGGCCGGGTCGGCGTGGGTGAACCACCTCGACGCCGACACCGGCACGATCGAGGTCGGCAAGTTCGCTGATGTCGTCGTGCTCGACCGCGACCCGTTCGCCGGGCCCGCCGACCAGATCGGCGCCGCACAGGTGCTGCGGACCTACGTCGGCGGCACCCTCGTCCACGCTGCTGACTGACCGCTATAGAGGAAGTGATATCCGTGGCCACCACGGTCTTCGAACGCAATGTGCCGCCGGCATCCGTCATCGACAACAGCCTCGAGCACACCGAGCACGGCGTGTTCTGGATCGACGATCTGCCGATGTCGCTGCGCCCCAACCGGCGGCCGCTGCAGGGGACGCACCGCACCGATCTGGTCGTCGTGGGCGGCGGGTACACCGGGCTGTGGACGGCGCTGCTGGCCAAGACGCGCAATCCCGAGCGGCGCGTCGTCGTGATCGAGGCGAACCGGGTCGGGTGGGCCGCCTCCGGTCGCAACGGCGGGTTCTGCGAGTCGAGCCTCACGCACGGTCCCGAGAACGGCAAGAATCGCTGGCCCGCGGAGATGCCCCTGCTCGAGAAGCTCGGCATGGCGAATCTGGATGCGATCGAGGCCGCCGAGGGCGACTACGGAATCGACTTCCACTTCGAGCGCACGGGGCAGTTGGCGCCGGCCATCGAGGAGCACCAGCTGGAGTGGCTGGAGGAGTGGGCGGCCGAGGCCGCCGACGATCCCGACGTCGTCTATCTCGATCAGGATGCCGTCCAGGCATCCATCGCCTCGCCCACCTATCTTGCCGCGGTGTGGGAGAAGCGCACGTGCGGCATGGTGCATCCGGCGCGGCTGGCGGCCGAGCTCGCGCGGGCCGCCGAGGAGCGCGGCGTGGAGATCTTCGAGCGGTCGCGCGTGCGCAGCGTCGAGGACCTGCCGAACGGCGTCGCCGTGACCACGAGCGCCGGCCGGGTCGAGGCCAGGCACGCGGTGCTCGCGACGAACGTGTTCCCGTCGCTGCTCAAACGCAACCGGCTCATGACGGTGCCGGTGTACGACTACGCGCTGATGAGCGAACCGCTCACGGACGAGCAGCTCGCCTCGATCGGGTGGGCCGACCGGCAGGGCATCGGCGACATGGCGAACCAGTTCCACTACTACCGCATCTCGAAGGACAACCGCATCCTGTTCGGCGGCTACGACGCGGTGTACCACTATGGCCGCGTCGTGAACCCGAAGTACGAGTACCGGCCGGATGTGTGGCGCAAGCTCGCGAGCCACTTCTTCACGACCTTCCCGCAGTTGGAGGGCCTGCGCTTCTCGCACCAGTGGGCCGGAGCGATCGACACCTCGACGCAGTTCGCCGCGTTCTACGGCACCGCGCGGGCCGGCCGCGTCGCGTACGCGGCGGGGTTCACGGGGCTCGGGGTGGGGTCGACGCGGTTCGCGGCCGAGGTGATGCTCGATCTGCTCTCGGGCGAGCCGACCGAGCGGACGTCGCTGGAGATGGTGCGGGGCCGCCCGCTGCCGTTCCCGCCCGAGCCGGCCGCGGCGATCGGGATCAACCTGACGCGGTGGTCGCTCGACCGCGCCGACCATCGGGGCGGCCGCCGCAACCTGCTGCTGAAGACGCTGGATGCGTTGGGGTTGGGGTTCGACTCGTGAGCGGCTGGGGCGAATTGGACGCCGGGGCGGTCGTCGCCGCCGGTGACGTGGTCGTGCCGCTGGCCCCCGTTCCCGCCGCGCAGGTGGTGGCGGGGTCGCCCTCGACGGGGTCGGTGGATCTCGACGAGGACATGGGCTTCGGTGTGTGGGAGATGACGCCCGGCGCGATGCGCGATGTCGAGGTGGACGAGGTGTTCGTCGTCGTGTCGGGCTCGGCGACGGTGGAGTTCGTCGACCCGGCGCTGCCGACGATCGAGCTGGCGCCCGGTGCCATCGTCCGCCTGGAGTCGGGGATGCAGACGGTGTGGACCGTCCGCGAGACCCTCCGCAAGGTGTACCTGGCGTAGCGGATGCCGTCGCGGCGGCATCCGCCCGCGCCACGAACGTCGGAGGATGCCGTCAAGTGCGGAGAGCTCCCGCGAATCACTCCGAAGTTCGCGACATTCTCCGAGAATCGTGCGGCGACGCCGCGCTCAGCCAGCGGCGCGGCGCACGAGCAGGGCGAGGTGGAGCGCGGCCTGCACCTCGCCGTCGTCGAGGTCGACCCCCAGCAGCTCCTGGATGAGCGCGATGCGCTGGTAGAACACCGAGCGCGACAGGTGCGACGCGGATGCCGCGGCGGTGCGATTGCCGGGATGGGCGAGCATCGCCCCGAGCACGTCGAGCAGGTCTCCGCCGCGGGAGAGGTCGTAGTCGATGAGCGGCACCAGCATCCGCTCGCCGTGTTCGAGCACGCGGTGATCGTCGCGCAGCACGGAGACGAGCCGCGCCAGCGGCCGCTCCCCCGAGCGGCGCACCCACGGACCGGACGGCCCGCGCGGCGCCGGCGCGCGGGACAGATCGATCGCCTCCTGCAGCGAGGCGAGACCCGCATCCAGACCGGATGCCGCCGGCCCCACCGACAGCGTCAGCCGCTCGGGCCGGGTCGTCACCGCCCGAGCGAAGTGCACGGCCGCCTCGTCGTCGAACCGCACGCCCACCGGCAGCGACACGAGGATCGGCACGCCGTCGTCGACGGCCGCCCCGGCGAGCGCCCGCCCGCCGATCGCGCGCGCCGCGGCATCGGCGACGTCTGCGGGCAGGTCCGCATCCGCGCCGCGCGCACCGCTCACGCCGCGCGCAGGCTCCGTTGCGACGACGCCGTGCAACTGTGCCCCGGTCAGCGGCAGTCCCGCGGCCTCCAATCGTGCCGTCGCGCCGTCGTGACTGGTGAAACGCCCCGCGAGGAGGGCATCGACCAACTGACGGCGGCCGATGCGCGTCCACTCGTCGCCGTCGCGGTCGGTGAGCCGACCCAGCGCGAGGGCGATCGCCCCCTGCTCGAGCACGCTCTCCCGCCCCGCCGGATGCGGTGGCCCCGGCAGCGCCACGAGGTATCCCCACCGGATGCCGCGTGCCTCCACCGGAACGATGAGCCACCGCTCGCCCCGTCCGCCCGCCGACAGCGCCGACCCGCCGGAGTGGTGCGCCGCGCGCGAGCGCACCTCCCACCGGGCGAAGACCTCTTCCTCCCGCGCCGGGGACACATCGGCGACGACGACCTCATGCGCGAGGGATTCGAGCACGACCGGCGAGCCGAGGGTCTGCGCGAGCTGGTGCACGATGAAATCGGCCGGCGACCCACGCAAGGCGAGCGCCGTGAAGCGGGTGCGCACCTCGTCGCGCACGCGCAGCGCCGCGGTCTGATCGGCGATGATCCGCCGGTGCACGGCCTCGGTCAGTGCGACGAATTTGACCTCGCGGTGCAGTGCGACCAGGGCGAGAGACCGCTCCCGCGCCGCCTGCACGACGGCGTCGGGCACAGAGCGGTGGTGCGTGCCGAGCTCGAGCACGAGGCACGACAGCCCTGCATCGGCCAGGCTTCCGATGAACGCCCGCAGCGGTTCGGGCTCGTCGGGCCACGCCGATCCGGTCGACAGCAACAGTTCACCGCCGTCGAGCAGCCGCGCGACGCCGGCGCTGTCGGAGGTGTGCACCCAGCGCACGGGGGCATCGAACCCGGCCTCGGTGAGCGCTTCGGGGATGCCCGCCGCGAACACGTCGAGCGCGAGCACTTCGCGCACCGTCGGCAGTCCGGCCGGTGTCGCCGGACGATTCGTCTGGTTCGGGGATTGTTCGCGACGTTCAGCCACCCTGAGTTCCTCCCTTGCCCTGTTGTACTCCGCCAATACAAGGCAGACTGAGTCTGCCACACCGTTTCGCGCGTCCGGTCGATCTGTCCGGATGCCGCCATCTCATCCGGGACGATTCGCCCCGGGCGAAGGAGCCACGCATGAGCAGCACCGACGGCATCCGTCTCATCCCGCACTGGATCGACGGTGCCGAGCGTCCGTCGGCGGGCGGGCGGACGGCGCCGGTGTTCAATCCGGCCACCGGTGCGGTGCAGGCCGAGGTCGCCCTGGCCGATGAGGCTGAGATCGACGCGGCGATCGCATCTGCGCAGCGCGGATTCGCCGCGTGGAGCGGCTTCTCGATCGCCAAGCGCCAGGCGGTGATCTTCGCCTTCCGCGAGCTGCTCAACGCCCGCAAGACAGAGCTCGCCGCCATCATCACCTCCGAGCACGGCAAGGTCCTCTCCGACGCGATGGGCGAGATCGCGCGCGGCCAGGAGGTCGTCGAGCTCGCCTGCGGCTTCCCCGCGCTGACGACCGGCGCGTACAGCGAGAACGTGTCGACCGGTGTGGATGTGTACTCGATCAAGCAGCCGCTCGGCGTCGTGGGCATCATCTCGCCGTTCAACTTCCCCGCGATGGTGCCGATGTGGTTCTTCCCCCCGGCGCTCGCGGCGGGGAACGCGGTCGTGCTCAAGCCGAGCGAGAAGGATCCGTCGGCCGCGCTCTGGCTGGCGGCCCTGTGGCGGGAGGCGGGCCTGCCCGACGGCGCGTTCACGGTGCTGCAGGGCGACAAGCTGGCCGTCGACGGCCTGCTGCACTCCCCCGTCGTGCAGTCGATCTCGTTCGTCGGATCAACGCCGATCGCGAAGTACATCTACGAGACGGCGGCCCGCAGCGGCAAGCGGGTGCAGGCTCTCGGCGGCGCGAAGAACCACATGCTGGTGCTGCCGGATGCCGACCTCGACCTCGTGGCCGACCAGGCCGTCAACGCCGGCTACGGCGCGGCCGGCGAGCGCTGCATGGCCATCTCGGTCGTGCTCGCCGTCGATGGGCCCACGCCGGCCGGCATCGCCGCGGCGCGCAGCGCCGGGGCGAGCGAGCCGGTGGGGACCCTCGCCGACGAGCTGATCGCCAAGATCTCCGAACGCATCAGCAGGCTCCGCATCGGCAACGGGGCGGATGCCGTCGAGCCCGACATGGGCCCGCTCATCACCGGCATCCATCGCGACAAGGTCTCTTCCTACGTCGACATCGCCGAGGCCGATGGGGCGCGAGTCGTCGTCGACGGGCGCGGATGCACAGTGGCCGGTCACGAAGACGGGTTCTTCTTCGGCCCCACACTGCTCGACGGCGTCCCGACCGCCTCGCGCGCCTACACCGAGGAGATCTTCGGGCCGGTGCTCTCGGTCGTGCGCATCGCCTCGTTCCAGGAGGGCGTCGACCTCATCAACTCGGGCCAGTTCGGCAACGGCACCGCGATCTTCACCAACGACGGCGGCGCGGCGCGGCGCTTCCAGAACGAGATCCAGGTCGGCATGATCGGCATCAACGTGCCGATCCCCGTGCCGGTGGCCTACCACTCGTTCGGCGGGTGGAAGGCCTCGCTGTTCGGCGACGCGAAGGCGTACGGCCGGCACGGGTTCGACTTCTTCACGCGTGAGAAGGCGGTCACGGCCCGCTGGATCGACCCGGCCACCCGTGGCGACGGCGCCCACGGCGGTATCAACCTCGGTTTCCCGCAGAACCACTGACTGCCCACGACAGACGCTCAGGAGAAGACATGACCGACACTCTCGCCACCGGCATCCGTCCCGACCTGGACACCGACGCGCGTGTGCGCGCCGACGACCGCGGTCACGTCTTCCACTCCTGGAGCGCGCAGGCCCTCATCGATCCGCTGCCGGTGGCAGGGGGTGCCGGGTCGACGTTCTGGGACTACGCCGGCAACTCGTACCTCGACTTCAGCTCGCAGCTCGTGAACCTGAACCTGGGCCACCAGCATCCCGACCTCGTCGCGGCGATTCAGACCCAGGCCGGGCGGCTCGCCACGATCCAGCCCTCGATGGCCAACGACGTGCGCGGCGAGCTGGCGCGACTGATCGCGGGCGTCGCGGGTGACGGGTTCGAGAAGGTGTTCTTCACCAACGGCGGTGCCGACGCCAACGAGAACGCCGTACGCATGGCGCGCCTGGTCACCGGCAAGCGCAAGGTGCTGTCGATGTATCGCAGCTACCACGGCAACACCTCGACCGCGATCACCCTCACCGGCGACCCGCGACGGTGGCCGAACGAGCCCGCCGACGGTTCGGTCGCGCACTTCTTCGGTCCGTACCCGTACCGTTCGCCCTTCCACTCCTCGACCCCCGAAGAGGAGACGCAGCGGGCGCTGGAACACCTCGAGCAGACGATCATCCTCGAGGGCGCGTCGACGATCGGCGCGATCATCATCGAGACGGTCGTCGGCACCAACGGCGTGCTCGTGCCGCCGCCGGGCTATCTCGCCGGGGTGCGGGAGCTGTGCGACCGGTACGGCATCGTCTACATCGCCGACGAGGTGATGGTCGGCTTCGGCCGCATCGGCGAGTGGTTCGCCTTCCAGGCATTCGACGTCGTGCCCGACCTCATCACGTTCGCGAAGGGTGTCAACTCGGGTTACGTGCCGCTGGGCGGCGTCGTCATCAGCGACCGCATCGCGGCGCACTTCGACACCCTGTCGTTCCCGGGCGGGCTGACCTACTCGGGCCATCCGCTGGCGTGTGCCGCCGGTGTCGCGACGTTCGAGGTGTTCCGCCGCGACGGCATCCTCGAGCGCGTGCGCGATCTGGGTGCGCGGGTCGTCGAGCCGCGGCTGCGGCAGATCGCCGCCGCACACCCGTCGGTGGGCGACGTGCGCGGGGTGGGGCTGTTCTGGGCGATCGAGCTGGTCCGCGACCGTGAGAGCCGTGAGCCGCTCGTGCCGTTCAACGCATCCGGCGCGGACGCCGCCCCCGTCGCCGCCGTCGCCGCGGCGTGCAAGAAGGCGGGCCTGTGGCCGTTCACGCACTTCAACCGCGTGCACGTCGCGCCGCCGCTCGTGGTCTCCGAGGACGAGCTGGTTCGCGGCCTCGACATCATCGACGCCGCGCTCGACGAAGCCGACAGCGCCCTCTGACGGTGCCCCCCGCCCCCGCCCTCGCCCCCCTCACCCCCACCCCCACCGCCGCCCCCATCGCCGGGCCGCCACGTTTCGTGCGAGCCGCCAGGGTTTGTGCGTACGAATCGTGGCGATTCGTACAGATGCTGGCGGTTCGGCACGGGGCGGTTCGGCACGGGGCGGTGGAGCGCGGGGCGGTTCGGCACGGGGCGGTGGGGGCGGCGTGACGGCGCCGGTGAACGGGGGCGTCTCGTTCTGGTGGCGGCAGCTCGGGGTGCCGACGGCGCGGGCCGCGTTGCCGGGTGACCTCGATGTCGACGTCGCGATCGTCGGCGCGGGCTACACGGGGCTGTGGACGGCGTATTACCTGAAGACCCTGCAGCCCGATCTGCGCATCGCGGTGCTCGAGCGGCGCTTCGCCGGGTTCGGCGCCTCGGGGCGCAACGGCGGCTGGCTGACGAACTCGGTCACCGGCGGGCGCGAGCAGTACGGCCGCGAGGGCGGCGCGCGCCAGCAGGCGGCGATGAACGAGACCGTCGACGAGGTCATCCGGGTGGCGGATGCCGAGGGCATCGACGCCGGCATCCACAAGGGCGGCGAGCTGAACATCGCTCGCACGCCCGCCCAGCTCGCCCGGCTGCGCGCGTTCGCCGACGCCGAGGCGCGATGGCCGCACACCGACGTGGAAGAGTGGGATGCCGCCACCACCGACGCGCACGTGCGGGTGGCGCGCACGCTGGGCGGGGTGTGGCATCCGCACTGTGCGCGCATCCATCCCGCCCGACTCGTCGACGGACTCGCGTCCGCCGTCGAACGGCTCGGCGTGCCGATCTACGAGGACACCGCCGTGACGGCGATCGAGCCCGGGCGGGCCGTCACCGCGCGCGGGGTCGTGCGCGCGGCGTCGGTCATCCGCGCCACCGAGGGCTTCACCCCCGACCTGCGCGGCGAGCACCGCACGTGGCTGCCGATGAACTCGTCGATGATCGTGACCGCTCCCCTGCCGGCCTCCTTCTGGGACGGCGTCGGCTGGGCGGACGCTGCCACCCTCGGCGATCTCGCGCACGTCTACATGTACGCGCAGCGCACCGTCGACGACCGCATCGCGTTCGGCGGGCGCGGCGTGCCGTACCGCTACGGCTCGCGCGTCGACAGCGACGGGGTGACGCCGCAGCGCACGATCGCCGCGCTGACGCGCCTGCTGCACGAGTTCTTCCCGGATGCCGCCGGCATCCCGATCGACCACGCCTGGTCGGGAGTGCTCGGCGTACCGCGCGACTGGTCGGCGACCGTCGGCTACGACCGTCGCACAGGCCTGGGCTGGGCCGGCGGGTACGTCGGCACCGGCGTCGCGACGACGAACCTCGCCGGGCGCACGCTCGCCGACCTCGTGCTCGGGCGCGCGAGCGGGCTCGTCGACCTGCCGTGGGTGAACCGTCGGGCGCGGCGGTGGGAGGCCGAGCCGTTGCGGTGGCTCGCCGTGCAGGCGATCTACGGCGCCTACCACGCCGCCGACGCGCACGAGAGGCGCACCGGGCGCATGGCGACCTCGCCGGTTGCCCGCGTCGCCGACGGGGTGTCGGGCCGCGGGCACTGACGGCGGGCCGGGAGCCCGCGTCACCGCGCGTGCACCACCATCCGCCGCAAACCACGACTTCCACGGCCCATACCCACGATTCACGACCGACGAAACACCCACCACCGCCGCCATCCGACGCAAACCACGACTTCCACGGCCCATACCCACGATTCACGACCGACGAAACACCCACCATCGCCGCCATCCGACGCAAACCACGACTACCGCGGTGCATACCCACGATTCGCGGCCGACGAAGCGCTGGATGCCGCGGGCAACGCAGCGCGCTACGCGCGCAGAGCGGCGGGGTCGACCCCGAGCAGCCCGGCGACGGCGCGGGCCGCCAGCGACGGCCGGTCGCCG
>JASGEE010000158.1:0-12275 GCA_047606715.1 Microbacterium sp.
CCTCACGCCTCACGCCTCACGCCTCACGCCTCACGCCTCACGCCTCACGCCTCACGCCTCACGCCTCACGCCTCACGCCTCACGCCCCACGCCGCTCGCCGCTCGCCGCTCGCCGGGTCTGTTGCTTCCGGTAGCTTCGCGTAGGTGGAATAGTGCTGCCGGCCTGAGCGGGGATGATCCCCGCTGGGCGTTCGTCTACGCGGAGTGGCAGTAGTGCTCCCCACCTGAGGGGGGTCCCGGCAACTCCCGGGCCGCCAGAAGAACGGAATGTCATCCCGTCTGGGCGGGGATGCCCCCTCACCCGATTGGTGCGAGCAGATCGGCATCCGGCGCTCCCCGGCCGAGCGGGCATGATCCCCTCTGCCGTCATCGTGCCGAACGGGGGCACCGGCCGGTCGGGGCGATCATCTGCGAGAAACCTGCCGGGCCGACACCGGGCCGACACCGGACAGACACCGGGCCGACACCGAGCATCCACTGTGCGGCATGCGGGTCAGCGCCGCGTCTGCTCCGAACCTGACAGGCGCTGGGCAATCGAGATCGGCACGATCGAGACGACGACGAGCACGACGGCGATGACCGAGACGATCGGCGCCTGGTTCGGGCGGAACATGTTGTTGAGGATGAAGATCGGCAGCGTCGTGACGCCCGATCCCGCGGTGAACGTCGTCACGATGATCTCGTCGAAGCTCAGCGCGAAGGCGAGCAGCCCGCCGGCGAGCAGCGCGGAGCGCAACTGCGGGAAGGTCACGAGCCGGAACGTCGTCCAGATGCCGGCACCGAGATCGGCGGAGGCCTCTTCGAGACTGGTCCCCGTGCGGCGCAACCGCGCGATGACATTGTTGAACACCGTGACGATGCAGAACGTCGCGTGCGCGATGACGACCGTCCAGATCGACAGGGGCACGCCCATGATCGTGCGGAAGAAGTTGTTCAGCGCGATACCGGTGATGATGCCCGGCAGCGCGATGGGGAGGATGACCAGCAGGGACACGGCATCCCGCCCGAAGAACGTGAACCGCTGGAGCGCGAGCGAGATGAGCGTGCCGAGCACGAGGGCGACCGTCGTGGCGACGAGCGCGACGGCGACGCTCGTCGTGACGGCGTCGAGCGCACCCTCGCTGCGGAAGGCCTTCACCCACCACTCCCCGGTGAATCCTGGCGGCGGCCACGAGAGCGAGGTGGACGTCGAGAACGAGTTGACGAACACGACGAACAGCGGCACGTACACGAGCACCAGGATGATGACCGTGACGATGCCGAGGGTGACTCGTGCGCCCTTTCCCAGTCGCATACGCCCGCCTCAGAGGTTCTCGAGGGCGCCCGTGCGACGCACGAGGGCCAGGTAGCCGAAGATGATGACGATCGGAATGAGCGCGATCGCCGCCGCGAGCGGCAGGTTGTTGGCCGCGCCGACGTTCGTGTAGACGAGGTTGCCGAGCATCTGGTTGGCACCGCCGACGATGTTGACCGTGATGTAGTCGCCGAGCGACAGCGAGAAGCTGAAGATCGTGCCCGCGATGATCGCAGGATAGGTCAGCGGCAGCACGACACTGCCGATCGTGCGCCACGTCTTGCCGCCCAGGTCGGCGGAGGCCTCGAGCAGCGAGTCGGGCACGCGTTCGAACCCCGCGTAGATGGGCAGGATGACGTACGGCAGCCACAGGTAGGACAGCGTGACGATCGTCGCCGTCAGCCCGTACCCGGGGGTGTGCAGGCCGAGCGGCGCGAGAGCCCATTCGAGGATGCCGTCCTGCGAGAGCACCGATCGCCACGCGTACGCCTTCACGAGATAGCTCGCCCACAGCGGCATGAGCACGGCGACCACGAGGATGCGCTGCACACGCGGGGTCGCGACCTTGGCCATGAAGAAGGCGATCGGCAGGGCGATCGCGACGTCGATGACGGTGACCGCGATGGCGACGCCGAGCGTGCGCAGCGTCACGGTTTGATAGAGCGACCCGGTCACGACCGCGACGATGTTCTCGAACGTCCACTCCGTGCGGATCTCACCGGTGAACGAGTCGACGGTCCAGAACGCCGTGACCAGCAGGAGCACGAGCGCGACGATGTACACGACCCCGAGCCACAGCAGCGGAGCGGTCAGCAGCAGACCGAGCCGCACGCGCGGGTACGCGCTCAGGAACGACGAGACGCGGCGCGGCGCGCTCTCGACGGGTGCGGATGTCGTCGTCATGATTCCTTCCGGAACGGATGCCGGGGGCGGCATATGACCTTGCGGCCCGCCGCCCCCGGCGCGATCGCTCAGCCCTTGATCTCCTGCCAGGCCGCCGTCCACTCCGCGTAGTCGGTGCATTGCACGTCGGTGCGTCCGTCGACGCAGTCGGCGATCGGGGTCGTCCAGTACCAGATCTGCGAGGCGTACTCCTCGTCGCCGGCGTGGTAGGCCTCGCAGTCGTCGCGGTAGTCGCACGCCTCCTGGCTCGACGGCGCCTCACCGAAGTAGGCCGTCGCCTGCGCGTTGATCTCGGGGCTGGAGATCCAGTCCAGCCACGCGTAGGCGCAGTTCGGGTTCTTCGCCGCCGACGCGATCATCCACGTGTCCGACCATCCGGTCGCGCCCTCACTGGGCATCACGACGTCGGTCGTGGCCTCCTCGGACAGCAGCACGTTCTGGATGACCTGCCAGCTCGTGCCGACCACGGAGTCGCCGGACTGGAACGCCTGGATCTGCTTGAGGTAGTCCGACCAGTACTCGCCGACGTGCTCGCGCTGCGCCTTGAGCAGGTCGACGGCGGCGGCGAACTGGGTCTCGTCGAGCGCGTACGGGTTCTCGATGCCCAGGTCGGGCTGGTGCGCCATGAGGTAGACGGCGGCATCCGCGATGTAGATCGGCGAATCGTACGAGGTGACCTGGCCGGAGAACTCGCTCGCACGGTCGAAGACGACATCCCACGACGTCGGCGCGGGGCTGACGACCTCGGTGTTGTAGAGGAGGACGTTGGCACCGTAGCCGTGCGGGACGCCGTACGACTGGCCGTCGACGGAGTTCCACTCACGGTCTTTCAGGAAGTCGAAGATTCCCGCATAGTTCGGGATGAGGTCGGTGTTGACCGGGGCGACATCCCCTGCCGCGATGAGGCGGAGGGTCGCGTCTCCCGACGCTGAGACGACGTCGTAGTCTCCCGTCTTCATGAGGGTGACCGCTTCGTCCGACGTGCCGAACGTCTTGGTTGTCACGGTGCAGCCGGTCAGCTCTTCGAAGCCGCTGACCCAGTCGACGGTCGGGTCGTTGCTGCCGTCTTCGACGTAGCCTGGCCAGGCCAGGATCGAGACCTGCCCCTCGAACTCGCCGAGCTCCTCGGCCTCGGCGGAGGGAGTGCTCTCGCCTCCGCTCGTGGTGCCGCAAGCGGAGAGCACGGCGATTGCGCCGACCGCGAGCGCAGCCGCGGCAGATGCCCGCCGGCCGCGTGTGAGTGTGATCATGATGGATCCTCTCGGTGTGTGTGCTGTGGTCCCGGGCGTGGCGCCCGAGGCTGTGGGGAGTCAGGGTCTGGGCAGTCAGGTCTTGGCGGAGGCGAGCGAGACGACGTCGTCGTCGTGCCAGGTGACGTGCACGCGCGCGCCGCGTTGCTGATCTGCCGTCGTCGATCGGTCGTTGCGTTCGAGCACCGTGATGCGCGCGCCGGCATCCAGATCGATGACACGACGGATGCCGCTGCCGACGTATATCGACTCGACGAGGATGCCCGCAGCGCTGTGCGTGCCGCCCTCGGGAGCCACGGACCCCGAGGACAGCGACAGCTTTTCGGGACGGATCGAGTGCTCGCCCGGGCGACCGAGGATCGTCTCGGAAAGATCGCGGTCGAAGATGTTGGAGGTGCCGACGAAGTCGGCCACGAAGTGGGATGCGGGCTGCTCGTACAGCTCGCGCGGGCTGCCGAGCTGCTCGATGCGCCCGTCGTGGAAGACGGCGATGCGGTCGGAGAGCGTCAGCGCCTCTTCCTGGTCGTGCGTGACGAAGATGAACGTGATGCCCAGGTCGCGCTGGATCTGCTTGAGCTCGACCTGCATCTGCTCGCGCAGTTTGAGGTCGAGGGCGCCGAGCGGCTCGTCGAGCAGGAGCACCTTGGGCTCGACGACGGTCGCCCGCGCCAGGGCGACCCGCTGGCGCTGACCGCCGGACAGCTGCGCGGGTCTGCGATCGGCGAGGTGTTCGAGCCGCACGGCGGCGAGCGCCTTCAGGGCGCGCTCGCGGCGCTGCGTCTTGCCGACGCCGCGCACGCGGAGCCCGTATGCGACGTTGTCGAGCACGCTCATATGAGGGAAGAGGGCGTAGTCCTGGAACACGGTGTTCACGTCACGATCGAACGGCGCCCTTTTCGTGACGTCTGCGCCGAAGAGCTCGATCGTGCCGCTGGTCGGTTGCTCGAACCCGGCGATGAGCCGGAGCACCGTCGTTTTGCCAGATCCCGACGGGCCGAGCATGGAGAAGAACTCGCCCGCCGCGATCTCCAGATCGACGTGGTCGACCGCCGCGACCGACCCGAACTCCTTCGTGAGTCCCGTCAGCCGGATGGCCGGGCTCTCATGCGCCATCCGCACGCTCCCTCTCTCGTGGTGCAACTAAATCATATGGATTCATATGTCAAAAGAGACGCTGCGGTGTTACGGTCGTGTCACGAATTGCCGAGGTGTCGGGTCGGTCGAGCGGAGAGCACACATGCAGCAGACGGCAGACATCCGCGACGCGGCCCGATCCGTCGTCTTCGCGCCCCTCGAAGGATCGGGGCGCGCCGAACTCGTGGAAAGACGACTCACCGACGCCATCGTGAGCGGGGTGCTGCGCGACGGTGAGCGACTGCCCAGTGAAGCCGACCTCTCACGCAGCATGGGCGTCGCGCTCGTCACGGCCCGCGAGGCGCTCGAGGGGTTGCGAGAGCAGGGACTCGTGCGAACCCGACGTGGGCGCGACGGCGGGAGCTTCGTCACACTCGACCGCAATGCCGCAGCACGGCTCATCGACGGGCGCCTGCGCGCGTGCTCACGGATTCAACTGCGCGACCTCGCGCTGCATGTCGGGGCGATCGCCGGCACGGCGGCCGAGGTTGCCGCCGACCGCGCGAGCGAAGACGACGTCGAGAGCCTCGTCGCGATCCACGCCGGCGCCGATTCGTCGACGGCGGGCGGGGCACGCCGGGCGTTGAGCCGGTTCGGACTCGAGGTCGCCGCGATCAGTCAGTCGCCTCGCCTCGTACGGGAGGAGGTGCGGCTGCAGGCCGAGGCGGGGCCCCTCCTGTGGCTGTGCCTGCGAGACCAGTCGCAACGCGACCTGTCGACGCGAGCACGGTCGGCCGTCATCGCCGCCATCCGAGAGGGCCGCCCAGCCGACGCGCGCAACGTGACGACACAGCACATCACCGCTGCGCTCGACTGGGTGCTCGACGAACGAATCAGGCTCGAGACGGAGGGCACGCGGTGAGAACACCCCCACTGACAGCCCCGGCGATCGCCCAGCACATCGCCGGGACGTTCGACGGGATCTTCGCGATCGTCGGCGAGTGGCGCGCGACGCTGGCAGAGCGCCTCTCCGTCGACGGGGCTCCGACCGCGGCATCCCTTGACCCTGTCGTCGAGGGCTTCGCCGTGCCGGCGATCCGCGGTGGCGGACTCGCGACGGGTGCAGGATTCGTCGCGGCGCCCGGACTGCTCTCCGAGGCGCCGTGGCACCTTGCGTGGTGGCTTGGCGACCGCAATGGCGCGCGGCGTCTCGCGACGGTGAGCGACCCCACAAGCGATCAGTTTCGCGACTACACGACGCTCGAGTGGTGGCGGGTGCCCGCCCGCACGGGCAAGCACCATCTCACCGGGCCGTACGTCGACTACGTGTGCACAGACGACTACACCGTCACCTTGACGACGCCCGTTGTCGTGGGCGGCAGGATGCTCGGCGTCGTCGGCGTCGATGCGCTCGTCGCCCGGCTCGAGCTCGAGCTGCTGCCGGTGCTGCGCGCCGGCTCAGGTGCGAGCGTCATCGTCAACGCGTCCGGCCGCGTGGTGACGGCGACCGACGCGCATCGCGAGCCCGGGTCCATCCTGCGCATCGCGGGCCTGGCTGAGGCGCTCGCGCCGCTGCGTGACGATGAACCCATCATGCGAGAGGCCCTCCTGCCCGGCGGGGAGTCGGTGCACCTCTGCGGTGACACTTCGCTCGCGCTGGTGGTCGGGATCTGACGCCACGCGCGGGTGCCGCACGGGCGCAGTGGAACCGCGAGGACGAACGGTCCGCATGAGAGATCCACAGGGAACACCACGGATGCGGCCGTTACGCTGAGACGACGCATCCGCTGTCGAATCGAGCCGCCGTCCATGGACCTCTCCGTCATCGTTCCGACCTTCAACGAAGGCCCGAACGTCGCCGAACTGGTGCGTCGCATCGGCGCGGCGCTCGATACCGTCCAGACGCAGACGGGCAGCGGGACGCGTTTCGAGGTCGTCTTCGTCGACGATTCCACCGACGACACGCCCGAGGCCATCCGCGCCATCGCGACGACCGCCGCGTTCCCGGTGCGACTGATCCACCGTGAGAACCCGGATTCCGGCCTCGGCGGCGCCGTCGTCGAGGGTCTGCGCGCCGCGCAGGCGCGCTGGTGCCTCGTCATGGACGCCGACCTGCAGCACCCGCCCGAAGACATCCCGCGCCTGCTCGCCCGGGCTGCGGCCGGCGACGTCGACGTCGTCGTCGCCTCGCGCTACGCCAACGGCGGCACCTCGGGGGGCCTGGCCGATCGCACCCGCGTCGCCGTCTCACGCGCCTCGACGCTGCTGACCAAGGCGATGTTCCCGCGAAAACTGCACGGATGCTCCGACCCCATGACCGGGTTCTTCCTCCTCGACCTCGATGCGATCGACCTCGATCCGTTGCGCCCGCGCGGGTTCAAGATCCTGCTCGAGATCCTCGCCCGTCGCCAGCTGCGCGTCGGCGAAGTCCCCTTCGCGTTCGCGGATCGCTTCGCCGGCGAGTCGAAGGCCTCGTTCCGTCAGGGCATCCGGTTTCTCACGCAGCTCGCGATGCTCCGCTTCGGCCGCATGTCGGCGTTCGCCCTCGTCGGCGCCGTCGGCGCCGTCGCCAACCTCGTCATCATGTGGGGCCTCATCCGGCTCGGCGTGGAGTACGTCGTCGCGGCCGTCATCGCGAGCGAGGTGACGATCATCGGCAACTTCCTGCTGCTGGAGTACCTCGTCTTCGCCGACATGCGCGAAGAGTCCGGCCGGATGCGGTGGCGTTTCGTCAAGTCGTTCACGTTCAACAACGTCGAAGCGCTCATCCGCATCCCCGTGATGGCGGTGCTCGTCGAAAGCGCGCACATACCGAGCGTGCTGGCCGCCGCCCTCACCCTCGTCGCCGCCTTCGTCGTACGGTTCGTCTTCCACGCCCTCGTCGTGTACGCGCCTCGGCACGACGCTCCGGCGACACCGGGCACGGCGCCGAGGGCGACGGATGCCGACCTCGGCGATGCCGTCGGGGCTCTGGTTGCGGCATCCTCTCGGCAGGGTTCCGGCGACGAGAGCGGTCCGGCCGTCACCAGCCCCGCGGGTCGTACCCTGGACTCATGACGTCCACTCCTGAGACCCCCATCACGATGTTCGGCGCGCAGTGGTGCGGCGACTGCCGTCGCACGAAGGCGCAGCTGGACGCCCTCGGCATCGACTACACCTACATCGATCTCGACGCCGACCCCGCTGCCGCCGACGTCGCGCGCGAGATCTCCGGCCGCGCGAACATCCCCGTCGTCGTCTACCCTGACGCGACGCACCACGTCGAGCCCTCGAATGCCGACGTCGAGGCGAAGCTGCGCTCCCTCGCCCTGATCTGACCCCCGGTTCCGCTCCCCTCGCCGGCCCGCGCGGCCGCGGGCAGGGTGACCGCATGGGGACACTATCGCGCGCCACGATCTCGAGGTATGCGGTCGGCTCGCTCGGCACGGGCGGGTTCGGCACGCTGCCCGGACTCGTCCTGACCTGCTACCTGACCGACAATCTGGGCGTTGCCGCGCTGACCGCAGGTGTCATCGTGACGATCGCGAAGGTGTGGGATGTCGTGATCGCCCCCGTCGTCGGCGCGCTCTCCGACGCCGACCTCGCTCGCCACGGGTCGCGTCGGCGGCTCATGCTCGTCGGCGCCGTGTCGCTGCCCGTGCTGTTCGCCCTCACGTTCGCCGCGCCGCCCGCGCTCGGGCCGGTCGCCGGTGCGATCTGGGTGCTCGTCGCCTTCCTGCTCATGGCCACCGCGTTCAGCCTCTTCCAGGTGCCGTACATCACCGTGCCCGCAGAGCCCACCGACCGCTATGACGAGCGCACCCGCCTGCTCACCTGGCGCGTCGTCGTGCTGACCTTCGCGATCCTGCTGTTCGGTGCCGGCGGTCCGCTGCTGCGCAAGGAGACCGGCGATCCGACGAGCGGACACCTCCTCATGGGCATCGTCGCGGGGCTCGCGATCGGCCTCGGGATGCTGGTCTCCTCGTTTGTGACGGGCCGCAGGACACGCCCGCCCGTGGATCGGGCAGGGCTGGCCGACGCGGTTCCACCCGGAGGCACCGCGGCGACACCGGGCGGCATCCGCGACGACTTCCGCGCAGCGGGGGAGGTGCTCGGGCGCAGCCAACCGTTCCGCGCGTTGCTGCTGACCTTCGTCCTGCAGGCGCTCGCGACGGGCCTCATGCTCGCCGGCATTCTGTTCGCCATCGCGGCTCTCGCCACGATCGGTGCCCTGTGGGCGCCGGGCGACTGGATCTCTGTCGCCGTCGCCGGTGTCGCCTATGCCGGCATGCAGTCGCTGCATCGAGTAGGCCGGTCGTGGTCTCCGTTCGGTCGCGGCATCTCGCCGGTTACGCGGCGTCACATCCGCATGCGGCCGCGACGCAACCGGGGACGGTCGCGCCCGGTCGTGTTGGGTCGCGGCATCTTGCGGGTCGCGCGGGATCGCACCCGTCGCTTGCCGCGACCGAACCATCGTCGCGGTGCGCGTCGTAAGCTGAAGCATTCGCACCGGCGACGAGAACGTTCGCGGATCCGAAGCTCGAAGGAGAGTGCCGTGACGCCCACCGTGAAGACCCACCCCGTCTCGAAGACCGCCCCGAAGACCGCCACGATCGCGCTGCCCGATCCCGTGCGCGCCGACCTCGACGCCGCCATCGGGCAGCTGCAGACCGGCGCCCGCGCATGGAGCGCGCTCACGCGCGGGCAACGGTGCACCCTCATGCGGCGTCTCCGCGCGACGACGGCGGCCGTCGCCGAAGAGTGGGCCGACGTTGCCGCGACCTCGAAGGGATTGGCGCCGGGGCATCCGCTGCGCGGCGAGGAATGGCTGTCGGGTCCCTACGCGGCCCTCGTCGCGCTCGACGCCTACGCCGACACCCTCGCGGCGCTCGCCGCCGACGAATCGCCCATCGCCCGGGCGCGCTGCACCCACGCGCCCGGTGACCGCACCGTCATCCACACCTCGCCGCTGACCGCGACCGATGCCCTGCTGCTCTCCGGCTATTCCACCGAAGTGTGGCTCGCCCCGGGTGTCTCACCCGAGCAGGCGCGGCGCGAGGCGGGTCTCGGCCAACTCGACCCGACGCGCTCGGGCGGTGTCGGCCTCGTCCTCGGCGCGGGGAACATCACCTCGATCCCGTTCCTCGACGTGCTCTACGAGCTGTTGGCCTTCAACCGCGTCGTGATCCTCAAGGTCAATCCGACGCAGGATGCCCTCGTCCCGATCTTCGAGCGCGCTCTCGCCCCGCTCATCGAGCCGGGCTTTCTGCGGATCGTCCGCGGCGACGGCGAGATCGGTGCATACCTCACGCGGCATCCATCGATCGCCCACGTGCACATCACCGGTGCGGAGGCGACTTTCCGCGCCATCGTGTGGGGCACCGGCGCCGCCGGGAAGCGTCGGCTGCGCGAGCGGCGCCCGCTGCTGCGCACGCCCATCTCGGCCGAGCTCGGCGGGGTCTCGCCGATCATCGTCGTGCCGGGTGACTGGTCGCGCGCCGATCTGCGCTTTCAGGCCGAACACGTCGTGACGATGCGCCTGCACAACAGCGGTCACAACTGCATCGCCGGTCAGGTCGTCGTGCTCTCCGTCGACTGGCCGCAACGCGAGGCGTTCCTGCACGAGCTGCGTACGGCATACGATCGCGCACCGTCTCGGCCGGTCTGGTATCCGAACAGTCAGGCGCGCCTCGACGCCGCACGCGCCGACTATCCGGATGCCGCCTGGTGTGGCGCCGGCACGCGCGCGCTCGTCGAGACGGCGGCATCCGATGCCCGAGCGCTGGAGTCGACCGAGTATTTCGCCCCGGTGCTCGGCGTCGTGACGCTGCGCGGGACGGGGCAGGAGTTCCTGGACGCCGCCGTCGCGCACGCGAACGAGAGCCTCGTCGGCACGCTGGGGGCGAACGTGCTGATCGACCCGGCGACGCAGGCCGCGCTCGGCGGCGCGTTCGAGCAGGCCATTGCGGATCTGCGATACGGCACGATCGCGATCAACGCGTGGACGGCGTTCGGATTCCTCACCCCGACCGCCACCTGGGGTGCGTTCCCCGGCGGGACGATCGATGATGCTCCGAGCGGCATGGGTGTGGTGCACAATGCATTCCTGCTCGACCATGTAGAACGTACGCTCGTGCGCGGACCGTTCCGCCCCTTCCCGCGGTCGGTGCGCTCCGCCGTGCGCGGAGCGGGACTGTCGGTGCTGCCGAAGCCGCCGTGGTTCGTCACCTCGCGCACCGGAACTGCGGTGTGCGAAGGCTTCACCCGCTTCCGCATCGACGGCGACTGGGCGAAGATGTCGCTCGTGCTCGCGAAGGCCTTCGGCGCATGAGCGGACCCGGAGCGGCTCGGGGTCTCGGACGTGGCAGCGACCTGTCGGCCGACTATGTCATCGTCGGGGCGGGCTCGGCGGGGGCCGCGCTCGCGGCGCGGCTGAGCGAAGACCCGGCCGTGTCGGTGCTGCTGCTCGAAGCCGGGCCGGTCGACCGCGCGCTCGAGCTGCACGTGCCGGCGGCGTTCTCGAAGCTGTTTCGCGGCACCTACGACTGGAACTACGACACCGTTTCGCAAGCCGAGCTCGAGGGGCGCACGGTGTACTGGCCGCGCGGCAAGACCCTCGGCGGGTCGTCGTCGCTGAACGCGATGATGTGGGTGCGCGGGTTCGCCGCCGACTACGACGAATGGGCCGAAACCGCCGGGCCGTCGTGGTCGTGGCGCACCCTCGAACCCGTCTTCCGTCGCGTCGAGCGCACGCGGGGCGCCACCGACCATGCGCACGGCACCGAGGGCGTGCAGCCGGTCGAGCCGCAGCGCGATCCGCGCCCGCACACGGCGGCCTTCCTGGACGCGGCGCGCGAGCTGCGGCATCCGGTCACCACTGCGAACCTTCCTGCCGGTCAGGGGTTTTCACAGACCATGGTCACTCAGCAGCGCGGCGCGCGCGCCTCGACCGCCGATGCCTACCTGCGCCCGGCACGCGCCCGGCGCAACCTGCGCGTCCTCACCGGCGCGCTCGTCCGCCGCGTCACGTTCGACACCGCCGGCGCCGCGCCGCGCGCGAACGGGGTGTACGTCGACGTCGACGGGATCACGCGCCGCGCGACCGCCCGGCGCGAGGTGATCCTGTGCGGCGGGGCGGTCAACACGCCGCAGCTGCTCATGCTCAGCGGTATCGGGCCGGCCGAGCATCTGGCCGAGCACGGCATCCCGGTTCTCGTCGACGCGCCCGGTGTCGGTGCGAACCTGCAGGATCATCTCGTCGCGGGCCTGGCCCCCGCCGCCCGCGGCGGAACGCTCTACGGCGCCGAGAAGCCGGCACAGCTCGTGCGATACCTATCGGCGCGAAAGGGCATGCTGACCTCGAACGTCGCGGAAGCCTACGGCTTCGTGCGCACGCCGGTCGCCGACGAGATCGGCGCGCCCGATGCGCTGCCCGACATCGAGATCATCTTCGCCGCCGCGCCCTACGTCGGCGAAGGCCTCGTGCCGTTGCCGGCCGAAGGGATCACCGTCGGTGCGATTCTGCTGCGCCCGCGCAGTCGCGGCACGATCCGGCTGGCGTCGGCCGATCCGACGGATGCCGTCGTCATCGACCCGGGCTACCTCACCGACCCGGATGGTGTCGATGCGCGGACGCTGCGCGCGGGCCTGGCCGAGTGCGAGCGGCTCATCGCGACGGATGCCCTGCGCGCTGTCACGACGGGCGACTGGGTGCAGCCCGAGGGCGGTGCGGCGATGACTCCCGCCGAGCGCATCGAGCTGGCGCTGCGCCGCTA
>JASGEE010000159.1:0-7623 GCA_047606715.1 Microbacterium sp.
GGCGCCGGCCGCCAGCGCCGGGCGGCGCCGGGCAGCGCGGCCAGCGCCGGAGCGGATGCCGTCAGACGGGCGGCGGGGTGCCCACCGAGATCGGGCGGGTCTCATCGAGGGTCAGCGCGAACCGCCGCGACGGATCGCGGTGCACGCGGCCCGAGCTGAGGATCCAGATCGCGCCGATCGCACACGCCAGCAGTCCCGCGCCCGCACCGACCTCGATGGCCGACCGCGGTCCGAAACTCGTTGCGACCCAGCCGACGATGGGCGCGCCGATCGGGGTCGCGCCCATGATGACCGCCATGTACAGCGCCATGACGCGCCCGCGCACGCTCGCCGCGGTCGTCGTCTGCACGTACCCGTTCGCCGTCGTCAACAGTGTCACGGTGCACAGGCCGACGAACACGAGCGTGACGGCGTAGCTCACATACGTCGGCATGAATGACGAGACCAGTGCCGCCACGCCGAACCCGCCCGCGGCGAGCACGACCACGCGCAGCTGCGCCTGCGCGCGGCGTGCGGCCAGCAGCGCGCCGGCGAGCGAACCGATCGCCAGCACCGAACTGAGCAGGCCGTAGCCGTCGGCATCCTTGCCGAACTCCAGCGCCATGGTCGACGCGTAGATCGGGAAGTTCATGCCGAACGCGCCGATGAGGAACACGATGACGAACGTGACCCGCAGATCGGGGCGGCTCCACACGTAGCGGAATCCCTCCGACAGGCGCTGTGCGCCGGTCGACCGGGCGCGCGGCACCAGTTCGTCGGCGTGGAGCAGGCCCAGCGCGATGAGCATCGCGAAGAACGTCACGGCGTTCAGCAGGAACACCCAACCGGTGCCGACGGCGACGATGAGCACGCCGCCCGCGGCCGGTCCGATCAGGCGCGCCATGTTGAACGACGCCGAGTTGAGTGCGACCGCGTTGGACGTGTTCTCGCGCGGGACGACGTCGGAGACGAAAGCCTGCCGGGCCGGGGCATCGAACGCGTTGGCGACGCCGAACAGCAGCGCGAACAGGTACATCCCCGGCAGCGTCATGACTCCGGTCAGCAGCAGGACACCGACGAGGATCGCGAGCAGCATCAGCGCCGTCTGCGTCGTCGCGAGCACTTTGCGCCGGTCGAATCGGTCGGCGACCCATCCCGTGACGCTCACGAGCACGAGCGGCGGCCCGAACTGCAGCGCCATCGTGATGCCCATCGCGGAGGCGTCGTTGTCGGTGAGCTGGGTGAGCACGACCCAGTCCTGCGCGGTGGCCTGCATCCAGCCGCCGATGTTCGACACGAGCGCGCCGATCGACCAGACCCGATAGTTGTAGATCGACAGCGAGCGGAACATCGTGCTGCTCATCGCGCGGCCACCTCGCTCATCAGCGCGGCTGCTTCGTGCAGGATGCTGCGCTGCTGCTCCGTCAGCGCGGCGAGAGCGTGTTCGAGCCACGAATCGCGGCGGCGCGCCGTCTCGTCGACGATGCCGCGCCCGGCGTCGGTCAGGGCGATGTTCACCTTGCGGCGGTCGTCTTCGTCGGGGCTGCGGGTGAGGTATCCGGCCTCTTCGAGGCAGTTCACGGTGCGGTTCATCGACGGCGGCGACACGCGTTCGCGTTCGGCGAGCTCGCCGAGGGTGTGCGGCCCGTGCACCCGGAGCGCGGCAAGGACGGCGAACTGGCCGTCGCTCATCGTGTCGATCACGCGCTGCGAGCGCAGTCGCCGGGCGAGCCGGAATGTCGCCATGCGGATGTCGGACGCTTCGGAAAAAGGGGCGGGTTCACTGCTCATGCGAACACTTAGCATAGCTCATTACCTATGCTAAGCAAATCCAGGCTCTAGGATCGGCTCATGTCAGCGACCAGCGAAGAGCGCAGCTTCACGGATGCCGACGGCATCCGGATCTTCTACGACGTGCACCCCGCGGCAGCGCCGCCGCGGGCAGTCGTGCAGCTGTTGCACGGCGTCGGTGAGCACGCCGGTCGCTACAGTGCGCTCATCGCGAGCCTCACCGCGGCCGGCTACGCCGTCTACGCCGACGACCATCGCGGGCACGGCCGCACCGGCATGGCGCAGCACGGGGGAGATGCCACGAAGCTCGGCCGGCTCGGACCCGGGGGGCTGCGTGCCGCCCGGGCGGCCGTCTGGCAGTTCACGCAGCTGATCCGCGCCGAGAACCCCGAGCTGCCGCTGGTGATCATCGGGCACTCGTGGGGGTCGTTTCTCACCCAGATGCTCGTCGACGATCACGCCGAGGCCTACGACGCGATCGTGCTCAGCGGATCGTCGCTGCGCTGGCCGGGGGCGCTGAACTCCGGCGACCTCAACGGGCGGTGGAAGTCGCCGGATGCCCTGGGCACCGAATGGCTCTCGTCCGACCTGTCGGTGGGGCGGGCCTTTCTCGACGACCCCCTCACGACGATGACGCCGCTGCCGCAGCTGTTCGGCCCGCTGGACACCCTGCGCATCCTCGGCAAGCCCCGCAAACACCTGCCCGCCGATCCGCCCCTGCTGCTGATGGTCGGTCGCGACGACCCGGTCGGCGGGCCACGCAGCGTGCACCGTCTCGCCGAGGCGTACCGCACCCGCTCCGGCCTCACCGATGTCACGACCTTCGTCTATCCCGATGCCCGGCACGAGATCTTCAACGAGGTCTGCGCGGAAGAGGTCTTCGCCGACCTGATCGCCTGGCTCGGGGCCCGCATCCCCGCGCGAGCCTGACCGGCCCTCCCGGCGCCTAGTCTGGATTCATGCACGGAGAGTACAAGGTTCCGGGCGGCAAGCTCGTCGTCGTCGATCTCGATGTCGACGGCGGACGCATCGCCGGGTTCCGCCTGGCCGGCGACTTCTTCCTCGAACCCGACGACGCGCTCGAGAACATCGACGCCGCGATCACCGGGCTGCCGGTCGAGACGGATGCCGCCGGCATCGCCGCCGCCGTGCGCGCTGCGCTCCCCGAGGGCGCGCAGCTGTTGGGCTTCACGCCCGAGGCGGTCGGCACCGCCGTGCGACGGGCCCTGGTCACCGCGCCCGGGTGGCGCGACTTCTCGTGGGAGGTCGTCCACGAGAAGGCCGTCTCGCCGCACCTGAACCTCGCCCTGGACGAAGTGCTCACGACGCGCGTCGGCGACGGGCGCCGGGTGCCGACGCTGCGCATCTGGGAGTGGGATGCCTCTGCCGTCGTGATCGGCTCGTTCCAGTCGTACCGCAACGAGGTCGACCCCGAGGGTGCGGCACGACACGGCTTCGATGTCGTGCGACGGATCTCCGGCGGAGGCGCGATGCTGATGGCGGCGGGGGCGATCGTGACGTATTCGCTGTACGTGCCGGCATCCCTCGTGGCGGGGCTCACGTTCGCCGACTCGTATGCCTACCTCGACGAGTGGGTGCTGCAGGCGTTGCGCTCGCTCGGGATCGACGCGAGCTACCAGCCGCTCAACGACATCGCCTCCCCCCAGGGGAAGATCGGTGGCGCCGCGCAGAAGCGGCTCGCCGGGGGAGGCGTGCTGCACCACGCGACGCTGTCGTACGACATGGACGGGGAGGTCATGACCGAGGTGCTGCGCATCGGTCGCGAGAAGCTCTCCGACAAGGGCACGACGTCGGCGGCGAAACGGGTCGACCCGCTGCGCCGGCAGACCGGGCTGCCGCGGGAGGCGATCATCCAGCGGCTGAAGGACACCTTCACCACCCTGTACGCCGCCGAGCCGGGGAGCATCTCCGCCGACGAGTACGCCGAGGCCGAAGCGCTCGTCGCATCGAAGTTCGCCACCGACGCGTGGCTGCACCGCATCCCGTGACGGGCGCCCCGTGACGGTCACGATCCACCACGGCGACAACCTTGCGGTCGCCGCGACGCTGCCGGATTCCTCGTTCGGCCTCATCTATCTCGATCCGCCGTTCAATACCGGTCGTGCGCAGGGCCGTGCCGTCGAGCAGGCGGTCATAGCTCAGGCAGATCGTTTGGCGGCGGCGGGCGTCGCCGCACGATTGCGGGGATCGGATCCCGACGCCGGGGCGAACAGCCTGAGTTGTGCGCACGCGGCACCGGTGAAGGCTGGGTTCCGTGGCACGAGCTACGCGCGGCTGCGCGGCGATCTGCGGCGTTACGACGACCGGTTCGACGACTATTGGGAGTTCCTGGAGCCGCGCCTGCGCGAGGCCTGGCGACTGCTGGCCGACGACGGCACGCTGTACCTGCACCTGGACTACCGCGAGGCGCACTACGCGAAGGTGCTGCTGGATGCCCTGTTCGGCCGGGAGTGCTTTCTCAACGAGCTGATCTGGGCTTACGACTACGGGGCGAAGAGTCGGCGCCGCTGGCCGACCAAGCACGACACGATCCTCGCGTACGTCAAGGACCCCGCGGCGTACTACTTCGACTCCGAGGCCGTCGATCGCGAGCCCTACATGGCCCCGGGTCTGGTCACTCCCGAGAAGGCCGCGCGCGGCAAGCTCCCCACCGATGTGTGGTGGCACACGATCGTTCCGACCGGCGGACGCGAGAAGACGGGGTACCCGACGCAGAAGCCGGAGGGCATCCTGCGGCGCATCGTGCAGGCCTCGACCCGTCCGGGCGGCCGGGTGCTCGACCTGTTCGCCGGCAGCGGCACGACCGGGGCCGTGTGCGCGGCGCTCGGGCGCGACGCCGTGCTCGTCGACGACAATCCCGAGGCGATCGCCGTCATGCGCGCGCGTATCCCGGATGCCGTCGTCGCGACGCCGCCCGCCCCGCCGCTGGCCCCGTAGCCGCTGGAGGCGGCGGATCGGAACCAGCGCATCCCCGCCGTGATGTCCTTGGCGGTTGTGGCGCCCTCGTGCCCTCGTGGCCCTGCCACGAGTGTCATGTAGTTGGATGCCGCGTCCTCCCCCGTGGAACTCCTTGGCGGTTGTGGCCCCCTCGTGCCCTCGTGACCCTGCCACGAGTGCCAGGGAGTTGGATGCCGCTGGCCCCTTAGCCGCCGGAGGCGGCGCATCGGAACCAGCGGCATCCCCGCCGTGCTCTCGGTGCAGCGGGCCTCGCCCGGCACTCGATCACGGAGTTGCGCGCCGCGCGCGGTCACTCGACCGGCGGGAACGGGCGTGGGGCACTAGATCAGCGGCAACACCGAAGCGTAGGCGTCGGTCGCGTCGCTGACGACGCCGGCCTCGCCGCCGAACACGCGGGCGGTGCCGGGCTGGTCCGACCAGCGTGGCCAGCCCGGGTCGCCGCGGGAGATCAGGGCCACGGCGGCCGCATGAGTCGCATCCGCGAGCTCCTGCGGTGGGCGGGGGCCGGTGAGGCCTTCGAGTTGTACCGAGTCGAGGCAGTCGAACCAGAACGGCACATCGATGCAGTGCACCGACAGGCCCTGCGTCGCGCCGGGCTGAGTGGAGCGGTAGGAGTACTGGTACACCCACGTCGGCGCCGCGCCACGCGCGCGGGCCGTCGTCACGACCTTCGTGCGGAACATCCCGTCGGTGAGGTAACGCCCCAGCACGGCGGCGTGGCCGCGAGCGGCGACGTCGCGGTTCGCCGCCAGATAGGCCTTGAGCGCTGCGCCCTTCAGCCCCGTTCTGCCCAGCAGGACCGACAGGGGGATCCAGCGGAGCCTGCTCGCTGCGCGGGCAACGACCATGGAGAACTCGTCGTCGGTCGCGCCGAGCACGAGTGGCTTGTCGGCTCCGACGCCCGCGGCGAGAGACTCCAGCGTCGGACGGGTGATGAGGTCACCGTCGATCGCGGGACCCAGCCCGAGTCCCTCCTTGACCATCCTGCCCATCGCGTCGGGGCCGGAGATCTCCGTCGCGGCCTTCTGCGCTTCGAGCATGCGCTCCTCGCTCGCGGTCGACAGGCCCGCTCGGGTCGGGGCGACGCCGAGCCGGCCGGCGATATCGCGGCCGAGGGCTTCGGCGCGGGCGGGTGCCACGTCGGTGGTCGCACCCGACAGGGCGTAGGCGCTGCGGAACAGGTGCTGGGCCGCCGGCATCCCGAGCAGGGTCAGCACCGCCCCGCCACCGGCCGACTGCCCGGCGATCGTGACGCGCGCGGGGTCGCCACCGAACACCGCGATGTTCTGCTGTACCCATTCCAGGGCCAGCAGCCAATCGCGCACGCCGCGGTTCGCGGGGGCGTCTTCGATCCACCCGAAGCCGTCGAAGCCGAGGCGGTAGGAGGTCGTCACCGTGACGACACCGTCGCGATTGAACGATCGGCCGTCGTACCACGGACTCGCCGGCGATCCGGCGAAGTACCCGCCGCCGTGGATCCACACCAGCACGGGCAGTGCGGCGTCGGTGTCCCCGGGGGCAGGGGTGAACACATTGACATTGAGCGTCGACTCTCCCGGGACCGAGGGCTCGGGGATGAGGGTCACTCCGGGGTCGCCGCGCTGGGCCGTCGCGGCGAAGGAGAGCGCGTCGCGCACGCCCTCCCACTTCGCGACGGGCACGGGGGCTGCGAAGCGCAGCTCACCGACGGGCGGCTGAGCGAACGGGATGCCGAGGAAGGCGGCGCTGCGCGCCGGAGAGCCAGGGATCTCGCGCCACAGGCCCCGCACGCGGCCGGCTGCGGTGTCGACGAGGGGATGAGTGTCGGTCATGAATCCGTCTCCTGAACAGCGGGGACCTCGACGAGATCCAAGAGGGCGCCGACGATGGCGGCCATGTCGAGGTCGGGTTCGAGCAGCCACTGCAGCTGCAGGCCGTCAGCGACCGCCTGCAGGATTCTCGTGAGGGTGGTCGGATCGATGCGGGCGGTCACCGCGCCGGCGGCCTGCTGGTCGGCCAGGACTTTGCCGAAATCGTTGCGTATGTGACGGTTGCGCTCGACGAAGAAACGGTGGGCGGGATGATCGGGGGCGACGGCATCCACTGACAGCCGCGCGAACAGCTGGACGAGGCCCGGTACCTCGGCGTTGTGCCGGACGATGCTGACGCACCGACGCCGGACGTCTGCGATGTCATCGAGCCGGTCGGGGCCGTGCCCGGCGGAGTGGACGTCGGCCTCGTCGCGTTTGCGGAGGATCTCGGTGAACAACTCTTCCTTGCTGTCGAAGTAGTACAGCAGGCCGGCCTGACTGAGACCGGCGGCGTCGGCGAGCTCCTTCACCGATGCGCCGCGATAACCGCTGCGCGCGATCACCTCGAGCGAGCGGGTGAGGATCTCTTCGCGCTTAGCCACGCCCTTCGCGTAGGCGCCTCGTCGCGCCGGAGGCAGTTCGGCCATAAGACGAGTAAACCGAATGCAACTCGATTTTCCAAGGTGGATCTGCGGCAGCATCCGGCGGGATTCTCGCCGAGGGCGGTGAGCGCCTCGGCGTCGGCGACGGCGTGTCGGCGACGTGCGTCCCGCCCGGCATAGGTTCCGACACCGTCGTGCTCTCGGGTGGCGGTGTCGCCGCGGCGCTCGCGCCGCCCTGTCGCCCCGTGCTCGTCCGCCGCACATCTCGGCTTTCCGGCGACTTTGCGGCGCTTTGCGTCGGATGACGGATGCCGCCCCGTGCTCGTCCGTCGCAAACCGCGGCTTTGCCGCACGATGAGCGCGATCTGCGCCGGATGAGGGTCACCACGGTGCCCCCGGCGGTGCGATGGACGGATGCCGCGGCGGCATCCGTCCATCGCTGACCGGGTCAGCCGACGGCGAGGCTGCCGGCCAGGCGGATA
>JASGEE010000160.1:0-12146 GCA_047606715.1 Microbacterium sp.
AGACCACGCCGCGTGCACCCCCCACACCGCCCCCGCCCCCCAGCGCGGCGCGCCGATGGAGAGGACAGCGACAGTGGGCGCATCGTGCCCGGGCCGCCCCCGGCGCGTCTGCCGTGCGACCGCGCCGGCCGGCACCGAAGTCGTCACCGGCCGCTTCTCACGGGTCCAGCGTCCGTCGAAGGTCGTGAGATGCGTCGTGGTCGTGGGCACCGGAAGGGTCGGCTCGAGCCAGTCGACCTCGATGCTCTCAGCCCCCGCCTGCAGCCGTGCGTCCAGCCACACCAGTCCACCGCTCTCGATCGCCGCGATCCAGGTCAGGCCCAGTCCGGAGCTCTCGTCGTTCGCCTCGACGGTGACGGCCGCATCGGCGGCGTCGACCCGCGTCACCCGCCACCGCGGCCGGAGGATACCCGCGGCCGTGCGCACCTGGAGGCCGGGGCGGCCCGACCAGCCGTCCGCCTCGGCGGCGAAGATCGGCACCTGCCAACTCGCGTCGAGAGTGGCCCCCGCGCGCTGTCTGCTGAGGGCCCGGGAGAGCTGTTCGAGGTCCGCGGCGCCCACGGCGCCCAGCGGAGCTCCCCAGTGCAGCACCGAGGGGAGGCCGGCACCGTCGAACTCGAGGACCAGCGCCACGCCGTGGGCTTCGAGGTGGACGTGTGAGACGGTCATGCGGTGTCCTCCGATGCGGGCGGTCGCTCCCCCGTGCCGCGCTCGATGATCCAGGTGGGCAGGGTGATCTGCTGGGTGAAGCCGGTGGGGTCCGCGATCCGCTGGATCGCGAGCTCCGCGGCGCGCCGGCCCAGCTCGAGCGGGTCGTAGCTGACGACCGACACCCCTAGCACGTCGGCCGTGTCGAAGTCGTCGAATCCGATCAGGGCGGTGCGCCCGGCGTCCTCGACGTCGCGCAGCGCACGCAGGGCTCCGATCGTCATGCGGTTGTTCCCGGTGACGATCGCCGTCGGCGGATCCGTCGCCGCGATCAGCTCACGCACGAGCTGGGTCGGATCCAGCGCCAGATCGTCACGGAGCATCTCCCAGCGAGAGGTGTCGGCGACGCCCGCCTCGGCCATCGCCTGCCGATAGCCGGAGAGCCGTTCGGACTGCGTGTAGACGCTCACCGGGTTGCACACGTACGCGATGCGACGGTGTCCGCGCCGGATGAGACGCCGTGTCGCCTCGAGCACTGCGGCGCGGTTGTCGAGGACGATCGAGTCGGCGGCGAGGTTGCGAGCGGGACGATCGATGGCGACGATCGGCGTGCCGAGCTGGCGTTCGCCTTCCAGGTAGGACTGATCGTCGCTGACCGGGATGAGGATGAGTGCACCCACCCGCTGGGCCAGGAGCGCATCGGCGACGCGACCCTCGCCCTCCTCGGTGTCGTCGGTGGTGGCCACGACGAGGCTGAACCCGCACGTGGACAGCCCCTTCTCCACGCCGGCGGCGACCTTGTAGTAGAACGGGTTTCCCAGTTCGCCGATGATGAAGCCGACCGTGTTGGTCCCCCCGCCTCGGCGCAGACCCTGGGCGAGCGTGTTCGGCCGGAAGCGCAAGCGCTTCGCGGCCGACAGCACACGCTCCGCGGTCTGTGGAGCGACGGACTCACGCTGGGTGAACACGCGTGAGACCGTCTTCGAACTCACGCCCGCGAGCCGGGCGACATCGTTGAGCGTCGCGCGCTGCTGAACCGTCATCGAACCTCCTCCGGTCGCCAGACTACCATCCGCGTCAGCATATGACGACGATAGACATTGAGCAGACATGCGCCTCAATTGCCCCATCTCAATGAGGTTTTATTTAGCTGATCAGCGCCTGTTTTTGAATTTTGGTTTTCGATGGACAAGCCAAGACAGCGTTGACATTCAACGCTTGAATGACCATCGGGATGCCGTTATTGTTGGCTGCGCGCGCCCCTCGGCGACGGAAGATGATCGACCGGTGCGTCCCAGTTTCAAGGGTGAATCTGACAAGGAGAACACAACATGGCACGCACACCAATCGCGGCCGTCGCCACGCTCGCCCTCGCGAGCGTCGCGCTGAGCGCCTGCTCTGGAGGCGGCGACACGGATTCCGCCAACACGATCGATGGAGAGGTCTCCGGCGACATCAAGGTCGTCACCTGGCGCACCGACCTCGTCGAGGACGGCACGTTCCAGAAGTACGTCGACGAGTTCAACGAGAAGTACCCCGACGTGAACGTCACCTTCGAGGGCATCACCGACTACTCCGGCGAGATGCTCACGCGCATGAGCACCGACAACTTCGGCGATGTGATCGGCATCCCCGCGATCCAGCCCGACCAGTACGAGCAGTTCCTCGAGCCGCTCGGAGAGACCGCCGACTTCGAGGACACGTACCGGTTCCTCTCCGGCGCGAGCTACGACGGAACGCAATACGGCATCGCCTGGGGCGGCAACGCCAACGGCATCGTCTACAACAAGAAGGTCTGGGCGGCAGCGGGCCTGACGACCCTGCCGACGACCGAGCAGGAGTGGCTCGAAGATCTGCAGGCCATCAAGGACAACACCGACGCGATCCCGATGTACACCAACTACAAGGATGGGTGGCCTCTGACGCAGAGCTTCGGCAACCTGGGCGCCATCTCCGACGATGCCGACGCGAACATGACACTCGCGACCGACGAGGCGCCGTGGACCGAAGGCACCGATATGTATGCGATCGACTCGCTGACCTACGACACGGTCGCCGCGGGCCTGACGGAGGATGACCCTCTCACCACCAACTGGGAACAGTCGAAGGTGGACCTCGGCACGGGCAAGATCGCCACGATGCCGCTCGGGTCCTGGGCGATCTCGCAGATGCAGGAGGCCGCGGAGGAGAACGGCGGCTCGGCCGACGACATCGGCTTCATGGCATTCCCGGCGAACGTCGACGGCACCCAGTACGCAGTGATCGGCGGCGACTACAACCTCGCGGTGAGCAAGTTCTCCGACTCCAAGGCCGCCGCGTGGGCCTGGATCCAGTGGGTCGTCGCGGATTCGGGCTACACGGAGGCGGAGGGGATGATCTCGCCGCTGATCGACAAGGACCTGCCGACCAACCTCCAGGACTTCTCCGACGCGGGCGTCGAGCTGCTCGAGATCAATGCCGCCCCCGCGGGCAGCGAGAGCCTGCTGGCCGACATAGCGAACGACTCGCAGATCGACCTGTACGGACCGATCTACCGCCAGAAGCTGATCGACATCGCCCGTGGCGCCGCCGACGGCGACAAGGAGAGCTACTTCGCGGAACTGAACGCGGCCTGGGGCGCCTCCGTCCAGAAGCTCGCGGGCTGACCCCGAGGACGGCGGGAACTGGTCATGTCGATCACCTCCACAGGTGGGGCGCACGTCGGGGCACCCGCCGTCTCGCCCCCGGCGGCTGCGCGCAGCCGCCGGGGGCGAGCGCGGTCCCCGCAGCTCGTGCGCACCCTCACACCCTGGCTGTTCCTCTCGGCGGCGCTGGTGCTGCTGTTGACGTTCACCTACTGGCCCGCGGCGAACCTCCTCTACTACTCGGTCACCGACTGGGACGGCATCGACCGGACCAAGGACATCGTCGGTCTGGACAACTACATCGAGGTGTTCGCGGACCCCGACATCTTCAGCGTCTTCTTCGTGAGCCTCTACTACTTCGTCGCCTCGTTCGTGCAGATGGCCATCGCCCTCTACTTCGCCACGATCCTCAGCTTCCGCACCCGGTTCTCGAACCTCTTCCGCGGCATCCTCTTCTTCCCCTACCTCATCAACGGCGTCGCGATCGGCTTCGTCTTCCTCTACCTCTTCCAGCCGGGCGGGACGCTGGACACCGTGCTGTCGTGGGTCGGTGTCACCGACCCGCCACAGTGGCTCGGCGATCCCGACATCGTCAACTGGTCGCTCGCGGGCACGAGCGTCTGGCGATACACCGGCATGAACTTCGTGCTGTTCCTCGGCGCGATCCAGTCGATCCCGGGGGAGCTGTACGAGGCGGCCGAGCTCGACGGCGCGACACGCTGGCAACAGTTCTGGGCGATCATCTTTCCCGGCATCCGCCGCGTCATCGGGCTCTCCTTCATCCTCGCGATCGCCGGCAGCCTGTCGGTGTTCGAGATCCCCTTCATCATGACCAGCGGCGCGAACGGCTCCTCGACCTTCGTGATCCAGACCCTGCAGACGGCCTTCAGCTTCCGTCGGGTGGGCCTGGCCTCCGCCATGGCCGTGGTGCTGCTGATCATCGTGCTGATCGTCACGGCGATCCAGCGAAAGCTCTTCCCCGACGAGAAGGTGGATCTGACATGACCGCTGCCCCGACCCACGCAAGGGGTCTGACGTTCGGGATGCGGCTGCGTTCGGCGAGCGCGACGACCGCGAAGTACGTGAGCCTCATCATCGCGAGCGTCGTCACGCTCCTCCCGCTGTCGGTGCTCCTGTTCGCAAGCCTGAAGACGAAGCAGGAGTACGCCTCCACGGGACCTTTCGACCTGCCCAGCGACTGGCTCAACATCGACAACTTCGTCACCGCGTTCACCAGCGGGCAGATGCTCGAGGGCTTCGTCAACACGATCGTCGTGCTCGCGGTCTCCCTGGTGGGCACGATCTTCATCGGGACGATGGCCGCCTACGCGCTGGACCGCTTCGCGTTCCGCGGCAAGAAGCTCGTCATGGCGCTGTTCCTCATCGCGACGCTCATCCCTTCGGTCACCAGTCAAGTCGCGACCTTCCAGCTCATCAACGGGCTCGGGCTCTACGACACGAAGGCCGCGCTGATCCTGCTGTTCATGGGCACCGACGTCATCGCCCTGTACCTGTTCATCCAGTTCATGCAGTCGATCCCGATCTCCCTCGACGAGGCAGCGATGATCGACGGCGCGAACCGCTGGACCATCTACTGGCGGATCGTGCTGCCGCTGCTGCGTCCGGCCATCGCCACCGTCGTGATCATCAAGGGCATCGCGGTCTACAACGAGTTCTACGCCCCGTTCCTCTACCTGCCCAGTGAGGGCATGATCTCGACATCGCTGTTCCGCTTCAAGGGGCCCTTCGGCGCACAATGGGAGGTCATCGCCGCCGGCACCATCGTCGTCATCATCCCGACCCTCATCGCGTTCGTGCTGCTGCAGCGGTGGATCTACAAGGGCCTCACGTCCGGAGCCGTCAAATGACCGCCCTCACCTCCCGCCTCCTCCACGACGGGTGGACCGTCCACGCCGCGTCGGGTCCGGCCCCCGCGGAAGTGGCCGCGGCCACGATCCCGGCGACGGTGCCCGGCACGGTGCACGTCGACCTGCTCGCCGCAGGTCTCATCCCCGATCCCTTCCACGGGGTCGCTGAGGCCCACGTCGCATGGATCGGGCTCGTCGACTGGACCTACCGGACGAGGTTCGCGTGGAACGCGGACGGTCACACCCGACACGATCTCGTCTTCGACGGGGTCGACACGGTCGCCGCGATCAGACTCAACGGGCGTCTGCTCGGTGAGACCGCGAACCAACACCGGACGTATCGCTTCGACGTGGCCGGCCTGTTGATCGACGGTGAGAACACCCTCGAGATCGCCTTTCGCGCCCCGGTGCCCTACGCGAACGCGCGCAGCGTCGAGCTCGGCGTGCGCCCGCGCCCCTACCCGCTGCCGTACGAGGCGATCCGCAAGTCGGCGTGCAACTTCGGCTGGGACTGGGGCATCGCCACCTTCACGAGCGGACCGTGGAAACCTGTGCGACTGGAGTCCTGGTCCTCGGCGCGCCTCGACGACGTGCGGGTCGTCGCCACCCCGGACGCATCCGCGGGACACGTCGACGTCGACGCGGCCGTCGAGACGGATGTCGCGGGCGGCGCACTGGCTGTGGCCGTCTCGGTGGTCGGCCCCGACGGACGCACGCTCGCGTCGGCCGAGGCCTGCGTGGTCGACTCACGCGCACGCGTGCGGGTGCGCGTCGACGACGCACAGCGCTGGTGGCCCGTGGGATACGGCGCACAGCCCCGCTACCGGGTGGAGGTGCGCCTCGACGCCGCCGGAGAGACCCTCGACACGACCAGTCGCACCGTCGGGTTCCGCACCATCGTGTGGGATCAGTCCGCCGATGCCGCCGGCAACGCCTTCACGCTCGTCGTCAACGACCAGCCGGTCTTCGTGAAGGGCGCCAACTGGATCCCCGACGATGCGCTGCCGGTGCGCGTGGACCGGCAGCGCATTCGCAGACGCTTCCGGCAGGCCCTGGAGGCGAACCTCAATCTCATCCGAGTGTGGGGCGGCGGACTGTACGAGTCGGACGACTTCTACGACCTCGCCGACGAGCTGGGCCTGCTCGTCTGGCAGGACTTCCTGTTCGCCTGCGCGGCGTACCCCGAGGAGGAGCCGCTGCGCTCCGAGATCGAGGCGGAGGCACGCGAGAACATCGTCCGCCTGGCATCCCACGCCTGTCTCGTCCTGCTCACGGGCAACAACGAGGCGCTCGAGGGTTTCGCGGACTGGGGCTGGCAGCGACGTCTCGACGGCAAGACCTGGGGCGCCCACTACTACTTCGAGATGTTCCCCGCGCTCACAGCCGAGCTGGCGCCGCACGTCCCCTATATCGCCGGCAGCCCGTTCAGCGCTGGCATGGGCTGGGATGCCACGCGGACCCCGGGAGCCCCGAGCGGCACACAGACTGGCCCGCACCCGCTCGAGCCCGGATCGGGCACCGTCCACCTGTGGCGGCAGTGGAACGAACGCGACTGGACGACCTACCGCGAGCACACGCCCCGGTTCGTCGCCGAGTTCGGCTGGCAGGGACCGCCGACGTGGACGACCCTGACCGCTTCGCTCGACGACGACCCGCTGACGCCAGAGTCGCCCGGGATGATCGTGCATCAGAAGGCGGCGGAGGGCAACGCCAAGCTCGCGAACGGCTTGCTCCCCCACTTCCGGCTGCCGGAGGACATGGAGACGTGGCACTGGGCGATGCAGCTCAACCAGGCGAACGCCGTGGGGGCTGCGCTGGAGCACTTCCGCTCATGGGCGCCACACACGATGGGCGCGATCGTCTGGCAGCTCAACGACTGCTGGCCCGTGACCTCGTGGGCCGCGATCGACGGCGGCGAACGCGCGAAGCCGCTGTTCCACGCGCTGCGCAACGCCTTCGCCCCGCGCCTGGTCACGATCCAGCCACGAGGAGCCGGGCTTGCCGCGATCATCTGCAACGACACATCCGAGCCATGGTCGGATCTGCTCGACGTGCGTCGCCTGGACTTCTCCGGTCGCGCGCTGGCCACCGCCGCGATCCCCGTCGTGGCCCCCGCGCGCAGCACCGTCGTCGTGCCCCTCGACCGCGACACGGCGAGCCCGACGAACGCCGGCAGCGAGGTGCTGGTCGCCGAGATGCTGCACGCCGACCGCGCCCGAGGCCTCTGGTTCTTCGCCGAACCGCGCGACAGCGAGCTGCCCGCACCGGATCTCGAGCTGTCCGCCGAGCCTGTGGACGGAGGGACTCGCGTGACGATCGCTGCGCGCGCCCTCGCCCGCGACGTGACGCTGCTCGTCGACAAGGTGGCCCCGGACGCCCACGCCGAGGAGGCGCTGGTGACGCTGCTCCCCGGAGAGAGCGTGACATTCCGCGTCCGCCACGACGGGGCGCTCGATGCCGCCGCCCTCGCCGACCCGCGGGTGCTGCGCAGCGCGAACCAGTTGGTGTCCCCATGAGCGCGCAGGAGCGGAACCTCCACGCCAGCGTGAGCGAACGACCGAGGAAGGAGCTGCGGTGACGACGAAGAGCGTGCTCGCAATCGATGCCGGGCAGACGAAGACGAAGGTGCGCCTGCACACTCCGCAGCGCAGGGACGACCTCGTCTTCGGCGGCATCGACACCCACGAGGCACTCCTGCCGCAGTTGGCCGCCGTCGTGTACGCCGCCGTGGCCCGCACGGGGGCCGCGCCGGACGTGGTGGCCGCCGGAATCTCCGGGCTCACCGCGCGCGATGCCGATGCCGACGCCCTGCTCGCGCTCGTCGCCGATGCCGGCGTGCGTGGTGCGACCCTCACCCACGACTCCACGACGTCCTTCCTGGGTGCCCTCGGCGACCGGCGCGGCGCCGTCGTGGCCTCGGGCACCGGCGTGGTGACCCTCGCCGTCGACTCCCGGACGATCGCGCGAGTGGACGGCTGGGGCCACATCATGGGCGACGCCGGCAGCGGGTACTGGATCGGGCGGGAGGCGCTGGACGCCGTCATGCGCGCCTACGACGGCCGCGGACCAGCCACCGCGCTCACCGACGTCGTCACAGCCCGCTGGCCCGATCTCTCACAGGCGTACATCGACCTGCAGGCCGACGATGACCGCGTGCGCGTCGTCGCGTCGTTCGCCGCAGACGTGGCGCGGCTCGCGACGCAGCACGATCCGGTCGCCACCGCGATCACCGGCCGTGCGGCGCGCGAGCTCGCCGCGAGCGTCGCGACGGCGATCGGACGTGTGCGCACCGGCGACGAACGGTTCGCGGTGTGCGCGATCGGGGGCGTGTTCGGGTCTCGTCCGCTGCGCGAGGCGTTCGCCGATGCCGTGACGGCAGGCGGAACCGACGCCGGCGTGGAGCTCGTGGACGCCGACGGCGAAGGCATCGACGGCGTCCTCTCCCTCGCCCAACTGCCCCCCGAGCATCCGCTCACCGTCACCGTCCGACAGGCCGGTGAGGTATGAGCGGACCGGTGAAGGCCCAGCGGTTCCTGTTCGGCGGCGACTACAACCCCGAGCAGTGGGACGAGTCGGTCTGGGCTGAGGACATCGCGCTCATGCGGGAAGCGCACGTGACGACGGTGACGCTCGGGGTGTTCGCCTGGGCATTCCTCGAAGTCGACGACGACGTCTGGGAGTGGGACTGGTTCGACCGGATCATCGGGCTGCTGACGGATGCCGGGATCGGCATCGACCTGGCGACGCCGACGGCGGCTCCGCCGACCTGGCTGCACCGCTCACACCCGGAGATCCTCCCGGTCGACCGCCGCGGCATCCGCTATCACGCCGGCGGACGGCTGGGCTGGTGCGCGAGCAACCCGACATGGCACGCGTATTCGACGCGTGTCGCCGCAGCGCTCGGGGCACGCTACGGCACGCATCCCGCCGTGCAGCTGTGGCACGTCGGCAACGAGCTCGGCGGCGGCAACCGGCTGTGCTACTGCGCGGCATCCTCCGAGGCGTTCCGCCTGTGGTGCCGCACACGCTATGGCACGATCGACGCCCTCAACCGGGCCTGGGGCACGGCGTTCTGGGGGCTGCGCTATCGCTCGTTCGACGATGTGACGGCGCCCCTGGCCAGCGAGTCCGCCACGAACCCCTCTCTCCTCCTGGCGTACGACCGGTTCTCCTCCGACGAGCTGCGCGCGCAGTTGAGGCGGGAACGCGACGCCCTGCGCACGGCCGGAGCGCGCCAGCCCATCACGACCAACCTCATGCTCTCGGTGGGCGGCAGCGTCGCGGACTACACCGAATGGACCGCCGACCTCGACCTCGTCGCGATCGACCATTACACGCAGTCCTCCGACCCGCATCGGGAGCGCGAGCTGGCGTTCGTCGCCTCCAGGGCGCGCGGTCTGGACCGCACCGCGCCGTGGCTGCTCATGGAGCACGCGACCTCCGCGGTGAGCTGGCAGGAGCGCAACACTCCGAAGTCGCCGGGCGAGATGAGGCGGCACTCCCTCGCCCACCTCGCGCACGGATCCGACGGTGCCCTGTTCTTCCAGTGGCGCGCCTGTGCCGCCGGCCCCGAGCAGTTCCACTCGGCGATGGTGCCGCACTCGGGCACCGCGACCGGGCACTGGAGCGAAGTGGTCGCGCTCGGCGACGCCATCGCGCAACTCGCCGAGGTGGCGGGCAGCCTCGTCGCTCCGACGCGCGCGGCGATCGTCGCCGACATCCCGGCACAGTGGGCTTGGGAGGAGGCCGCGACGCCGCTGCCCGCATTTCGGATCGAGGCGGAGGGGCGGCGTTGGCACGAAGCGCTGTCCGCCCGGGGATTGGCCCCCGACGTCGTGCCGATCACCGCCGACCTCTCGACATACGACCTCCTCGTGGCGCCGGGGGTGTACTCCGTCGCCGACGCCGATGCTGCGCGCCTGGCGGCGGCCGCCGAGCGCGGCGCCACCGTCGTCATCGGGCCGGTCACGGGGCTCGCCGATGAGGAGAACCGCGTGCGCACCGGGGGGTATCCGGGAGCCTTCCGCGACCTGCTGGGCGTCTTCGGCGAGGAGCTGCACCCGCTGCAAGCCGGCGACCGCCACACCCTGGCATCCGGCGCCGTCGTCGCCGACTGGGCGGCGCGTCTGAGGGCGACCGATGCCGAAGTGGTCGACGCCTACGTCGACGGCCCCCTGCGTGGCGGGCCCGCCCTCACCCGACGCGTCGTCGGCACCGGCCGCGCATGGTACGTCTCCGCCCACCTCGCGGAAGGCTTCGACGACCTCGTCGCGCGCATCGTCGACGACAGCGGGATCGTGCCGCATGTGCCCGTCGTCCGCGGCGTCGAGTTCACCCGCAGACTGCGCGGCGACCGTTGCTGGCTGTTCGCCCTCAACCACGGCGACGCCGCCGCAGACATCCCCGCCCACGGGGTCGACCTCATCACCGGCGACCGTGTCGACGGAACCCTGCGCGTGGATGCGGGAGGCGTCGCCGTCATCCGCGAGGAGCAGCGGTGACGGGACCGCGGACGGGGCGCATCGCACTCGAGGACCCCGAGGCGCTCTTGACCCGGAGCGTGCGCCGCGCTCAGCCGCTGCGCTCGCTCTTGCGGCTGCTGCGCCCGCACCGGCTCGGTCTGCTGCTCGCCGTCTTCGCGTTCGTGATCAAGGACAGCGCCGTATGGGTGTTGCCCCCGGTGACAGCCGCGATCATCGACATCGTCGTCGCGGGCGGGCCGCTGGAGCGAACCGGCCCGTGGAGCCTTGTCGCACTCGCGGTGCTCGCACTGAACTATCCGTTCAACATGATCGTGGTGCGGTTGACCAGCTCGGCCAACCGCTCGCTGGCCTACACGGTCCGCGCCGGCCTCGCGGCACGGCTGCAACGCCTGTCGATCGGGTTCCACAACCGGCAGAGCGCATCGGTCGTCCAGACCAAGATCGTCCGCGACGTGGAGAACGTCGAGCTCATGCTCGCCCACGTGTTCCCCACGGTCATCTCCGCGCTGTCCACGCTCGTCGGCGCGGTGCTCATCACTGCGCTGAGCGTCCCGATGTTCGTCGCGGTGTTCGCTGTGACCATTCCGATCGCTGCGTCTCTGGTCAGCTACATCCGCCGGCGCGCAGCGGCGCGCAACGAGACGTTCCGGGTCGAGGTCGAGCAGCTGTCCGCGCGCGTCAGCGAGATGGCCGCCCTCATGCCGATCACCCGTGGCCACGGGCTCGAGGACGTCGCCACCGCGCGCGTCGCCGAGCGCGCGGACGCCGTGCGTCGCGCCGGGCGCGATCTCGACGTGCTCAACGGCCGGTTCGGGGCACTGTCGTGGATCTCTTACCAGATCCTGGGTCTGCTGTGCCTGCTCGGCGCCGCGGCCCTCGCCGTCACGGGGCTCGTCCCCATCACTGCCGGGCAGGTCGTGCTGCTGAGCACGTACTTCGGCATGCTGACCAATGCCATCGTCATGCTCATGAACGCAGCGCCGATCTTCTCCCGCGGAATGGATGCCGTGCGCTCGATCGCCGACGTCGCGGAAGACCTCGATGTGGAGGACAGCGGTGGGCGGATCGAGGTGACGGGTGTTCGTGGCGACATCCGGCTCGATCGCCTCGTCGTCCGCTATCCGGGGGACGAGCGCCCCGCCCTGGACGGCATCGACCTCGAGATCCCCGCCGGCAGCACGGTCGCCTTCGTGGGTCCATCGGGGTCGGGCAAGTCGACGATCCTCAACACCGTCCTCGGATTCACGGCACCCGCTTCGGGCGCGGTCTGCATCGACGGCCGGGACCTGGCGACGCTCGATCTGCGATCGCTGCGACGGTTCGTCTCGATCGTGCCGCAGGAGACGGTGCTGCTGGCCGGTTCCGTGCGAGAGAACGTCGCATACGGAGCTGCGCACGTCACCGACGACGAGGTGTTCGCCGCGCTCGCCGAGGCGAACGCGCTCGACATCGTATCCGGGTCCGAGGACGGCTTGGACACCGTCGTCGGCGAGCGCGGATCACGTCTGTCCGGCGGGCAGCGA